>JBIINB010000053.1:0-29191 GCA_044337705.1 Pirellulaceae bacterium | reverse complement strand
GGACCCGGCCAAAAAGCCACGCTTGGGTGCTACCTGAGAATCCAAGCGGAACGGCGCAAGCCGTCCGGTCGGTGCGGCGCATGACGGATAACTCGATGCAGCAAAAGAACCCGGCTGCTTGCGCAGCTCGGCTAAGAAGAAGCTCGGCCAAGAAGAAGCTCGGTTCCCAATGACATGAATACAACGGGCCGCCTAGGTCACCAGCCCCTTGGTCACTTTCATGAAGACATCTTCCAGCGTCGGGTCCTTGTCGTAAAACGAACGCATTCGAACTCCAGCGTCCTGAAGACGGTCCAGAAGATCGGCGATGCCGACGTCGTCGGTCTCTAGATCAGCGGTCACTTTGTTGCCGTCGATCTCCAACGAAAGAAGATGCGGGTTGCTGCGCAGGATTTCGACTCCCTTTTCCTGATTTTCCAGGAACCGGATCTCCACCGTGCGGTCGCGGCGAAGCTGGCGATAGACCTGATCCATCGGGCCATGCATCAATAGCTGACCCCGTTCGATGATGCCGATCGACGTGCAGCAGTCGGCCAGCTCGGAGAGGATGTGGCTGCTGATCAGAATCGTCTTGCCCATCCGCCGCAGTTCCTTCAGCAATGCTTTGACCTCGATGCGCGCACGAGGATCCAATCCGCTGGTCGGCTCGTCGAGAATCAACACCGGCGGATCATGCACCAGCGTCTTGGCTAGGCACAGCCGCTGCTTCATCCCTCGCGAAAGTCCGTTGACGAAGTCATCTCGCTTGTGCGTCAGGTCCAGCAGTTCCAGCACATCGCCAATCACCTGCTTGCGCTGCGTGCGGCCGATTTTGTAGGCGACGGCGAAGAAGTCGAGAAACTCCCAGACCTTCATCCCGTCGTAGACTCCGAAATCGTCCGGCATGTAGCCGATGCTACGGCGCACCGACATCGGATCGTTGTTGACCGAGTGACCATTGACTGTGCCGTCGCCACGCGTCGCCTTGAGCAGTGTTGCCAGGAAGCGGATCGTGGTGCTCTTGCCCGCTCCGTTGGGGCCGATGAAGCCGAACATCTCCCCCGCTTCGATCTTGAGGTTCAGCTCCCCGACCGCGCGAAACTCGCCGTAATCTTTGCCGAATCCAAACAGTTCGATCATTCCAAAATCTCCCGGCCAGGGAATCACCCCAAACTGCTGTAATCAACGGGCGGAAATGGTGCTGGCAACTGTTCTCGCATGCAGTCAACCGGAACGCCATTTCCATTCCGGCGCGTCTTTGGATTCGTCTAGCTTCTGCCCCCGCCGGGCACTGGTGCTCGACTCTCTGTTTTATCCGGAAATGGAGTCGTTCGGGCTCTCCAAGAGACTTCGGCCACGAAGTGCGACAAGATAGCAATATCCTAATTCCGGCGTTACGGCAGATGGCGAAGTGTTTCCGCAAATTCATCAGCGGACCCTGAACGATACCCAGTGCATCCGGTTGGCTGGCTTGCGATCGCGGCCCGGGTTATTCTGTTTGGATCTGGCAACAGGCTAACCGAGAAGATCCCTCGCTGACGCGTCGGTTACGATGGTTAGTAGGGTGGAGGATCCTGGTGGCGGTTCCAGGATTCCATTCCGTTACATGGGCTCCGAATCCCGCGATCCCGAAAGAATTATCGCTCCGGATCGGTCGCTACGTCACCGCCGGTCGCCTCCCGCAGCATCCGTTCGAACTCTTCCTCGCTGAGGACGCGGACCCCCAGTTGGCTTGCTTTCTCCAGCTTGCTACCTGCCTTCTCGCCGGCAACCAGGAAATTGGTTGCCTTGGAGATGCTGGAAGCCGCCTTGCCTCCTAACGTTGTAATCTGCCGATGGATCTCTTCTCGCGAGTACTTGGCCAGCGTTCCGGTGACCACCCAGGTGGTGCCCGACCAGGGTCCTTCCCCCGTCTGCACCGATCCTTCAGGCTGCTCCAGCAGCACCCCCGCCTGGCGCAGCTGCCGAATGGTTTCGATCCCATCTTCCCCATGCAGATAATCGTAGACGCTCTGCGCGATGATGGGGCCGATCTCGGGAGTGCCACCCAGTTGTTGCAAAGACGCTTGCTGGAGGGAATCGATCGTCCGGAAGCGATCGGCCAGAACCTGAGCGACCCGCTGGCCGACATGCCGAATCGCCAGGGCATGCAGCACACGGGCCAGCCCCGCCTGCCGACTTCGCCCAATGCCATCGATCAGTTGCCGAGCTGACTTGTCGCCCATGCGTTCCAGGTCGGCGACCGTCTTCTCCTGCAGCCCGTAAAGAGTTGCAAAGTCGGTGACTAGCTTCTGATCGACCAACTGCGAAACCAGTTTGTCCCCCAGACCTTCGATGTCCATGCAGTCGCGGGAGGCGAAGAAACGCAGTCGCTGTTTCCACTGAGCGGGGCAGGCCGATGAGGTGCAGCGGATGTAGACGCCGCGGGGATCGCGCGCCAGAGGGGCTTGGCATTCGGGGCAGCGTGTCGGAAACTCGAATACTGGCAAGGCTTCGCTTCGAAGATGTTTCTCGACGCGCACAATGTGCGGGATGATCTTGCCCGCTTTCTCCACCACCACCACATCGCCGACGCGGATATCTTTTCTGGCGATTTCCTCGGCGTTGTGCAGGCTGCATCGGCTGACCGTCGTCCCCGCCAACAGCACCGGTTCCAGTTCGGCCACCGGCGTGATCGTACCGGTCTTGCCTACCTGAACCCGGATCGCATCGACTCGCGTCGTAGCTTCGTATTTTTCCATCTTCAGCGCAATGACCCAGCGTGGCGCTTTGGCCGTCGAGCCCAAAGCCTTTCGCTGCTGGAACGAATCGACCTTGATCACCAGGCCATCGACTTCAAAATCGAGGTCCTGGATCTGATCGAGCAGTTGTCGGCAATGCACCATCGCCTGCTCGGTCGACTCCAGGCAAGCGACCCCGGGAGTTACCGGAATGCCAAGCCGCGTGACCAATTGCAGAAAGCTGTGATGGTCTTCCAGGTCGACTCCCTCACACTCGCCGACGCCATGGCATAGAAATCTCAAACGTCGCTCCGCCGCCTCACGGGGATCCAGCAATCGGATCGTTCCTGCGGTGACATTCCGCGTATTCTTGAAGGGTGCTTCTCCACGCTCTGTTCGCTTTTGATTCAGCTCCACCAGGTCGCTGTTGGTCATATAGACTTCGCCTCGCACTTCCAGCACAGGCGGTATGGCATCGCCAAGCAGATGGAGCGGGACGCCGGCTGCCGTGCGGATGGTGTGGGTCACATCATCTCCCACTTCGCCGTTGCCTCGCGTCACAGCCTGAACCAGTCGACCCTCTTCGTAGCGAAGCGATGCGGCGACGCCATCAACCTTCCATTCCACCACCCAGCGAATGGTCTGCCCAGCCAGCAGTTTCTCCACCCGCTCAAAGTATTGACGCAGCGCCTCTTCGTCGTAGGTGTTGTCGATCGACAGCATCGGAATGCGATGGGCAACCTGGCGCAATCCCTCGACCGGCTGATCGCCGACTCGCTGCGTCGGACTGTCCGGCGTGATCCACTCGGGATGCGATGCCTCAAGGTCCAGCAGCTTCTGCATCAGGCGATCGTATTCCAGATCGCTGATTTCCGGTTGCGCAACGACGTAGTAGAGCCGATCGTGTTTGCGGATCTCCTCCCGCAATCTCTCCAGATCGTCGCGCTTCACATCACCCAAAATCGCTCTCCCTCCCGATGCCGCAACAGGTCGGTCCGTTCCGGATCGGCACTACTGCAGAGGGACCGAGGCGCTAGCGGGAGCCGGGGCAACCTGGCTGCACTCAGGTCGCTGACCCAGCGGGCGGTTATCGGCGGAGTTAGGGATCAGGCACAGCATCTTGAGGACGGTAGAACCGGTGTTGCGGAACTGATGGACCTCATCCGGGGTGACCAGCAGGACATCGCCCGCCTTCATCGGATGCGCTCGATCGCCCTCCCATGCCTCACCTTCCCCTTCGAGAATGTAGATTTCATGCTCGTAGGGGTGATGGTGCCTTGGGGTGTGCCCGCCCGGCTGCAATTCAAATTGCCGCATCGCGAAATTCGGCGCACCATCGGTTTTGCTGACCAGCCATCGCACCTGGCACTTGGCTGCCCCTTCCATCTGGACTTCCTGAAGGGGAACATCGCTGGATCGCTGCACTTTCATGGCGTCGAATCTCCGTCGAGATGGGGTTGAGAGGTGGCAGATAGAACGATTCCAGTCCGAGTTGGAACTGGATGGAAGGTTGCCATTAGTGCCACTACCATCATTCTAGTGCCCCATCCGGACATTGTGTGGATCGGGTGAAATCAGCGGCGGTCGTTTATTGAAGAAACACACAAGCCTTTCGATCCTGTAGCACCTCACCGAATGGCTGATCCATCCTAACTCCACGCGTCAGCGAGGGATCTTCTCGGGTAGGTTGCTGTTACCAGATCGATGCAGGGAAAACCGGCCACCCGTAGCGCGGTCCGGCTAAGAAGAAAAAACCCGGCCGCTTGCGCGGCTCGGCTAACAAGCTGCGGTGCGCTAGCTTGGAGGAAGGGGCTTTTGAAGAAATCGATCCCCTGTGGGGGACTATATCGCCAATCAGTCCTCGGATAACTGCAAACCGTGCGATCCGATGGTGAAAGGGTGAATCGCATCGCTGCACGCACTGCCGCGATGCTTGACGATGCACAGCCCACGCCCCAGCTTATTCCCCTGGTGCACCCGCCCCATGACAATCAAGGTATTGGCGGCGGCCGCAAGGTCCCCCGAATCCCAGGGCTGGTCCAGCAGTTGCTCCAGTAGTGTCTCACGAGTGGTCAGCAGCGCGACGGCGACCGCCTGGCGATGGTCGTAGGCATGCTGGTCCACTAGCGGTTCGCACCGCCGAAAATCCTGCCGCAGCAGTTCCCTTGCCAACCAGTCGCTCGATTGCCTCAGCATGCGATGATAGATCCACTCCAGCCAATCCACCTGCACACTCTCCGACTGGTGCTCCGTCGGTTCAAACCCATCCAGCAGGAATCGCCGCGTGCCGCGAATCAGATGGCGATAGACAAACTGAGTCACCCCAGGCAGTTGCCGGTTCCAGTGTCCCTGCCATGCGTCCCACTGTTCCTGGGAAACCTGACTGCGAAGCACCCTCTGCCCGGGCATCCCCAACAGCGACAGTCCACTGGCCAGCGGCACCGTTTCCTCGAATACCTTCTCGGCCAACGGCAGCTCGGGGTGCGTCGTCGTCCAGCCAGGTATACCCAGCGACTCCAGGTAGCCAGGATGGTTCTGTGAATCTCCCCGACTGCTCAGATCGATCGCTGTCCCAACGCGCCCCTCCTGCTGCTTGCCCGTGGCCAGCCACCTGAGTCCCAGTTGGGTCTTTCCGATGCCAGTGGCACCAACTACCAGCACCAGAGTCCCCGGCAGAAAGCCGCCCCCAAGCGCTTCATCCAGGCGAGGGTCACCTGTCGACAGACGCGGGAAAGAGGGAGGATTCATCCCATCGAGAGTGTCCCGACTCATTGCGACCCCTGAGCCGTCGGCTCATCAGCCACACCCGATGGCGCTGCTGGGGTGGCGCTGGTCAGATGGACTTCCGAAAGGCTTTTTACGTAATTCACCAGATGCCAAAGATCCTCTTCCTTCAGACCAGGTGCATCATCGCTGGTGGAAAGCGCGGCGGCAGGCATCGGCGTACCGGCGATGCCATACCGGATACGGCGGTAAAGATCCAACGGGGAGTCGCCTCCCCGAAACTTTCCTTCAACCAAGTTGCGTGGCAGCACGGGTTGGGGTCGCATGGCGCCGATCGACAGAAGTGGCCGAATCGCGTCGACATCCCCTGGCTCGATGTCGGTCGTCACTCCCCAGTCTTTGGCCCACGCATCGAAGTCAGGGGCCTTCTGGCCATCTCCCTTGCCGGACGCCCCGTGACACTGAGAACACGCGGCCGCCTGACTAAGAAACAATTCTTTCCCTCGGGCGATGGAGGCATCCAGCGCCACCTGATCGTCGACCTCGTTGAGCCCCGGCACCGGTAGCGTATCGGGGGGGATGAATTCTTCCACTTCATCCTCTGCCTCAACCCACTTGTCGGCGATCCCGGTCAGAAGATCTTTAGCCGCATCCAGCTGCTCGGCGACTTTCTCCGAGTTGCTGGGGTCGTAAAGCCGATCAGGGGGTGTCTCGTCGGATCCCTCCAGATCCAATTCGAAGGCAGCAGTCCTCAGGAGGGCTCGTTCGAATTCCCCGCGCATCGAAAGGTAGATCACATAGTCGGCCAAGGCTTTCCGCTGATCCTGCGAGAACTTGTCGAAGGCGGGCATCTGCGAACCGGGTAACCCCCGCGCTAGAATCCGCATCAGGTCGTCATGCAACGGCTTGGAAGCCGATGGGGTCGACTTGAACTTGAAGACCCCCATCCGAAAATCACGGGGATAGGGATTCTGGGAAGCGGCCGTCGTCCCGCGACCATGTCCGGTGATGCCGTGGCAATTGACACAAAACTGACGATATAGCCCTCGGCTTCCCGGTTCGGTGGTATTTTTGGGGGCCGGACCTGCAGCCATCTGCAAATACTCCTGGCTGACCAGCTCCTTGTAGAGATCATCCTCCAGAAGTGCAGGGGGGATCTTCGGGTCGTCGGGGGTACCGAACCATTCGACCAGCAGTCGCTGAGCATCGGAAAGTGGCTGGTCCATCCGGCTGGAACCATCCTCTGCCGTCAAATCCTGCGTCGATGCCATCCGATGGGCATAAAGATAATTTGGCTCAAACGCCTCCGGCTCTGGTGGCATCGCATCGCACCCCACGACCGCCAGGAGCGCCATCGCCAACCAACCTTGCCATTTGCTCGATCGACTCATCTGTCCCCCCTTGTCCCCGGCATCGATCCCACTGGATGGTATTCCCTTGGCCAGCTGGTTTTAACCGCACTCGACGCCATGGGGTTCACCTCCGATCGGAAAGCCGGACGAAACCACCATGGAATTATCGTCGAGAATCTTTTTTTCGCCAACACCTACGCCGCCGCGTTCGACCAACTCCCAGGCCGGTTATCTCCCTTACAATCAAAAGTGCGACAAAATGGAATGGTGGAGTCAGTTCGGAACGAGACGCCAAGGGGAACTGTTGACATGCATCGCATCCAGCCCCCGTCCCGTCGAGGGTTCTCGCTTCTGGAACTAGCCACCGTGTTGGCGATTTTGATGCTTTTAGTGTCGCTGCTACTACCCGCGGTTCAGGCAGCTCGCGAAGCCAACCGCCGCCAGTCGTGCGCCTCGCGGCTTCAGCAGATTGGAGTGGCGCTGATGCTCTTCGAACAGCATCACCAGCGATTGCCGTCGGCCTTTCTGCCGATCGCTCCTGCAGCCGATGAAAACGCCCCCCCCAGCTCCGCCAATGCCAGCCAGTTGGTGGAGGGGTGGAGCCCCCAGGCGCAACTGCTTCCGTTCCTGGATCAGGCGTTGCTTGCCGATCGCATCGACTATCAGCGTCCAATGGACCAGTCGCGTGACATCAACGGCCAGCCGACCAAGCTGTCGCAACTGGGTCTGCCGATCCTTCGCTGTCCAAGCGCTTCCCTTGGCCCGAAGGATCAGGCCAACACCTATTACGCCTACAGCGCCGGCCTGTCATTGATCCAAGACCGCGAAAATCCCACCCGCAGCTCGGGCGCCTTCCTCGCAGGCCCGCGTGGCACCACCATCGATCAAATCACCGACGGAAAAGGGGAGTCCCTGGCGTTTGTGGAGGTGCAGCCGGGACTGGCCTGGATGATGCATGGCAACTTCCCTAATCCACCGCCACCCAAGGCACTTGATGACCTTTGTGCATGGCTGGGGAAGCTTCAGCCTCAAGATTCCCATCGCCGCTGGTTCGATGGGCGCGTTGTCCAGTCGGGAAGTACCGGGCACCTGGGGGCTCTGCCGCTGCTATGCAATTCGACGATCCACCTGCCTCCCATCTGCTGGACCAGCGATCAGGAAGGGTCCTCTCTCTGGCGGCAGCTCTATGCAGCAGTCCCACCCAACAGCAATCATCCCGGCGTCTTGATGTCCCTTTTCTGGGACGGCTCGGTGCGCAGCCTCTCGCAATCGATCGCCAAGCCGGTCTATCAGGCGATCAGCGATGTTCGCGATGGCACGATGGATGCCATCGAAATCACTGACTGACAAGCTGACGTCGGCAGCAATTTCTTGGGGAAGATGCTCCACCACCAAACTCCAGTTCCTTTCCGAGATGCCATCCAGCTCCATCTGGTTTTTCGCCGCCTCCCGTCGCACCGATCGGCAAGCGTCGGCAGATTCCCTGGCAGGCCATTTTTGGTCCCTTCTGCATTTTCTTCTGCGGAAGTGAACCTAGTTGCGTCCTACTCCGTGAACCGGAATTCGTTCTACTCGTGCTTGAAAGGACGCTGCGGAACGAACTGATTTTCGATCACAAGAAACTCGACATGGATCGGCTTTCGTTCGAAAATATCGCTCGCGATCAGCGAATTACGAAGACTCTGTACAGTATCCATCTCCAAGAGACCATCTAGGATGGTTCGGTCGAGTAGGATGACGAGTACCGTCCGCCAAGGTGGGCTGAGTGGCAGTACGAAGAGATCCCTCAATCGAGTGCTCTGCGGGGGTGGCCGAAGGGCGGCTTCCGAAACGGAAGTGCTCATGCGGAAAAAGTGCGTCAAGACGGACGCTTGAATCGCTTGTCTCTGGGTCCGTTGGTGGTGCAGGAATTGGTGGCTAAAGAAGACTGGGGCGATCGAATGAATGGTTTGGAAGGGGGCGGCCGGCTTCCTGCGCGCGTCGCCGAACTGCGGTTGCTGGAGATTGCTCGCGATCTGCCAGGAAGAAAGGTGCTGGCGATGAGCCAGGGGAGGGGGCAGGCAGCCGAGGTGCTGGCAGAGGAGCGGCCCGAGTCGTCGGTGGTGCTTTGGTACCTGGATGCCTTCGTCGCAGAGTTGGCCAAAGCCCACTGTCAGGCGACGCCTCAACTGAAAATCGAATGCCTCGACGACTGGCCCCAGGTCGATGCCGACTTGGCCCTCCTGCCACTGTCCCAGCGCGGAGAATCGGAACTCAGCCGCGATCTGATCCAGAGCGCCTACCAGCGATTGGAAGAAGGTGGCTGGCTGGTGGTGTCGGTCGATAATCCCGAAGACCGCTGGGTTCTGGAGCAGCTGCGAGTCTACGACAAACGGGTCAAGGTACGTCCCTTCGACGATGCGATGGTTTACCTGGTCCAGAAATCCCAGCCGCTCAAGCGCATCCGCGACTTCCAATGCGAACTGGCCTTTCGCGACTGCGATCAATTGATCCGCCTAGTTACCCGCCCTGGCGTTTTCTCCCATCGCGAACTGGACAACGGTGCCAGGCAACTACTGGATGCCATCGACGTCTACCCAGAAGCAAGACTGCTCGATATCGGTTGCGGCAGTGGATCGGTAGCCCTCGGCTGCGCCATGCGCGACTCCAGCGCCACCGTCCATGCCGTCGACAGCAACGCACGGGCCGTTTGGTGCACCCAGCAAGGGGTCAAGATGAACCAGTTGGAAAACGTCACTGTGGAACTGAACGGGACGGGGGAATATGGAGAGCCATCGCGATTCGACATGGCGCTTGCCAACCCACCCTATTACGGCGATTTCCGTATCGCAGAACGGTTCATCCAGGCGGCGTTGCGGTCGTTGCGACCGGAGGGACGGTTGGTTCTGGTCACCAAACAGCCTCGCTGGTACGAAGAGAATCTACCTCTCTGGCTGGATGACGTCGAAGTCTTTGCCAGCCGTCGCTATCACATCGCATCGGGACTGCGCCCCACCGAATCTCGCGGTGGTCCGCTCGATAACCCACCCAATCTTCCATCCGCCCCAGAGTCCTAGCATCCGGTTGGGTGCGCCATCGATGGTCCTTCGAAACCGCAAGGCAACGCCTTGCGGCTGAAGAAATTTATCGCGGTGTTGCTCTCGCGTCAGCAGTCCGAACCCAACAATCAAGCATGACGTCGGGCGGCAATCTGGCTCTTGACGAAGGCAAGTCCCTCGCGCGCCAGCTTCAGCTCATCATCAAACATCCGCCGCCAGATCTTGGTAGCTGCCGCAAGTTCGGGCAGCGCCAGACCAAACGCTTCAATCGTCAACCAGCCGTCATAGCCGATCTCGACGATGGCATCGAACACCTCGCCCCACTTGATGTCTCCCGTTCCTGGCGTGCTGCGGTCGTTCTCGCTGATATGGATGTGGTACAGCACGTCGCGGATGGCACGTAGTGCCACCGGGGAACTCTTTTCTTCGATGTTCGCATGGAATGTGTCGTACATCATGCCGCAGGAAGAATGATTCACTTCCCGGACGAACCTGGCCGCATCTTCCTGCGCATTGAGCAGATAGCATTCGAAGCGATTGAGCGGTTCTACCCCCAGCCGGACTCCTACCTTACCGGCATGCTCGGCCGTCTTCCTCATGCTGTCGACTCCCCAACGCCACTCATCGGCCGTCGGCCCGGCACCGCTGAAGTGGCCCAGTGCCGAGTGGTAGGGACCGATCAGTGCTTCGACGCCGGCGGCAGCGCAGCAGTCCAGCGTCCTGGCGTTGAGTGCAACGCCGCGCGCCCGGACGGCTGGGTCGCTGCTGATCGGGTTATCGTCGAGATTCCGCACCGTGACAGCGGTCCGCTGTAGCCCCAGTTCGTCCAGCTTCTTCCCCCACCATGCGTAATCAAGATCGAGATTGAAAATCGGAATTTCGACCCCATCGAATCCCATCCCCTTCAGCTGCTCCAGCACAGGCAGAAGACTTTCGTGCATTTCGCCAGACCACAGCAGGAGATTCATGCCGTACTTCATCGATCAACTCTTTCTGCTCACAGAGGGGAGGAATCGGCCGCACCGTCGCCGCAGTGCGGGAATATTTCGGATGAGTATACACCGAGCCGCCTTTGGGGCGGAATGGTTTGAAGCCTTTGGGCTCCCTGCTATCCCATGCTCCTGTCCAGCCCATACGCCCCGGACCGATTGCGGAAAACGGATGCCTGGATCATGCTGAAAACTGTCTTCGCCAGTCTGGGGAAGCGCGATCGATCGACCGCTTGGCTTGGCGGTTCGATCCCCCGGACGCTTGCAGGATGCAAACCGCATGGAACCCTCGGCCGACGCTTCTTTCGACTTTTCCGCGCCCCCCTGGGACCGCGTCGCCATCATCGGCGTCGGCCTCTTGGGAGGCTCGTTAGGGTTGGCTCTGAAGGCACGTGGCCTCTGTCGCCAGGTCGTCGGGATCGGGCGCAGCATGGAGCGACTGCAAGAGGCGATCGCGCGGGGAGCGATCGACGTTGCCTCCACCAACCTTTCCAACGGCGTCGCCGAATGCCAGTGGGTGGTTGTCTGCACGCCGATCCAGCAGATCGCCGCTCATGTAGTGTCAGCCGCCAAGGCAGCTCCCCAGGCGATGATCACCGACGTCGGCAGCACGAAGGAATCGCTGGTCCGGCAGCTTGCCAGCTTTCCCAATTTGCGGTTTGTCGGCAGTCATCCGATGGCCGGAAGTGAGAAAAGCGGCTGCCAGCATGGTTCGGCATCCTTGTTCGATCGCCGATTGGTCTTCGTCACTCCTTCCACAGCGACTCCCAAGACGTGGACGGAGGAAGTCCGAAAATTCTGGGAGGCGGTAGGAGCCCAATCGGTCGCTATTGATCCGGGCCAGCACGACCTGTGCGTCGCCCAGGTCAGCCACCTGCCCCACCTGATTGCCTCGGCCTTGGCCACCTCCACCGATCCACACTGGATTCCGATGGCGGCCAGTGGATGGAGCAGCACGACGCGCGTGGCGGCGGGCGATCCGGCCTTATGGACTCAGATCCTGATGGAAAACCGGACCCCTGTCTTACAGGCAACCCGAAAGTTTGCGACAATTCTGCAGGCATGGGTCGACGCCCTCGAATCGGGCGACGGGAAGAAGATCGAGCAGCTTTTGGAAGCGGGAAAACAGTCACGTGACGCTTTGGGAAATCGACATCCATCCAGCTGACCGGCAGCCGGATCACCTCAGCCACTCCATGCTCGAGGATATCGCCGATCTTGGCTTGGGCGAAGGGCTGGCCCTACGAGCCGCTCACGGGTTTCTGATCCAGTCGAACGAACCACCTGAAAAAATCGAACAGAGCGCTCGCCGGCTACTGGTCGATGCCATCACCGAACGCTCGGTGATCGCACCTGTAGGCACCCTTTCCCTGAACGCTGCACCCGCGGGTTTCGCTTCGGCCGGTACTCATGTCGATGTCGTCACTGTCCTGCCCAAGCCCGGGGTGATGGATCCTGTGGCCGACAGCACCCTAGCCGCACTGCGCGATGCGGGTCTGGATGTCGAAGCCGTCCGCACGTTCCGCAAGTACTGGATCTCCGGAGCCGATCCAGGACGACTCGATCGACTCTGCTCCAAAGTCCTCGCCAACGATTCGGTCGAACAGGCGCTCTGCGGTCCACTGAAGATGGACCAGCTAGGGGTCGGCAGCCCCTACCGGCTGCAACTCCATACCATCCCATTGCGGACATTGGGGGACGAGGCGCTGGTGCGACTGAGCCGCGAGGGGCAGCTGTCGCTGTCGCTGATCGAGATGCAGACGATCCAGAATCACTTCCGCGACCTAGGGCGGGATCCAACGGACATTGAACTGGAAACGATCGCGCAGACCTGGAGCGAGCATTGCAGCCACAAGACGCTAGCTGGCCGCATCGACTATCAGGACGATCGTGGATCGCGACAATTCCGCAACATGCTCAAGGAGACGATCTTCGCCGCCACGGTCGAGATCCGTGAAAGGCTTGGGCAAGACGACTGGTGCGTGAAGGTGTTTCAGGACAACGCAGGAATCGTCCGCTTTGACGATCAGTACCACGTTGTCTTCAAGGTGGAGACGCACAATCACCCATCGGCGATCGAGCCCTACGGCGGTGCCAACACGGGCCTGGGTGGTGTCATTCGCGACCCGCTGGGAACAGGGCTTGGGGCCAAGCCGGTCTGTAACACGGATGTCTTCTGCTTCGGACTCCCTGACACCAGCGCCGCCGATTTGCCTCCAGGGGTGCTCCACCCACGCCGCGTCATGAAGGGTGTGGTCTCTGGGGTGCGCGACTACGGCAACCGCATGGGCATCCCTACTGTCAATGGCGCGGTCTTCTTCGACCAACGCTACCTGGGAAATCCTCTGGTCTTCTGCGGCAACGTCGGTCTCCTGCCGGTCGATTGCGCGGAAAAGGAGCCGCAGCCCGGCGACTGGATCGTCGCTCTTGGAGGCAGGACGGGGCGCGATGGGATTCACGGCGCGACCTTCTCCAGTGTCGAGCTGACCGAGGCCAGCGAGTCGATTTCCGGCGGGGCCGTGCAGATAGGCAACGCAATCACCGAGAAAATGGTGCTCGATGTGTTGCTTCGCGCCCGAGATGAAAAGCTGTTCCATGCCGTCACCGATTGCGGAGCCGGTGGCTTTTCCAGCGCCGTCGGTGAGATGGGCGAGACGATCGGCGCGGAGGTCTGGCTGGATCGCGCTCCGCTGAAATACGAGGGGCTCAGCTACACCGAAATCTGGATCAGCGAAGCGCAGGAACGGATGGTTCTGGCGGTCCCTCCCAGACACTGGGAACGTTTTCAGCAACTGGCCGCCAGCGAAGGAGTCGAAGCGACCATCATCGGCACTTTTACTCCCACCGGTCGACTGCGTCTGATGTACGACGGCAACGAAGTTGGTTGCCTGACGATGGACTTCCTGCATGGCGGTCGCCCACCGGTGGTCCGAAAAGCGGTCTACCAGCCTCCCAAGGAACAACCGCTTGACCTCCCCGAACCCAGTCAGCTCCACTGCGAATCGACCTTGCTCCAGATTCTGGGGTCCCCCAACGTTGCCAGCAAGCACTGGATCATTCGCCAGTACGATCACGAGGTGCAGGGGGGAAGCGTCATCAAGCCTCTGGTTGGTATCCATGGGGATGGCCCCAGCGATGCGGCCGTCATCCGCCCGCGACTGGAAAGCAGGCGAGGCCTGGTGATCAGCTGTGGCATGAATCCACGTCTGGGGGATTACGATCCCTACCACATGGCTGCTAGCGCCATCGACGAGGCGATGCGCAACGCCGTCGCCGTGGGAGCTGATCCGAAGCGGATCGCGATCCTCGACAATTTCTGCTGGGGCAACACCGACCGCCCCGAAACGCTCGGCACCCTGGTGCGCGCCGCACTGGGCTGCCATGATCTGGCGGTCGCCTGGAATACCCCCTTCATCAGCGGCAAAGATTCGCTCTACAACGAATTCACCTGGGCCGACAGCCACGGCAAGCGGCAGACGATCGCGATCCCCAGCACGCTGCTGATCAGCGCCATCGGACAGATCGACTCGGTCGATCTCTGTGTGACAATGGACCTGAAGCGAGCCGGCAACCGGATCTACCTGGTGGGAGCGACGCGCGAGGAATTCGGTGGCTCCCATTATGCGATGGTCCACCAGCGACAAGGTAGCAATGTACTGGGTAGCAATGTACTGGGTGGTAAGGTACTGGGTGGTAAGGTACCGCGCGTCGATGCGTCGCTGGCCCTGCGGCTATACCAGCAGCTCCATCAGGCGATCTCCTACCGGCAGCTGCGCAGTTGCCATGACCTCAGCGAAGGTGGCTTGGCGGTGGCCGTGGCCGAAATGGCGTTCGCCGGTGGCTTGGGAGTCGAACTGGAGATCGACGGATTGTGCCAGCAGCAATTCGTCCATCCGCTGGCAGCCCTCTTCAGCGAATCGAACAGTCGTCTCCTTTGCGAAATCCCTGCCGAACACACTGAGGCATTCGAACGGCAGATGCAAGGGATCCCGCATGTTGCGCTGGGGTTCGTCACCGAAGACCCCATGGTGAAGATCGCTCATCGCGGCGCCCCTCTGGTCGCTCTCTCCTGCCAGCAGCTTCGGAATGCTTGGTGGGAACCACTCGACTGGACCTGATCGACGCGATCCAAGACCAAGGAGGGGTCGCATGGGACGCAAGGAAACGCGGAACCGAAAGCAGCCATCCGAAATGCTGGATGATGCTGCGTCGGTATCATTCCAAGTCGATCGCCGAAATACCGGTCCGCACCCAGCACCATCGGCTCCTTGGCGATCAACCATCTGGCTGCCCTATGGGGTGACCCTGCTGCTGGCGCTCGCCTTTCCACCCTTCGGCCTATGGCCGACGGCGCTCTTGGGTGTCGGGCTGCTCACCTGCTGGGTAGCAGCGGAAAAGCCGCTTGCGCGCCGCCACTGGTGGCACAGCTGGCTGGCTGCGGCACTCCTCTGGCTTTGGCTGCTGCAAGGGATTCGACTCGCCTTCTGGCCGCTCTACTTCGGCTGGATCGCGCTTGCCGCCTACCTGGCGATCTACCTGCCGCTGACTCTTGCCGCCGCGCGAGCACTCCATCACCAATGGCGATGGCCCGTGTGGCTGGCAATGCCGGCGGCGTGGACAGGCATGGAGCTGCTGCGCGGCTATTTGCTGACCGGATTCACCGGCTGCATGCTGGCTCACACGCTGGCCAATCATCCTCAGTGGCTACAGGCAGCCAGCCATGTCGGGGCCTATGGAGTCAGCTTCTGGATGGCGATGGTCGCCAGCAGCCTCACCGGATCGCTGATGGCAGCTCTCGGACATAGCTCCCAGTCCGACTTGAAACCAACTCCCTCCCGGCGATGGCTCATGGTCCTCATGCCGTTAGGGGGCGCCGTCGGGATGCTGGGCCTGGTATGGGGGCATGGTCAGATTGCGATGACCGATGCCCCGAGCGAATCGGAGGCCGATCCGGTGCTGCGGATCGCGGTGGTGCAGGAGAATGCACCGACGATGTTCGAGACGAATCGGCAGCGGAATGCCGATGCCTGGGAGAGTTATTGGAAAGGAACCAGCGAAGCGTTTCAGCGGTTTGGCAACGTGGACCTGGTGGTGTGGCCCGAGTCGGTGTTTACGGCCAATGAGCCGTTGGTGGAGCGGCGGGAAGGGGCGAGGCTGCCTGAGGAACTCAAGGCGCAGAACTGGGACGATCGGACGATGGTGGCCTTTGGGCAGGCGATGGGGCTGGCCTACCAGGAGAAAATGCTGCGGCTGGCCAATGCCCAGCGGTCGGCACTTTCTGCACGCGGGGAATCCTTCGATCCGGACACGCCAACCTGGTTGATCGCCGGCAGCGATCATCTGACGTTTACCAAAGAGGGGATGGAACGAGCCAACGCGGCGTTCGCAGCGCCGATCGATGGTCGGGCCGATCGTACCATTCCTGACGCGATCTATCACAAGCATCATCTGGTAATGTTCGGCGAATATATCCCGGTGCTCCACTGGTTTCCCAAGCTCCATCAGGCCCTGGGGCTGGCTCCGCTGAAGGCCGGATCGGTCGATCGGGCATGGCAAATCGGCAAGGCATGGCTGGTTCCAAGCATCTGTTTTGAGACGATGGTGCCACATCGACTCCGAAGCCAGTTGGCAGCAGTCCGGCAGCAGCAGTCGATCGAACCCGACCTGCTGGTCAATGTGACCAATGACGGGTGGTTTCGTGGATCGACGATGCTGGATCACCATCTGGCCAGCGCCACACTTGCTGCGGTGGAGAATCGGAAGGACTTGGTGGTCGCTGCCAATAGTGGACTGAGCGCCTGGATCGACAGCAGCGGCCGCAGGCGGCAGGTGATCGGAAGAATGGCGGAGGGACAGATCCTGGCCCAGCCGCTGGCCGATCGGCGATGGGGACTTTGGCGTCAGATCGGCGATTTGCCCGCATGGTGCTGTCTGGCGCTGAGCGGCCTTGCGATGGCCAGTCGATGGAGAAATAGGAAGCGAGAATGAGCGGATCGAATGCTGGGAAGGGGATGTCCTCAGTGGAACGTGCCGTAGAGCTTGCGACTAGACGCCATGCTGGTCAGCTCGACAAGGCGGGTCAGCCCTATCTGCTTCATCTGCTGCGTGTGATGCAGCAGGTGGAGGGGGATATCGCCAAGCAGGCCGCTGTGCTGCATGATGTCCTGGAGGATACTCCAGCGACGGCCGACGAGCTGCTGGAGGCGGGGATCGATCCTAGGGCGGTGGCGGTGGTGAAGCGGCTAACGCGTGGAGAGGGGGACAGTTACGCGGAGTATGTGGAGCGGGTTGCGGAGGATCCGCTAGCGCGCCAGATCAAGATGGCAGACCTGAATGACAATTACCGGCTGGATCGTGTGATCCTTCGAGACGATGAGAAACGAGAGACCGATTTGCGGCGGATCGAGCGATACATACTTTCGCATCAGTTTTTGGCCGGCCGCATCACTCTGTCCGATTATCGCCGACGCATGGCCATCATCACCAACCCCCAAGAGGGCCACTAAGAAGGCGCCAACTCACCCGGTTCCATCATGCTGTACGACCGACTTCCAGTCCGTCGTTTCTGCGGACGAACCGGACAGTATCAGTAGAATGGTTGGGGGAATGCACTTTCATGAAAACCCGCAGAGAAGTGACTTATGGAGCCGGGGCTCTACGATCATTTACTGACAAAAGCTCTGGAAGCCAAGATTGCTCAATTGGGTGATCCGCGTCTGGCGACGATTGCGCCGGTGGATAGTGAAGAGTCTCATTCTGTCCTGGCACAGTTTTTAGAGCGATTGATCGCTTCCAGCTTGGCGTTGCACCGCGGACCCGATGCGGCGGAGGCGCAGCGGAATTTGGTCGAGCAAATCGTGGGGATGCTGGCGGGAGTGCTTAGTGATGAGGATGCCAAGAGCTACAGTATCGCGACACCGTTAAAGCGACTGTTGGCCATTCACCGAAGTATCCGTGGTGTGAAGACGGATGATCGCCCGGACAGCCCCCTGTCTCGGTCGTCACTATTCACAGGAACTCGGCTAGACGCCAGTCTTGGAAGTCAACTTCGTAAAGAAATTGCAACCTGCGATCGTGTTGACATCCTCTGCTCCTTCATCAAGTGGAGCGGGATGCGAATCCTCTTGGATAACCTGCGAGACTTAGCGGAAAGAGCCGATAGCGATGGCCCGGTGATTCGTTTGATCACAACAAGCTACATGGGTGCGACCGATCCAAAAGCAGTGGAAATGCTTCGACAGTTGCCGAAGACTGAAGTGCGCGTCAGCTACGATACGAAACGAACGCGGTTGCATGCGAAGGCTTATCTTTTTCATAGGAACACAGGATTCGGCAGCGCCTACGTCGGATCAGCAAACCTTTCGAACGCTGCATTATCAGAGGGGCTAGAGTGGACCACCAAAATCAGCCAGTACGAACTACCCTACCTCTGGGATAAAGTAACCGGCACCTTCGAAACGTATTGGCAGGATGACGAATTTCAGACACTCGACGAGCATTCCGTTCCACGACTTCGTGAAGCGATTCAAAGAGAACGTCACGTTTCCCTCGACTCGCCCGAAATGCTCAACTTCGATCTGAGGCCCTTCCCGTTCCAAGAAGAAATCCTCGACATCATCGCCGCTGAGCGAGAGGTACAAAACAAACGTCGCCATCTTGTTGTTGCTGCGACTGGCACCGGAAAGACGATGATTGCTGCTTTCGACTATGCCCGGATTGCAAGAAGTCTCGGGCGAAAACCTCGACTCTTATTCGTGGCTCACCGCAGAGAAATCCTTCACCAAGCGCTGACTTCCTTCCGCTGTGTCCTGAGGGATCAAAACTTCGGGGATTTGTTGCTTGAAGGGAGTGATCCGAACCAGCGCGATCATTTGTTCTGCTCGATTCAAAGCTACAACTCACGGAATCTGATCGACGAAACTGCGGATCGATTTGAGTATATCGTGATCGACGAATTCCATCATGCGGCCGCACCTAGCTATCAAGCTTTGCTCAACCACGTTCAGCCGACGATCTTGCTGGGACTGACGGCCACGCCCGAACGCACCGATCAACTCGATATCCTGCAGTGGTTTGGCGGGCGTGCCAGCGCGGAGATTCGACTTCCAGATGCAATCAATCGTCGCTTGCTTTGCCCGTTTCAATACTTTGGCGTCACTGATTCAGTAGACCTAGACGGCTTGGCGTGGCAGCGGGGTGGATATCGAGTCGATGATCTGAATCGGCTTTATACCGGCAATGACATCCGCGCCAGACTGATCTTGGACAAACTGACCGACACCGTTTTGAACCTGAGCCAAGTCCGAGGTCTGGCGTTTTGTGTGAGTGTCGCTCATGCGGAGTTCATGGCGCGGTTTTTCAGCGAGAACGGTGTCCCTTCTTTTGCCTTGTCGGCCCAGTCTTCGGATGACGAACGAAGAACGGCACAGCAGAAGCTGCGGGATCGGTCGGTGAATTTCCTCTTCGTAGTCGACCTATACAACGAAGGAGTCGATATTCCCGAGGTCGACACCGTATTGTTTCTCAGGCCGACGGAAAGCCTTACCGTGTTCCTTCAGCAACTGGGGCGCGGCCTTCGTTTGCATCCCGATAAGGAGTGCCTAACCGTACTCGATTTTATCGGGGCACAGCGAAAAGAATTTCGATTCGCTAGTCGATTTCGTGCACTTAGCGGCAAGCCATCTACGAAGCTAGATCAAGAGATCGACGCGGGGTTTCCCCATTTGCCAAGTGGTTGTGTGATCCAACTCGAGCGGATCGCTCAGCAACGAGTACTGGAGAACGTACGTGAATCCATTCGCCTGGTTCGCCCCCGGATGCTTGCATCGTTGCGGGACCTCAAACAGTACCTTGGCCGAACTCCAACTATCGACGACGCCATCAATTATTTCGACACCAGCCTGGATGAATTGCTGAAACGCGGGTTATGGTCCCGAATGCTCGCAGACGCGGGTATCGAAGAAACAGTGATGGCTCCCGACGAACAACAGCTCTCGAAAGGTCTCTGTCGACTGAGTCACATCAATTGCCCAGAGCGGATCCGTCTCTTGAAGGATTATCTATCTGCGCCCAATCCTATGACATACAGCGGGCCTCGTGCTGTCATCGAAATGCTGCACACGACCCTCTGGGGAACCACGCACTCCCAATTGACATTGGAATCCGCAGAGCAGCGATTGCGTGAGAATCGGTCTGTTATGGATGACCTCGACGCGGTACTGGAGTATCGCCTTAAATACTCGCCGCGGATGGCGATGCCTTTATCACCTGCCTACGATCCTCTAACGATCCACGCCGCATACACGCGCGATGAAATACTAGTCGCCCTCGGCCACTGGAGCTTCAACCATAGGCCCAGCCAACGCGAAGGTGTTTTGCAACTGAAGGACCGCAAGCTAGATGTCTTTTTCGTGACTCTTCAGAAATCAGAAGATGAGTATTCGCCGACGACGATGTACGAGGACTACCTTATCTCGCACGATTTGTTTCACTGGCAATCGCAGAGCAACACGTCCGAGCAATCGGCAACAGGCCAGCGATACATCCGTCATAGAGAATCAGGCTACACGCCTTTGCTATTTGTGCGTGAGACCAAAAACCTGCCATCTGGGCTGTCAGCTCCTTACCACTTCCTAGGTCCTTGCAACTACGTCGGTCATTCTGGTAGCCGACCGATAAGCATCACCTGGAAACTGCTTCATTCAGTGCCAACTCGCCTGCTCCGATCTATGGCCCGCCAAGTTGCGGTCTAGGTTTTTACCGACTCACGCCCCCTGGCATCTGAAAAGCTGCCAGAGCGCTATTCTTGTTGTTTTGCATTGGCACGCCGCGCTCTATCCGAACCGCGCTACCCGCTAGCGCCTCACCGCTAAGGTGTCTGGCTAGGAACCTCTGGCGAACGGTGCATTGCACGTGCCACCACCATCGCAGCGAAATCTACAAGTGGCAAGCAGCTACCGGCAACTTCCAGCCAAGCGTTAGGCCTGCAGATTAGACGAGCGGCATCTCTTCTCCGCTCCCCAGTCGGCGGGTTTTCCGCCATCGTGCATAGCCTGGCAACCCCATGGCCGCGACAATCCAAATTGTTCCAGGTTCCGGAACGACACCCTTCCCGCCGCCACCCCCGCCACCCCCGCCACCCCCGCCACCGCTCAAGCTAACCACGCGAAACCCTACATTGCCGAACCATCCGTGCGCAAACGACATGCCGCGAAAATCTCTCGTCTGTTGAAACTCTTCTCCATCCCAGCGACCACTGTACAAACCACGGTAAGGGATACCATTATTAGTAAAAGTTCCTATCGACTCTTCCCATTCGTAAACATTGCCGCCCATGCCCATGACTCCAAATGCGTTCAATCCCCCCGCTTGGTCAACCGTTGCTGGGCCCTGCTCGAAGGTTTGCGCGTAAACAAGCGTGTTGGGACTGGTGCCGCTAGCTACCGCGATCGGTACCGAATCGGACGAAGACGCATAGGTCCAATAGCCTCCGGTCCCATCTTTTGTTGGGTCATAAAAGGTCGCCTTGTACCGTTCGTCAAAGGTTGGCAAAACATATTTTGCCCGCCTGCTACGCACCGGATTGGCAGGGTTGTAATCGAGGGGATGCAGTACTGGACTCCAGTCAGCAACATCGTCCATGACACCGCCGGTGGGAAAGTAGTAGGCTGGAGAAAAATTCTGGCTCGTGTTGAGCCAATTAACGAAGCGAGCCGCCTCGTTCCAACTGACACCAGTTGCCGGCTTTCCTGGTTGATTGCCACCCAAAAGCCACATATTTGCCATTGAAATCTGCATCGAATTCGTCACGCCAAAATCCGCGTTGTACTTTTCAATCATTTCACGACTGATCTCATACTTTGCGATTTGGTATTCATAAGCGACGCTTCCGAATGGCTTTATCATTCCGGTACTGGTCGGCCCATTGGGTACTGGATCGGCAGCGTTTCCAGGTGATCCAATCGGAACAAAGTCTATCGCGAACTGATTCACCCCGCTTCCGAAGAGTACGACAGCCGCTTTGGCGGTCAAACCCTCTAAAGCACAAATGGACATGAAGCAAAATAAAGTCACCCACAGTCTGCGCATTTTCCCATCCCTAAGATTTTGACTGTTGAACAGAACAATTCCATAGAAGCGAAAAAGACCATTCCAAGCGGATTTCTTTTTTTTCGACACAAGTTGAACTGTGCATCGCCTGTGCAAGCCAACCTTCGCTGCTTTTTGCCTCCCCCTTACTCGCCGCCGATCGATTCATAGATACCAGCAATTTCTTCAGCTGCCATCTCGGCAGCTAAAGTTAACTTACTCTTTTTATCCCGTGCAAGACTATCTCAACCAAACGTCGACGACGCGTATCCCAATTCGCCTGCCAAACCCTCTGCACGATCATTTCGATGGCGGTGTAGTGAATTCCTGCGGAAGACAGAATAGATGACAGTACTCTCTCTTCTTTGAATGGCGGGTACTAGGAAATACGGTGAAAAGAATCGGCGGCTAGCGCCTGGCCGCCAAGGTGATTGGATGGCGTCGACTCGCGAACTCTGCCCGGTTTCGTACGACGAACTCGAAGTCCGTCCGACTCTCAGCTACTAAAACAGACTGGCGGGGTCGGTCTGGATCAGTTTTCTGAGGGCGATCAGTCCACTGGTCAAACACATAAGCAGCGTCAACCCAAAAACCAGCGCCATCCTTCCGGCTGTCATCCGCATCACCAGCCCGGTTGCCTCCCCTAGGATTGCAAAGGCACCCAGCGTCGCCAGCAGACCGGGCAGAAACCCAAAGAGCGTCAGATAAATAGCCTGCTTCAAAATCAATCCGAAGAAATACTGGTTTCGATACCCCATCGCCTTCAGCGTCGCAAACTCGGCCAGGTGATCGTTGATCTCGGTGAATAGAATCTGGTAGCAGATAATCACCCCCACCACCAACCCCATCAGCGTGCCGATGGTAAAGATGATTCCGATCGGTGTCGCTGTAGCCCAGAAATGAATCTCCCGCGCGATGATCTGACTACGCGACAACACATCCAGCCGATTTCCGGTCAAGGACTGCAGCGTCCGCCTGACCTTCCCAACGTCGGCTCCTTCCGCCAGCTGCACCAGCCCCAGATCGACCAGTTGCAGCGGATCGCCTCCAGGATTGCGCATCGGAAAATAATGCGCCATCGCTCGATCGGAAAACAATAGCGTTCCATCATGCACAAAGTCGGTACCGATCGATACCTCGTCGATGATCCGCAGCTGCTTGCCCGATAGTTCCACCTGCTGCTGCTGAAGCGATTTCACATCGCCGCGCGCAAAGCCATAGCTGGGTTTGGTCCGTCGATCCAATAGCGCTGTTCTGCCGTCCGAAAGCATCGCCAGCAAAGGCTGCCACTGCGACGGCTCCACCACCCCAGGCTCCAGCGGTATCCCTACCGCTCGGATCGATCGCGACTTATTCCCCACCACGCGCAGCTGGGTGATACTGCGTTCGATGTAGACCGGCACGATCCGCTGCACCCCCTGGACGGCCCGAGCCCGATCCAGCCACAGTCGATCAAACCGCTGCTCGCTGGGCAGGTTGTAGCGTGCTGGACTGACTAGAAAAAAATCGGCCTTCAGCAGCCTTGCTAGCTGGACGGTGTTGTCGAAAAGGGCATTGCGAAAGCCGATTTGCATAAACATCAGGAAGACGGCAAAGCCGATGCCTGAGCTAGCCAGCAGCAGCTTGCCCCCCCTGCCTACCAGGTTCCGCCATGCCAGCGGTGTCATCCCTTCCCATCGCAATAGCAAAGCCCTGGTTCTCCTGGTTGGTGGGATCGATTGGAAATATTTGTCTTGGATGGCAATCAACGGTTCAATTCGTCTCAATTGTAGCCAATGCTACATTCTCACTGGCTCTTTCTCGCACCTTGTCGCCAAGGAGAATACTTGTTCGCCGTGGAATCATCGCTCTTGTGCATCGATCGTCCTTCTGCCTGGCAGAGGCCGGTCAGAACAGTTCGGCAGGTTCCGCCTTGGCCAGTTTGCGAATCGCCCCCAGACCGCTCAGCGTGCACATCGCCACCGACAGCAGCAGCACTCCGGCCAGCCGCCATCCATTCATCTCGATCGGAATCCCGGTCAGCGCCACCGTCAGGCGATAAAGCAGCTCGGCCAGAAGCGCCGCAGGTACAAATCCCAACAAGGCGAGGTACCATGCCTGCTGCATCACCATCCATGCGACATCCCGCTGCCGGTAGCCCATCGCCTTCATCGTCGCGAACTCCTTGATGCGATTGGCGACATCCTGAGCCAGCACCAGGTAGACCAGCGCGGCCCCGACGCAGAAGGCGAGCGCCACTCCCATCTGAAAAATCGAACCGATCGGAGTCCCCGTCAGCCAGTGCCGATGTTCCAGCCGAATCGCCTCGGGCAACGTTCGCACCACTACCGATTCAGCCAGGTCCGGGGCTCGCTGCTGCAGCAACTGAGTGAGCCAGCCGGCGGCCTGGTCGCGGTTGGTGCCTGGTTTCAATCGCACCAACCCCAGGCTGCATCGCTGGCGGGTGTCGTAGGGGGCCCGCATCCCGAATCCCACTTCATTGATCAGGACTGCGCCATTGGTCGCCAGCCCCGTTCCGATCAGAAAATGACCGGCGATCTTCACCTCCCGCCCATTCAGCTCGGCGGTCAACTCCAGGTCGTCGTCTCCAAAACGTTTTCCATTGCGCGGCCCGTAGTCGGCTCGCGTAGCACGGTCGATGAGGATACGGTTGGGGGTCGATAGAGTGGGCAGGAGCGGGTCGAGCTCTGGAACGTCAAACAGATTGCGCCCTGGCGGCATCGCCATCGCCCCGATCGCTCGATACCTTCCGTCCGAAGGGCTCTGCCATCGCTGCAACATGATCCAGAACGGTTCCACGCGTTCGACGGCATCACAGGCAGCGGAGATATCGATGACCGAGCGGGGGAAGGATCGGGGTTCGTAAAGATGCAGATACTCGCGAGCCTGGATAACCAGATCGCAGTCCAGTCGGCCATAGACGATGCTGGCCGTCCGTTCGACGGCGCCGCGAAATCCCAGTTGCACAAAGACCAAAAGAAGTGCAAAGGCGACCCCCAGCAACGACACGAGGGCTCTAGTCGGATGCGTTAGCCAGTAGAGGATCGGTACCCAGTACTTCATCGTCGCCTCGCCGGCAAGGATGAACTCTGTTGCGTTGATTTCCTCTCGCCCCGAATTGGCTCGCCGATCCATGACGCCAAATAAATTGCAATACCCTGACAGCTCAGCATGAAATGGCTCGATGGTGTTTCGATGCAGGTGCCCGAACGGTAGCGGTAACCGGTCCGCCGCAGGAAAACAATCACTCTATAACTCAAGCGAACAGCGGCTCCAGTCACCGTTTTGTTCGTACTGCTTTTCGTACTCCTACTCAGCATCGCGGTACTCGCAGTTGTACTCGTTTGATTTCGCAGCAACCGTCTCAGAGCGTTGGATCCATTGCGTCAGCATCGACACGATTCGTCTGAGGTTGTTTCCTCTGGTCCGATTCAGTTCGGAGTCGATCGCCTCGGACGGGTAGAGGATATCGTCAATCGTCGCGCACTCCAAAGCGGCGCCTCTGGCGAGGCTAGAAACATCGGTTTTTGTCCTTGAGTCTTTGCTTCCCATTACCTTCTCGGCAATTTGGAGCGGAATCGATTGGGCGGCTCGCAACCACTCATCGCGCGTGTGTCGTTCCGGACCATGGAATCATTTCGCGATTCGATAGGGCGTAGCGAGGCACTCGATCGCAAGTCGGTCGACGTCGAATCGTTCGTGGTCGAAGATTGGCTCTGTCATCTACATCCTTTCGAGCAGGATTCCGTTGCACTGAGTACCAGTTCCGTTGCACTGAGTACGAGCACCGTTGCACTGAGTACGAGCACCGTTGCACTGAGTACGAGTACGGGGAAAAACCACTCCGATGCACGAACAATGATTTGACTGATGTCTCTTGACTCGATCGCTTTTGCAGGACTTTCATCAGGGATTGGTGGTGATTTCCACATCCACCTGCAGTTGCACCAGCTCGGCTGCGGCGGCGGCATCGGCCTGTTCGAGTCGAATACGGACGGGAACGGCGCGATAATCGGTACGCGCCAATGGGTTGGGATCGCGCATCATTGGGGAACCGACGAGGCGGTCGATTCGTTCGATTTTTCCAACGAGTGGTTTTGAGAGAGCGGCAGAACGGATAGAAGCCATCTGGCCAATGCGTAGGCGCGCTCGATCCGATTCATGCACTTCGGCGACGCAAACCATCTGCGATAGATCGGCTATCTCCATCAGTGGCATCTGCCCGACCAGCTCCCCCGGCTCACTTCCCACCCAGAGCACCTCTCCGCTGTTGGGCGACTTGACCCGCAATCGCTCCAACTGCTCTTCCAGCGACCTGACCTGCGCTTCTAGGGAACGGATCGGCACCAGGGAGTCGGCCAGCTGAAGGTTTTTCTGGGCATTGGCCGTGCGCTGCGTCGCCAGCTTGACCGCAAGTTCTGCCGCCGCAATCGCCTGGTCCGCTTCAGCCACCGAACTGTTCCATCGCAGTTCCTCCTGTAGCAGCTGCGCCTTCTGCTGCTCCAGCTGCAGTGTCCCGACCAGCGGCTTGGTCAGCGGATCTTCCACCAGCTGCCGGAGTCTTTCGACCTGCTGGCGCAGCGATTCGATCGACTGTGAACCTTGATCGACCAAAGCGCGCTGGTCCTTGGCGAACTCCACCTTGGCTGTCGCCGCTTCCTGATCGGCCTGAGCCGTGGCGAGAACCATTTCCAGTTCCGTCCCCTTGGCAACCCGCTGCTCCATCGCCTCCTGCAAGCGACGTCGGGCAATCTCCAGTTCCAATTGTTTTCCGGTGAAGCTGGCCAGCTGAACCAGTTCCTGTCCGGGGAAAACCTGCGTCCCAGCTTTCACTAAAATCGCCTCGACGCGGTCTCCAGGAGTTGCGCCGATGCGGACGACCCCCGAGGCGGGCATCAGTCGCCCTTGGGAGAAGACACGATTGGCGATCGCCAAAGCTGCGGCTTCCTCGGATGCGGACCGATCGCTCTGCCCTTCGAAAAAGGTGCATCCGCAAGGAAAAAGGATCAGCGCAAGTAGCCACAGCCATCCCCTGCGGAGAGTGATGAACCGGGCACCTGCGGATTGGATAGACTGTTCCAACGCGACCCTCCTTAGCGCAACTGCTGCCAGCCAGCAACTGGCAGTACCTCCCTTGGCCCTTCTTCCAGCCAGTCCCCATCTCCGATCTGGGCTTCCGTGCGAAGTTCCAGGGCAGGCCTGTTTCTGCCCTGCACCAGCCGGAAACGATCGACGAAAATTCCACAGTCGATAGAATCCCTGTATCTTCTATATTTGGCTCAGGCTACGCAATCACCCCAAGGCAAAGAAGTCGCGAGAAAGAAACGTCGGCATGGTGATGGGAGATTTTCCAACGGGTCGTGGTGCCCATCGCGCGACCAAGCCGCGAGCGGAGCTGGGGGAATCGTCGACGGTAACGATTCGCCGGTTGCAGCATTTTTTTGGCGAGGCCGATTTGCGCAAGCAGGTCCTCTTCGACATCGACCTGGAAATTTTCGGGGGTGACATTCTGATCATGACCGGCCCCAGCGGGTCGGGGAAGACAACCTTGCTGACGTTGATTGGGGCATTGCGTCAGGTGCAGGAAGGCCAGTTATGGGTGATGAATTCCGGATTGCATCAGTTCAGTGATCCGCAGCGAGTGGCTTTGCGACAGAAGATCGGATTCATCTTTCAGTCGCACAACCTCTTTGAGTCGCTGACGGCCCTGCAGAATGTGCGGATGGCGCTGGAGCTGGTGGAACCTCAGATGACGGGCAGTGCGAGGAATGCCCGAGCCAAGGAGATGCTTCAGGCAGTAGGGCTTGCCGATCGGGCGAATCATCTGCCCCGTCAGTTATCGGGTGGACAAAAGCAGCGAGTCGCCATCGCCAGGGGGCTGGTTCATCGACCCGCGCTGGTGCTGGCCGATGAACCGACCGCCGCGCTCGATGAGAAGAGTGGTCGATTGATTGTCGAGTTGCTTCGGCGGCAGGCGAAGGAGTCGGGGGCCACGATTCTGATGGTCACTCACGACAATCGGATTCTCGATGTCGCCGACCGGATGATCAACTTGGTCGACGGCAGGATCCGTAGCGATGTGCTGGTGCAGGAATCGACGCGGATCGCAAGGTTGCTGGCCCAGTGTTCGGTCTTTGAAGGGGTGACACCCAGGACGCTGGCCAATGTAGCCGATCAAGTGCAGGTCCAGAAGGTTGCAGAAGGGGAGACGATCATCGAGGAGGGAGCGACAGGAGACCGCTTCTATCTGATTCGCGATGGAGCGGTGCGCGTCCTGCAGGGAAACCCTCCGGTGATGGTCGCTGTTCTGGGACCGGGGGACTTTTTTGGCGATCGCGCCCTTCTGACCGGTCAGCCTCGCAATGCCACGGTGGTGGCTGAACAGGCGACCACGCTCTATTGCCTGAGCAAACAGGATTTTCAGAAGGCGATGAACGAGCGGGCTACGCTGGAAGCGGAAGTGCGGTCGAGCCTTTTTGATCGCTGAATTGATCCACCCTCTCCCGCTCGGCGGAATGCCAGGGCCGGCTCGGTTGCCATCGCCTTCCGAATGAACACGAAACAACTTGGCAGCTGTGCGGGAGATCGATCTGATGGGGTGTGCGGAAAACGGCTAAACTGGCAGGGGCCGGACCAAACGATGCGACTCGAATTCCCTACGCCTTCCGCAGCAGGTTTCTCATGCGACGGCTTGTTCCTCAGGTAGTCCTGTCAATCGCCTCGGCGTTGACGCTGTTGTCGATGCGGCTGGCGAGCCCTCTCTTGGCTCAGAATCCACCCCTTTCGGCTCGCGCAGTACAGCAGTCGATCGAGCGAGGGGTGCAGTTTCTGGAGAAGACGCAGCAGCGGGATGGACATTGGGATGGCTATCCCAATTACGGATGTGGCCAGACCTCGCTGGTGACGTTGGCACTGCTCAGTTCGGGCCGATCACCCGATGCACCATCGATCAGCCTGGCGATGGAGTATCTGCGGAGCAAGAAGCCCGAGCGGACGTATGAGACGGCGTTGCAGACGATGGTATTTTGCGCGGCCGAACCACAGCGCGATTTGGCGCTGATCCAACGCAACGTTCAGTGGCTTATCGAGGCACAGCAGACGCAGGGCGCATCGACAGGGGGCTGGGGGTACCAGCAGGGGTTTACTTCGCCCGACCCTTCCAACAGCCAATTTGC
The DNA here is from genome assembly GCA_044337705.1 of Pirellulaceae bacterium. Taxonomy (GTDB): domain Bacteria; phylum Planctomycetota; class Planctomycetia; order Pirellulales; family Pirellulaceae; genus JBEISR01. The sequence continues at coordinate 126 of JBIINB010000053.1, read as the reverse complement.
CCTGCTGGCTCTCTGGGAAGCCCAGCGAGTCGGGATCCAACTGCCCCCCGATTCACTGAAAATGTCGCTTGCCTACTGGCTGCGTCTGCAACAGCGCAGCGGAGGCTGGAGTTACCTTCCGGCCAC
>JBIINB010000052.1:0-29403 GCA_044337705.1 Pirellulaceae bacterium | reverse complement strand
CGTTGTCCCGACCCGATACCTGCGCCTCCAGAGAACGATAGGCAAAATACAGCTCCCAGTAGGCGTCCTCAACATCATCCAGGAGGTTGATCACCCCATTCTCGAAGTCCGCGAGCGAAACGTCGTTATTGATCCGCGCGATGAGCACACCGTTGTAATTGCCTGGCTGACGGCCCGGACCGGCGATGCGGTTGTAGGTGGTACCGGCGCCTTGAAGCAGCGGCTGTCGCATCTCCGCTTCCATGAAACCAACAAAGTCACTACGAAACAGTCGAAAGGGACTGTTGTTGTTGTCGTAGGCGACATTATGGCGCAGAGCGAATTGCGTCCCAAAAGCAGTGGTCTTGGAGATCGACGATTCGTAGTTGCTCGTCGTCTGCTCGACCGTAGTCGGAAACAGCAGTAGAAAAGAATTGTTGTTGGGGCGGTTGTTTTTGGCCCAAAAGAGCTGGGTTCCAAGCTGGGTGTCAAAGGCCGCCAAGGCTCCCTCCACACCAGTGAAGGGATTGGAGTCGGCCAGCGCCGGGTCCAGCACGGTCGCCGTTCCCTGAGGAGCTTGCACGACCGCTCCACCTAGACTGCGAAGCACCTCGCTCGATTGAAGCGCCATCTGAGTCGCCTCGGCCAACGTCAAATCCCAAGTCGGTAACTCCGACGGATTCTCTACGCTCCAGGGCTTTGCGGCCTGCTGGATCTCTCCCTGCACGTGAGTCGCCACGTCGGGGTATTCCAAGTTTGTGGCGCGACTCTGGTAATAAGACAAATCCGATTCGGATTTCCAGGCCTTGAAACGGGCCGCTGGGGCGCAGCCCGCCAACACAGCCCCTCCTAGCCCCATACCGACCATCCATCGCCACCAACGATGTTGCTGCGCCATCGTGTCCCATTCCTCAGGTTACGCTGCCCGTCGCCCAAGACCAACGAAAAACCGGTGCATCTTGCCCAGGCGGTTCCATCCCTTCCTTCGGTATCGGCATCGCAACCAGATAATCTGGAACCGAAAGAGCCATCCAAAAAGGGGTGAACGAGTTTTCTTGGCGGAGCAGTCAAAAGCTACTTTTTGCAAGCATTATTTCCGGATTCGTGCCACCCACCTTCCGCGCCGAGATTGCTGGCATTTCCCCCATTCGTGCCACCCACCAATGAGAGCGTTTGCCGGCATTTGTTGCCGTCGGAACCCTTACAAGAGAAAACACTTCAGACTGCACGCGTTGACTCAGGAGTGCGACGGTGCGCTGCAAGCAGGGGCGGGTGCCGCGAAAAACTTCTTCCGGCACCAGCCCACAGGACAGGCTAAAGAAACGCTCGCGATATCTTCGCGCCGAAAGCCAAAGCGAACCGACCAACCAGGCAAGACGTCCTGAACAAGAAAAATTGCAGAGGCATGATGAAATGCTAGAAGCGATCCCACGTGCTGATGGAGGCGTCGCGGAACACCCCAGGCGAATGCTGCACTCGTTCGATCTTCGCACGCCAGCAGGTGCATTCCACCCCCCGGCTAACCCAGCACAACCTCTCCAGCGGTCGCTAGCAAACGCGCGATTCCTTTGCTCTTTCGACCGTTCTTAGGCGATGATCTTTTGAATCGGTTCCACCGGTTCAACTCCCACCAGTTTTTGATCGAGCCCCGAATGGAAGTAAGAGAGGCGATTGGGGTCGATTCCCAACTGATGAAGAATGGTGGCGTGAAGCCGCTTGACGTGGAAAGGGTCTTCGACTGCCGCCGACCCCAATTCGTCGGTCGTACCGACACTGACCCCACCACGGATCCCACCTCCAGCCATCCACATGGTGAAGCCATAGGAATTGTGATCGCGGCCGGTCCCTTCGGCATATTCGGCGGTCGGCTGTCTACCAAACTCGCCACCCCAGACCACCAGAGTTTCCTTCAGCAGATCGCGTCGCTTCAAGTCGGTGAGAAGGGCCGCGATCGGCTGATCGGTATTGAACGCATGGTAGTTGTGATTCTTTTCCAGATCCGAGTGGGCGTCCCAGTTGTCGTCATTGTGAGCCCCACCCGAGTAGATCTGAATGAACCGTACCCCACGCTCCACCAACCTTCTGGCAAGCAGGCACTTGGTCCCAAAATCGCGCGTTCTTTCCCCATCCAGTCCATACAGCTTGTGGGTCTCTTCGGACTCCTGGGATATGTCGACCGCTTCGGGGGCATGCTCCTGCATCCGGTAGGCCAGTTCGTAGCTGGCGATCCGAGCCGCCAGATCCGAATCGCCCTGCCGCGTCGCCAAATGATCTTCGTTCTGTGCCTTGAGCGCATCGAGCAGCAGACGCTGCTGCTGCCGCGAAACCCCTTCGCGCGCCTTCAGGTCAAGTATCGGAGTCCCTTGCGACCGAAAGATGGTCCCCTGGTAGTTGGCCGGCATGTAGCCGCTCGACCAATTCTTTGCACCAGAGATCGGCCCTCCCTTAGGGTCGAGCATCACGACAAAACCCGGCAGGTTGGAATTCACAGAGCCCAGCCCATAATTGACCCACGATCCCAGGCACGGATGACCACTCTGGACACGGCCCGAATTCATCATCAACATCGCCGAACCGTGGATCGGAGAGTCGGCGGTCATCGAATGGATGAATGCGATATCATCGACGCACTGACCGACGTGGGGAAAAAGATCGCTCACCAACTTGCCGCACTCACCATAAGGACGAAATCCCCATCGCGGTTCGACAATCCGTCCGGTGTTGCGATGCCCACCGCGCCCGAAAGTCTTGACTTCCACCGTCTGATTGTCGCGACCCTTCATCTGAGGCTTGTGATCGAAGGTATCGATATGGCTTGGCCCACCATACATGAAGAGGAAGATCACGCTCTTGGCCTTCGGAGCAAAGTGGGGCTGAGGCAATTCCCCTTCCAACTCGGCGGCCAAGCTACGTTTCGCAAAAAACCCATCACCCTCCAGGAGTCCGGCCAGGGCCGTCCCTGCAAACCCTCCGCCAGCCTGCCATAGGAATTCCCGCCGTGTTCTTCCACAAAAGTTGCGTTGCATGACTTCCCCATTGGATGCCCCGGTCCCTGGATCTCCCCTCATGGGTAGAAATTCACAGGCTACCGCTTGGATCAATCGATGTACATGAATTCGTTGCTGTTGCAAATCATCAGGCAATACTGCTGCAGCGACTGATTGGCCGACAGCTGGTGCTGCTCTCGCAGAGCCGCCATCAAGTCGATCCCCCGCTGGACCTCCTTATCGGTAGCCGGCCTCAATAAAGCCAGCTCCACGACGCGCCGCACCTGCTGCACCGGGTCGTCCCCAATTTCCTCCGTCACGCGTCTGGCCAGACGCTCCGCCTGCTCATTCAGGAAGTCCCCATTGAGCATCCCAAGGGCTTGACCGGGCTGCGTCGTGACGAACCTCGCCTCGCAACTGGTATCGGGTTCGGGGAAATCAAAACTTGCCATCAGCGGCACCATCAGCGATCGCTTGATGTGGATGTAAATGCTGCGCCGCGCCTGATCCTTCTCACTCGACTTTTCCCAACCCGCACCAGGAACCGACTGGCCAGCAAGCACCTCACGGGATATCTCCGGAAAAATGCTCGGACCATACATCGCAAGGTTCAAGTGTCCACTGGTGGCCAGCAGACCGTCCCTCAGCTCTTCCGCACTCAAGCGCCTCCGATTGAAGTGGCTGAAGGTGTCATTCGCTGGGTCGATCCGCCGTGCCTCCTCGCTGGCCGAGGAACTCTGCTGGTAAGTCTGCGACATCACCATCAGCTTATGCAGTGGCTTCAACCGCCACTGATGATCGATCAACTGCCTAGCGAGCCAGTCGAGCAACTGCGGATGCGTAGGAGGATCCCCAAGCTGTCCGAAATTGTTGGCCGACCGCACGATACCGCGGCCGAAGTGATGCTGCCAGAGTCGATTGACGATGACCCGACTGGTCAGAGGATTTTCCGGGGAAGCAATCCAACGGGCCAGCGCCAAGCGCCGACCGGAGGTCTGCCTCTGAGTATCAGGAACAATCGCCGGAACCTCGCCTCCCAGAATCGAAAGCACTCCAGGCTCGACCTTTTCCCCCTTCGCTTGCGGCAGCCCTCGCGTCAAAATGAAAGTCTCGGGTGGATTGGTCCCCGACTCGCTGACGCAAAGGCCGTACTCTTCCCAAGGCCTCTGCCGCTTCGCCTCCTCAAGCTCCTTGCGAACCTGTTTGTAGCGAGCGACCATCTGGGGATCGAGCATCCCTGGATCGTCGGATTGCAGCAGTTGATTGAGGTCGACATTCCTGGCTTTGTCCTCGACCGACAAGCTTCGACGCTTGAAACCAGGTCCGGACCAACTGAGCTGCAGACCTTTACCAAACCGCCCTTGAAAGTAGTCGACGCGGATCGGATGGCGCCCCGCTTTGAGAGTCGCCGAGTTTCGCTGTGGGCGTCCCAGACCATGGATGCCGTCGTACTCGATCAGCACCTTGCCATCCAGAGTCAATCGCGAACCATCATCCGAATCGAGCGCAAAAATGTACTGCCCGTCCTCCGGAACGATCAAGGTTCCGGCGAACACGAAACCGAAATGATCTTCGCGAGTCGCCAAGCCGATATCCAGTCTCGGCGTCGGCAGCTTGCCCACCGTCTCCGGCTTCAGCAGGTCGAAGTCCGGAAGCTTCTCAAAGGTGTCTCGATAGAAACGAAATTCCAGGTCATCCAGGTCCTGTACGTCGGCTTCCTGCGACGTTGCTGCGGTGAACTGGTCTCGCAGCGCCTTCTCCAGTTGATTGATCTCCCCTTGCAGTCGATCGACTCGTTCGCGAATCTCCTTCTCTCGCTGCTGAAACAGTTGCCGGTCGGCTTCACTGGCCACCAGAGGACGTTCGGTGTAAGGACCGTTGCCGTTGGGGGTGATATTGCGGATGAAGGCAAGCAACTTGTAGTAATCCGCCGCTGGAATCGGGTCTATCTTATGGTCGTGACAGCGACTGCAGTTGACTGTCAGACCAAGCATCCCCTGGCCGACGGTCGTCAGGATGTCGTCCAAACCGTCGTACATCGCCAGCTCTCGATCCGCCGGTTCGTCGTCCCAGATGCCCAGCCGATAAAAGCCTGTCGCTACCAGGGAGTCCCGAGTCGTCTCGGGGAGTTCATCCCCCGCCAACTGCTCGACCAGGAACTGGTCGTACGGTTTGTCATCATTAAAAGACCGAATCACGTAATCCCGGTATCGCCATGCGTGGGGCTTTCTCCCATCGCGCTCAAAGCTGTTGGTCTCGGCATAACGCACCACATCCAACCAATGCCTCGCCCATCGCTCGCCAAACCTTTCGCTAGCCAGCAGGCGATCGACCACCGATTCGTAAGCAGCATCAAACCCCAGCTCCGCCACCTGCTGCTCAAACTGCAAAGTCTGCTCCAGCGTCGGAGGCAGTCCGATGAGGTCCTGGTAGACGCGCCTCAGGAGTTGCGGATTGGTGGCCCGCGGCGATCGCTGAAGCCCGGCACCCTGCAATTTCTGATCGATGAAGGCATCGATAGGATGATCCGACTGGCTCCCTGACAGCCGCTCAGGCACTTCGACCCGACCAACCGGTTCAAATGCCCAGTGTCGCTGCCACACAGCTCCTTGCTCAATCCACCTGGCGATCAACTGCCGCTCCTCGTCCCCCAGCGGCTTTCCTTCCGGTGGCATCCTCTGCGACTCGTCCTCCGATACGATCCGCTCCATCAAATGGCTCTTGATCGGATCTCCCGGAACGATCGCCTGGCTTCCAGATTCCAGCAAGGCAGTCGCCGACGCGGAATCATCCAGTCGCAACCCCGCTTCGGCATGGTCGGGACCATGGCACGCGAAGCATCGACGAGCCAAGATGGCTTGGACGTTGCGAGCCAGCGTCGGGTCGGCCGCATCCTGCCCCTTCAGCCCGAGGGAGAGGAAAGGGAAGATCACCAGCCCGAAGGTGGCAGCCCGAAGAGTCTTCCAGCGTTGCATCATCGGTAGGCTACGGGGTGGGAGGGAGGGAAGTGAGTCTGTCGGATTCTGCGGGGGCAATCTGGTTGAGTCAACACCCAACCGACTTCCACATGGACATTATCGCCACTCCGCAACCTTCCGCCACTCCCTGAAAAAACTTCTCCCACCATTTTGCCCCGCCCATACCACCCATCTAGCTGGAAGCTCAGAGCGACCCAAGCGATCGCCCCAGCCCGATCTATCTCCCGAGGAGTGGAAGCAAATTGGAGGCGTCGTTGAGGATGACAAAGGCCATGAGGGCCAGCAGGCATAGCACCCCGGCAATCGTCAGTCTGGCCTGCCACTGTTCATCGACCGGTTTTCCACGAATCCACTCCGCCAGCAGGAACACCATGTGGCCACCGTCGAGCGCTGGGATCGGAAGAAAATTGAGCACCGCCAGATTGGCGCTCAGCATGGTCAAAAACATCAGCAGTTTGCTGATTCCTTCAGAAGCCGCCGAAGAGGCCTGGTAAAAGATCATTCCAGGGCCACCGACTGCTTTGCGAGAGACTTTACCAGTGGTTAATAGCTTGAGAAAGTCGACGACACCGAGCATCCGCTTCCAGGTTTCCTTGACACCCAGGCTGAGCGATTCGGACCAGGATTGCGACGTATGCATTTTGCTCGCAGGTTCCAGATTGAGCCCACGCGAGGTCCAGTGCCACTTGGGGTCTTCTGTGACCTCGACCATCGCCTCCCGCACCGTCTGGTCGCGCAGGTAATGCACCTTGACCGGAGTCCCGACCGGTACAATCTGCAGCAACTCATGCAGCCAGATTGGACTGTACATGGCGTCGATAGCCCGCGGCTGGAACGACTCCTCAGTGAACCAGTCTTTCATCGCCTCGCGCTGCTTGGCGGTAGGAAGCAACTGGACCTGCTGAATCTGATCACCGGGAAGCAGTCCTGCTTTCGTCGCACTCGATTCCGAGACGATGGTGGAAACGACTGGCTTGATGTCGAAGGTCATGCCGCTTCCAAGCAGTTCGTAGCCGACGGGATTCAGTTGCGGACCGATCTCCTGAACCTGGACCATTTCAGGCACCTTCCAGCGAAAATCGATCTTCTGCCCTGCCTCCCGTTCCACCGTCAGCACCACCTCGGTCCCCTTGGCGTCGAGGACCATCAGCGGCAGCAGGGTGGCGTCTTCAATCGGCTTGCCCTGGAACGCAACTAGGCGATCCCCTTCCCGCACCCCAGATTCTTGTGCCAACCCACGGTCGGCCACTGCCGACACCGAACCGACCTGGAATCCAATTCCTAGAGAACGAACCGGTCTGGAAGGCAGAAGGATCGACAGTTCCTTGGTGGGCGATTTCGGCCGGAGTGGATTCTCCGCTCGCTGCACAGTCAGGGTGACAGGTTGATGAATCTTCGCATGGATCGCTCGCATCAACTCGATTTCGGTCGGCTGTCCAAGTCGTTCGTCGGAAGGCAAGGGCTGGCCGTCGACCGCGATGATCCGGTCGCCCGCCTTCAACGTGGACTCGCTCGCCCCCCCCGCAGATCCCATCCCAGGGGGATCGAGAAACGGCATCTTGCGATCGAGTTGGCTGAGACTGACCGGCCTGACCCCGATCATGCTCCGAAAGCGATCGGGATCGTGGCGCTGCGTCCCCACCACCTGAAATGTTTCGATTTTTCCCTCTCGACGCACCACCACTGGGTAAGGAGTGTCGGGCTGCTTGAGGCCACTGACCATGACCTGCTCAGCAAGGTCCATGAACTGCAGATGCTCTTCCGGTCCCTTCATCGATCCGATCTGCAGGACCTGATCGCCCGTCTGAATCCCCGCCTTCCAGGCTGGGTCTCCCGGCGTTGTCCCAGCGAGAATCAGCGGTTGGTAGGGGACGCCGCTCCGGAAGGCATAAGCGGCCATCAACACGCCGAACAGAAGATTCATCAAGACTCCCGCGCTGATGATCACCATCCGTGCGTAGACCGGTTTGGCTGGAAACGATCGGGGATCCAGAACCGGAGGGGTCAGCGGATTCTGGTCGTTGTCCACCCGAATCCTCTCCGCTTCCTGCTCGGCCTTCCGAGGATCATCCTCCTGCCCCAGCATCTTCACGTAGCCGCCAAGCGGAATGGCTCCGATGCCATACTCGGTCTCCCCCCACTGGAACTTCGCCAGCGAGCCAGGGATCCGAATCGGTCCTAGACGAATCGGCACATCGAAACCGACATAGAACTTCTCGCACTTGACGCCAAAAAACTTGGCGGCCAGAAAATGCCCCAATTCATGGACAAAGATGACAAACCCCAGCCCCAGCAGCACCTGGACAATCGACCAGAGACTGCGGAACAGCCCTTGAAGAAATGAGGCGGGATCCCCCTGCGCTGCCAAGAGTCCATCCCACGAAAACGTGATCAACGATCCGATGAGCATTGCCTTTGTGTCCAATCAAAAACCTCCTGCCTGGCCCAGCGATCCAATCGGATCAACTCCTCCAGCGAAGGGTTGGGGTCATAGTGGTGGTGATCGAGCGCCATTCGGCACGCTTCGACAATTCTTGGAAAGGTGATTTTTCCCTCCAGAAACTGTTCTACGGCAACTTCATTGGCTGCGTTCAGCACCACGCCGGTGGTGCCGCCACGCCTAGCCACTTCGTAGCCAAGCTCCAAGGCAGGGTATCGCTGAGGATCCAGAGGCCTCCAGTCGAGCGAAAGGGAACTGGACCAGTCAAAGGCAGCTGCAGGGCAGGCAAAGCGATCGGGATAGGTCAGCGCCAGCTGGATTGGAAGCCTCATATCCGGTGGACTCAATTGCGCGACCACCGAACCGTCGATGAATTCGACCATCGAGTGGATAATCGACTGGGGATGAATCACGACGGCGATTTTTTCGGGGGGGATCCCGAAAAGCCACCTTGCTTCGATCACCTCGAGCGCCTTGTTCATCATGGTGGCCGAGTCGATCGTGATTTTTTTGCCCATCTGCCAGTTGGGATGGCGCAGTGCATCCTCCGCTGTCGCTTCGGCCAGTCGGTCGATTGGCCAGTCCCTGAGCGAACCTCCACTGGCCGTCAGAATCAGTCGCCGCACCTGCTCCTTGCCGCGCCCCGCGTGCAGTGCCTGAAAAATCGCGCTGTGCTCGCTGTCGATGGGAAGCAACTCCCCGCCTCGCGCCTCCACGGAACGGGTGAGCAAAGGGCCCGCAACCACAAGGGCCTCCTTGTTGGCCAGCGCCAACCTCTTGCCCGACTCGGCCGCCACCAGACAGCTCATCAGTCCCGCCATCCCGACGATCCCCGCCACGACGATGTCGACCTCCGGATGGCCGGCCACCTCCAGCATCGCCTCTTCCCCGACTCGTCGCCGATCCCGCTGTGGTCCCTCCATCCAACCCCATCGCGATGCGGTAGCCGGATCGGTAGCTATGGCCAAGCATGGGGCATGTTGTTGCTGTTGCTGCGACAACAGATCCAGCTGCTGGTGGGCAGAGATCGCATGCAACTGCAAACGGTCCTTCAGACCGCTCAATACATCCAGAGTCGCCCGGCCGATGCTACCGGTCGATCCGAATACTGCCACCTGTCGCCGGTTGTTGGACGCCATCGATTCGCCGGGGGGGTGAAACGGCACTGCTCAGCCTGCACTGCCAAGCTTGCATTGGTTAACGCACTAGGGCAATGCCGCTGGCCGGCAAGCCCTACGCTTTCCGCTTGCCCGGCGGAGGTAGCCGAGCGACAATAATCAGGATATCCGGTTTACTTCGGCTTCGTCAGCCCGAGCCGGTGTTTTTGGCTCTGGGAAAGCAGCAGGTTGGCCATGCCCGATCGCGGTGATGCGGAACGACGGAACCCCGATGGCAAATCGAAGGGCAATTGGATCTGGTATCTGCTGCTGGGAGGGACCCTGGCTGCTCTTCTGGGAGCCATGGTGATTCAGGGAGCTACCTTTCGGCTTTCCTACCCGGATCTGATCGCACTCCTTCAAAACACCGAGTATTCCCAACGCGGCGCTACCCAGATGGTCGAAGGCCGCAGCGGAAAGATCGTCCTTCCCGCCACAGGCTCTAGTGGCCGCCATGAGGAACTCAGCCAGATTCGCAACGTGCGGGTTGACGACAAGTATGTCTATGGCAAGGCAACCTATCGACTTCTCGATGCCAACGACAAGGTGATCCATCGCACCGAGACGATCGAATTCCGGACCCCCAAAGACGCCAGCGACAACACCGCTTCCGAACTTCGAGGGTTGCTGGATCAGTCCAAGGTCGCTTGGAATCATACCGAAGGTCCTGGAATACTCTCGCAATATCTCCCACTCATCCTCCCCCTCCTGATCGTGCTGGGGGCGATGGCCTTCATGATGCGGCGACTGGGCGGTGTCGGCTCTCCCATGTCCTTCGGCCGAAGCCGCGGCAAGCTGTACGCGCAGGAAGAAATAGGCATCATGTTCCCTGACGTTGCAGGGATCGATGAAGCGGTCGAGGAAGTCCGGGAAATCGTCGATTTCCTGCGGCATCCCGACAAGTACCAGCGACTGGGGGGACGCATTCCCAAAGGAGTGCTTCTGGTGGGACCTCCAGGAACCGGCAAGACCCTCCTGGCCAAAGCGATCGCTGGTGAAGCAGGAGTGCCGTTTTTTTCGTTGTCGGGAAGCGACTTTGTGGAAATGTTCGTCGGTGTGGGAGCCGCCCGCGTTCGCGACATGTTCCAGCAGGCAACCGCCAAAGCCCCCTGCATCATCTTCATCGATGAACTGGATGCACTCGGGAAAAGTCGAGCAGGCAATATTGTCGGCTCCCATGATGAGCGCGAACAGACCCTCAACGCCCTGCTGGTTGAAATGGACGGATTTGATGCCAACGCCGGAGTTATCGTCGTTGCGGCCACCAATCGCCCTGAAACGCTCGACCCGGCCCTCCTGCGGCCTGGACGATTCGATCGCCATGTCCTGGTGGATCGCCCCGACATTCAAGGCCGCGAAGCGATCCTCAGAGTCCACGTCAAAAACGTGAAACTTGCCGCCGATGTCGACCTTCGGAAAATCTCTGCCATCACCTCCGGTTTCGTCGGCGCCGACCTGGCCAACCTAGTCAACGAAGCGGCCCTGCTGGCGGCGCGCAAAGGAAAAGACTCGGTCGGTCAGGAGGAATTCAACGATGGCGTGGAGCGGGTGACGGCAGGCCTTGAGAAAAAGAAACGGGTGATGAACGATGACGAAAAACGCCGCGTCGCCTACCACGAAGCCGGACACGCACTGGTCGCCTGCAGCATCCCACACACCGACCCGGTCCACAAAGTCTCCATCATCCCACGCGGCATCGCCGCCCTAGGGTACACCATGCAGCGACCGGAAGAGGATCGCTACCTGATGACCCAGGCCGAACTCGAAGCCCAGATCCAGGTGCTTTTAGCAGGTACACTCACCGAAGAAATCGTCTTTCGCGATATCAGCACCGGCGCGCAGAATGATCTGGAACGAGCCACCCATATCGCACGGTCGATGGTAACCGATTATGGGATGAGCCGACTGGGGAGAATCAACTACCGCGAAAGCAATCGCTCACCCTTTCTGGCCGGTGGCGGCGGCGGCGGTGGTGCTGCCCGCGATTACAGCGAACAAACGGCACAGGAAATCGACCTCGAAGTCAAACGCATCATCGACGACTCGGTGCGCAAAACAATGCAGGTCTTGCGGGAACGTCGAGCGGCCCTCGAAGCGGTCACCCAGCGGCTGATGGAAAAGGAGGTGATCGATAGCGATGATCTCCAGGAAATCATCGACCGCACCCTCCAAGGGCCTCGCGTCGCCCTGGGCACACTGCCAGCTCCCCCCGGCCTACAAAGCCCTGGTGCTGCACTAAACACCGAACCGGAGATCGGTCTGGTCGATCCGGAGGACAAGACCAGCACCGGGACTATTTAGAGCGAACGGATTGTCCCGGCGAGCACATGCAAGCGAAACCAGAAGGGGGCAAAGACAGTGCCAGCCCCCATCCCGCGCCGGCTTAAACTACCGCTCCGTTGTTTTCCGGCAACCCCTCCTGGTGCCCGACGTTGTGCACGGCCGCTAGAATCTGCAACACTTCCTGCAGAAGTTGCTGGTCGATTGGCAGACTGGCCCACTCTGCCCATTTGCGGACATTTGCGGGATTCGCGCTTCCGGCAATGGTGGTCGAAATGAGTGGATGCTGTAGCGAGTACTGCAGAGCCAACTGAGCGATGTCGACGCCCCTCGATTGACAATGAACCGCCGCAGCGCGGGCTGCTTGCTGCACCTCCAACGGGTCCCGGAACCAGACCGGAAGAGGTGCGTTGGTCAATAGCCGAGCGCTGAACGGACCGGCATTCATTATGCCGATCCCCTTGGCATGGAGCATGGGAATCGTCTCGTCAGCAAAACGAGTGTTTTGAAGCGTGTACTGGTTGTAGCTGAGCACGCAGTCGACCGAAGTCTGGCGGCAGATTTCATGGAAAATTTTCTGCGGGTATCCACTGATCCCAATGTACCGGACCTTCCCCGCCTCCACCTGCCGGCGCAGCGCTGGAATCGTCTCCTGAACGATCTGATCCAGCGGGACAAACTCGATGTCGTGACAAAGAACAATATCCAGGTGCCCGCATCCCAGTCGATGCAGAGAGACATCGATACTTTCAGCAACTCGCTTCGCCGAGAAATCAAAGTGCTGGACGTCGTATCGCCCCAGCTTGGTGCACATCAGGTAGGAATCCCTGGGAACTCCTCGCAACGCGATCCCTAGCAACACCTCGCTCATGCCGCGACCATAAAATGGCGAGGTATCGATCAGATTCATCCCCAGTTCCAGCGCGACGCGGATGGAAGCAAAAACCTCTTCCAGTCCAACCGATCGAAACTCTGCCCCCAGTGAAGAGGCTCCAAATGCAAGCACGGGAAGTTCCAGGTCGGTCCTGCCAAGGCGTCTTCGTTCCATCACCCACCCCTGGTTACGATCAAGAAAAAAGTCCGGGCCGCTCCGCCAGCGCCCACATGTCCTGTGTATCATAGCCGCTCCGACCCCAAACGCACCGGCCCCATGAGCCTACCTGGCCATCCCCAAGCCAGCCGTCGACCGGTCACCGACAGACCTGGAGTGGAACCTCACCATGTCACCGCTCGCCCTGGCATCTGCCCCAATCGATCACCTGGTCCGTCGCTCCCACTTGCTCAGGGAAGCGCGCAACTGGTTTCAAAAGGAAGGATTTCACGAAGTTCAGACCCCAGTGCTCTCCCGAGACTGCATCATCGACCAGCATCTGGATCCCATCCAATGCCCGCCGCCGCACCCCACACTCGATAAAACCCCATCCTGGTTTCTCCAAACCTCTCCCGAACAGCACATGAAGCGTCTGCTGGCCAGCGGAATGGAGCGGATCTATCAGATCGGTCCTGTTTTTCGCCTGGGTGAATCTGGAAAACTACACAATCCCGAATTCACCATGCTCGAATGGTACAGCTCCCCAGGAGGACATCAGCAGGGAATCGATGAACTCACCCAGCTGGTCTGTCATCTGCTGCGGTGTCCGGCGCCGGTGCAAGTCACCTACCGCGCGGCATTTCAGCAAGCGGTCGGGCTGGATCCCCTGGAGGCGTCTGCGACGGAACTCGCCTGCCGATCGATCGAAATGGGACATGCCCACAGCCCCAACTGGGCCACCGAGCGAGACGACTGGCTGGATCTCCTCTTCTCGATGGCCGTTCAGCCCACCCTTGGGCACTCAGCCCCAACCGTCGTCACCCATTTCCCCGCCAGTCAGGCAGCGCTGGCCAAAATCAATGAAGAGGATCGACGAACGGCCGAACGATACGAACTGTTCATCGACGGAGTGGAATTGGCCAACGGATACCACGAACTGCTCGACCCAGCGGTCTTAAGAAGCCGACAAAATGCCGCCAACCAGTGGAGAACAAGCCATGGCAAGTCGCCGCTTCCCGAACGGAACTGGCTGCTGGATGCGATGGAAATCGGACTTCCCGCCTGCAGCGGCTGCGCTCTGGGATGGGACAGGCTAGTGATGATCGCCTGCGGTGCCGATTCGATCGATCAAGTTGTCGCGTTCCCTATCCACCGCGCGTGATCTTTCGGTCGTCTCCGCATCACGCCTCGATTCACCCATCGGCAGGCCTGGAGTGCAAGATCCCCTCCAGACATAATGTCGCTTGCTCGAACATGACGGGGTCTGGTCTGCGATCGCTAGGAAACCGATGGCATCTCCCATGAAGTCCATTCTCGTGATCACCAATCGATGCCCCTATCCTCCGGTCAAAGGGGACAAGATTCATCAGTGGAATCTTCTGAAATTCCTGAAGAAGTCAGGATATCAGATCCACCTGGCGACTTTTATCGATGATCCCGATGACCTTCCCTATCGGGAAGTGCTGGAAAAGGAGTTCGCATCCTGCTTCGCGCCGCAAATCAATTCGCGGTCGCGAAAGATTTTTGCCCTCCATGGTCTGCTTGCTGGAACTCCGCTGAGTACCGCGTTCTACCGCCATCCGATGCTGCAGAGATGGATCGATGAAAAAATTGACGAAGGTGTCGATGCTATCATCGCCGGCTCTTCGGCCGTCGCCCGGTTCATCATGGGAAAGCGAACCTACCCGACCCGCATCATCGGATTTGCCGATATCGATTCCGACAAATGGACTCAGTATTCTAAGAACAGCCGTTTCCCGCTCTCCTGGATCTACTCGCGCGAGGGGAAACTTCTTTTTGAATGGGAACGAAAGATCGCTGCCGCCTGCGACATCGGTTACTTTGTAACCCAAGCCGAGACGGCCGATTTTCGGGATCGAGCCCCCGAAGTGGCCGATCGAGTGGCGACGATCTCCAACGGCGTCGATTCCGATTACTTTGACCCCGCTATCGGACTGGACAATCCCTATCCGAACAACCTTCTGCCGCTCTGCTTCACGGGAGCCATGGATTACAAACCCAATATCGATGCCGTCATCGATTTCGTGCAGAACATTTTCCCCCTGATTCTTCACAAGCACCCGCGTGCCGCTTTCTGGATCGTCGGTTCCAAACCCTCTGCAGAAGTCCAGCGATTGGCGGTCGACAACCAGATCTTCGTCACGGGGCGCGTTCCCGACGTCCGGCCCTACTTGAAACATGCGAAGGTCGTTGTCTCACCAATCCGGATCGCTCGCGGACTCCAAAACAAAGTCCTCGAAGGGATGGCGATGGAGAAAACGGTTGTCGGAACCCCGGAGTGCCTCCATGGCATTCATGCCACCCCCGAAATGCACTTACTGCTCGGTGCCAACCCCAAGGAATTTGCCGACCAGTGCGGTCGCGTTCTGGAGGGCCTGGACCTTGGAAAGGCCGCCCGCAAGTGCGTCCTTGATGGTTACTCCTGGTCTGCCTCTCTGGCCCCCCTCAGGCTTTGGATCGAAAAGGGAATCGATCGCGCCAATCTTCCATGATCCAGACACTTGCTCTTTGAAGAGTGGGAACAAAAAACCGGAGCCTTGTGGGCTCCGGTCGATAGTTCATGCCGACTTTCCTAACCGAAGGATAGCCGATTACTTGCCGCTGGAAGTAGCGGAGGAGGAGGTCCCGGCCATCGCATCTTCCTGACTTGCTACCTGACGCTCAATCTGCGAAGCCCACCGCATCCCTCCCTGGATCTCGAAGGGAGAAAAGAAAAGCTCTATCCCCGTGTACTGCGAAATCACGCGAGGCTTGTAGGCCAACTCCTGCCAAGTCAACCCGTTGGTGAAGTGCCAAGCCACCGCCTGTGCCAAGTTCTGGTTGACCCTATTGTATCCCAACTGGCGACAGACTTCTTCCACTCGTGGATCACTCGAAAACTCTTCCAAGCGAATCAGCTTGTATTTGACGCGTGGCGTGGGGTCCTTCTTCCCGTGCTCCAGACAGACCGTGGCCACCTTCATCTTGCGGGGCTGGTCAGGTTCAACGCGGAACATACCGCCGCCCATCCCGCCCATACCACCGCCGCCCATGCCTCCCATGCCACCCATTCCGCCACCACCCATGCCTCCACCACCCATGCCGCCGCCCATACCTTGGTTGCCACCCATGCCACCGCCGCCCATACCACCACCACCCATACCACCGCCACCCATGCCTCCCATGCCACCCATCCCTCCCATGCCGCCCATGCCTTGTCCCAGGGCAGGGACTGCAGCAAACGTTTCAGGGAGTTTCAGATGAATCGGCTTACCGGTCTTGTTCCGGAAAATGAGATTTGCTTCGGTGGCGTCCTTGGCGATGAAATCAACCGTCACCAGTTCGCGGTCCATTGCATCGAACAATTCCACCTGCTCAACCGGTTCCGCATTCTTGGCGACCTTGCTTTTCTGGGAAGGCTGTTCGCCTTCGGCGGGTTCCTTGCCAACGGCGGACAGACCGCCAAACCCAAGCGCGGCAGAACAGACAAGTGCGACAATTCGGCGGCGGATCGATTCGACTGAAACATTCATCATCAGGTCCTTTCGGCGACGGCAGAAATGCGATGAAAGGGACGGGTGCAACAGGGGAGAAGGGCCCGTCGTTGTGCCATTATGCTCCACCGCCAACGTGCGATGCAGCAAAATCTTGCAACGGCCGAGCATTCGTGCCCCCACAGCCGATAGGTGCAGATCGCATGCCAATCGCTTAACCTATTTACCATCGAAAACAATCGCCAGGATAATCGAACACTTCCGGGAAAAACAGCTTTCTACCGGTATTTCCGAAGAAACGGCCGGCAAAATTGCTTCCTTCAGCATCGTCTGCCAGTATCCCAACGCACCGTCGGAAGCCCCGATATTTTCCTGATGCGGCTGGTCCTGTCGTTGCATTGGCCAGCAACTTTGGTAGGCTTTTTCCAAAGTCAGGTCGATTGTCAGCCTGGAACTTCGAACGTTCGGCAGAGAGCAAACAGGATAGCACGCGATGAGCATGTACATTGGCGAAGCATTGGTAGGCGACGGGAACGAAATTGCACACATTGACCTGCTGATCGGTGACAAAAATGGCCCGGTCGGTACGGCCTTCGCCAACGCACTGGCGACTCAGAGTGCTGGGCACACCAACCTGCTGGCTGTGTTGGAGCCGAATCTGGCAGTCAAGCCAGCTACGGTGATGATCACCAAGGTGACGATCAAGGGAATGAAGCAGGCGGTTCAGATGTTCGGCCCGGCTCAATTCGCCGTCGCCAAAGCCGTCGCCGACTCGGTGGCCGATGGCGTGATCGCAGCCGACAAGGCCGAGGATCTGGTGATTGTCTGCGGCGTCTTCATCCACCCACAGGCGGAAGACGACAAGAAGATTTACCAGTACAACTATGAAGCGACCAAACTGGCGATCCGCAACGCGATGGGCAACAAGCCATCGGCCAGCGAAATGGTGGCAAAGAAGGATGCAGCATCCCATCCTTTCAAAGGTTTCTAGAGACGATTGGGAAGAAGCTTCGACTAGGCAGAGTTGCACAACTCTGCCTTTTTTTTTGATCCATCGGTTTGAAAAACCGCCCCCTGAGCGCCCCCCCTCGGAATGCACTATGAGCCAGAAGAAGAGCGTGCTGCTGCAGTTGGACCCGGACATTCAGGCCAGCACCTTCGATGCTCTGGTAGCCATCGATGCCGGCGTTGATGTGCTGCTGTCTCGAAGTGGCGTTCAGGAAAGCCATGTGACAGCACTGGTCCATGGCCTGATCTTCACGCGGGGAATCCAAGACCTCGCACGCTCTGCGATCTTCATCGGTGGATCGAACTTGGAGCAAGGAGAAAGACTGGCCTGGTTGGTTCGAGAGACCTTTTTTGGGCCGATGCGTGTCTCGGTGCTGCTGGATTCCAATGGCGCCAACTCCACCGCCGCAGCCGCGGTGCTCTGCTGCGCAAACCACCTTCCCCTTCAGGGCGCCGTGGTAGGAGTGCTGGGGGCCACCGGTCCGGTTGGACAGCGAGTGGCCAGACTTCTGTTGGGGCAGGGAGCTTCGGTGATCCTCCAGTCCCGATCGGTGGAGCGATGCCAAGCCGTCCAGCAGTCGCTCGCGGACCGGGGCTTTGATGTCGATCGCATCGAGGTGGCTGGCCCCTGGGATCAGTGGCAGCGGCCTTCGCTGGAACGCATCCAGGGTGTGATCGCCTGCGGCGCTGCCGGTGCAGTGCTGGCCACTTCACGGCAGCTTGAAAACCTAGCACAGTTGCAAGTGGCGATCGACCTGAATGCGGTTCCTCCTCTGGGGCTGGAACCGATTGGGGTCATGGACCAGGGAAAAGCTCGCGGTGCTCGGCATGACTACGGTGCTATCGGCGTCGGCGGCCTCAAGATGAAGATTCATAAGGCCGCCATCCGGCAGCTTTTTGAACGCGCCGACCAGTTTCTCGATGCCGAAGAGCTCTTCCAGATCGGCCGCCATATTCAATCTGCCAGCAGCGGTTGACCGCAATCCGAACCGATCGCTGGTCGATGATTCGCCGTCTCCCTCTGTCGATCCATCACAAGTCCTGTCGATAGAGATAGACGCAGCACAGCGTCAGCATCACCGCAACAAATGCCGCATTGCTCCATAGTGGCTGCCAGGGATCCCCCATCGGCTCGGTCTGCCCCAGCAGGGATGGGTCGAGCGATAGCTTGTTATCGTTGCCCAGCTTTAGGCAGTAGAGAATCGTTGCGTCGACCGACGATGGCTTTGGAAAGATCCAGTAGATCGGGTGTACCAGCCATTCGTAAATCCACTCCACTCGTTTCGGCTTTGCCGTCAGCATTGGAGTGAGCTGGCCGGTGGCAAGATCGAGCGAAGAGAGATTCTGAATATGGTGCGCCACCCACACATGGGACTTGTCGCCTGGAGTCACGCTGACGACTTTCCCTTGAATCCCCAGGGGCGGCTGCAAACAGGACTGCTTTGCCGGATCGATCATCCAGAGATATCCCTTGGAGTCGACCATCGCAAAACGCTGATCGGAAAGAGCTGTCAGGGAGCGGGGTGGGTGGTCGACCGGCGCATCCCAGGAAATCGCCACAGACTCCCCTCCTTCGCCGGCCAACGCGTCGGTGCTGCCAGGAGCGGTATTCGGGGCAGGGCACCATATCCAGCGCTTCCCTTGGGCGGGAACCGCGAGGCATCCAGCGGGACTGGCGGCGATCAACGCAACGGACTCCTCGTCGTCGATGACCTGGTGCTGCACCAGCGGTTTCCAAAGATCGCCCTCTGGCCTCAGCGCCATTAGCTTCCCCTGAGTGTAGACCCAGAGCGTCGCTTCATCGGCACTCAGAGCGATGTCGGCTGGGGGAGCGACTTGCCATTCCTCGGGGGTCAATCGGCGGTAGCTTTCCCGCGACTGGACCTGCAATCGCTCCATCGCACCTTGCAGCATCCCCGCCAGCCCCTGCTTCGGCTTGCTGCGCGCCTGAGCGGCAGAGCGATCGAATGCGTAGACCCCCAGGTCGGTGAGCACAAGGAAGGTATCTAGACCACCGATAGCGCGCCGAGTGCGCGGCGGCAGATTCTCCAGCGACTCCAATCTCTGTCCGCTGAACCAACTCTCCCCAGCCGGTTTACTTGCCTCTGTCGCTATCGCCGGCGGGGAATCGGGCTGCGAGGATCCGCCAGGTGCGTGGCTGGCATCGGAGGCGGCGGCGAACTCCGGAAGATTGGCGTAGCCCAAGCGCACCCCATCGCTGTTGATCCCAAAAGGTGCCACGAACGCTCGCCCAAAGTACAGCTCGCCATGCTTGGGCAACCAGAAAGGCCCGAGTATCTTCCGATTGCCGCCCCGTGTATCGAACGCCTGCTGCCACTGACTGGCCGACTTATCCCACGCGACCAACGCTCCATCCTGACGAGCGGCGATGAGTTGATCCCCCAGCGCCTGAACATGCGTTACTTCGGGTTGGATTCGGACGATCGGCTGCATGACCGTCTCCACCAACCCCAGCGCGAAACAGATCGCCCAGAAAACACCTGTTACCACCACCGAAACGATCGCGTTCTTCCAGATCAGCCCCGCCAAAGCCGAAACGCTGTAGAAGATCATGAAGACGAAGAGGAAAAGGGGGATGCAGAGAAACAGCCCTTCGTTCCAGATCCCCAGCCGCCATCCAGCGATCAGGTACAGGCCGCTGAGCAGGAATGCGATATGGATCAGCACAAAAATGGTCCCGCCCGCAAACTTCGAAAGGAACAGCCAGGTGCGGGAGATGGGCTTGCTGAGGAGCAGATGGAGGGAGCCGGCCTGAAAGGTGTCGGGGATCATCGGGCTGGTGACGATGATGGCAACGAACATCGCCACCACCCCCAAACCGATTTTAATCAGCCCCTGCAGGACGAACAGCTCCAGAAAGGCACGCGCCTGATTGATCGATACCGGCAGCGGCTCACCCACCTTCAAACCAGCGTATCCAACCCAGGCCTGGCTGGAGGAAAGAGGAGCCAGTTGTCCGGGGAACGACCATTCCAGGAGAAGGCGATTGAGCTGCTGAATTTCTTCTTCGGAACGGAGCTTGGGATCCTTCTCGATGATCTGCTTCCACTCGGCTCGAGAAGCGACGCGAGGCCACAGCTGGGGATCGTAAAGGGATCGAGAACGAGCTGCTTCGTTTAGCCAGTCGGACAATCGGCCACTGGAGAATCTCTTGGCATCGTCCTCCGACTGCTCGGCCAGCAGCTTCCGAGCCGACTCGGGGAGCGAGGCAACGACAGCCTGCTGGGTAGGTTTCCCCTTGCCTCGGGCAGCCTGCTGCAGCTGTTCCAGAAGCTGCGATCTCTGCAGGATATCACCGCTGCGTAGCTGATACGACTTCTCTTCGATGAAGCCGAAGGGGGCAATCGCTGCCAGCAGCAGGACCCATGCCGCCAGCAGCACCCAGAGCACACGCGACTGAATCGCCTCCAGGAACGCATCGTAAAGAATCGCCAGATAGGGTCTCATCGCATTCCCCCTTCCCCCTCGGCATGCATCGTCTCCAGAGAAGAATCAAGGGAGGAGGACCGGTCGACCGTCTGCATGAAAACATCTTCTAGGCGCGGCTTTTTCCGCTCGACAGAAACGATCGATATCGAGTGGCTCCTCAGCAGATCGATCCAGCGGTCCAGCGACGGTTGACTTCCGTCAGATAGCTCCAGCGACAACTCCCCTTCCGTCCCGCCGGTTAGGGGCAAGATGCGGACCGGCGCCGCCTCGGGGCCGCCACTCGATCGAATCGCTGTCACCTGCTCAGGGCTCGCCATCACCCGAAGTATCGTCAATGCCCCCGCATCGCAGCCCGGGAGTTCCGTCAACTCGGCAACCGTACCGAGGCGACGGAGTTGCCCTTTGGCCATGATGGCGACTCGATCGCAAACCAGTTCGACTTCCTGAAGGATGTGGCTGTTGAGAAAGACCGTTTTGCCCATCTCACGCAACCGTTCGATAACTTCGCGGATCTGCGATCGGCCCACGGGGTCAAGCCCATCGGTCGGTTCGTCCATGATCAAGATATCGGGTTGATGGATCATCGCCTGAGCCAGTCCCAGGCGTTGTCGCATCCCCTTGGAGTACTTGCGTACCAGCTCCCCCTCGCGTCCCCTCAAGCCCACCATCTCCAGCAACCCAGGCTCACGCTGGCGGATCTCTTCTTCCGAAAGGCCATTGAGCCGACCGTAGAACTGGAGGGCGGAGTGGCCGGTGTGGTGCCGGGGAAAAACCATGTTTTCGGGGAGATAGCCGATGCGGCGTCTGGCATCGAGGCTCCCCGCCGGCTGCCCCAGGACCGTCGCCTTGCCACCCGAGGGATGGAGAATTCCCAGAAGGATTTTGATCAGCGTCGTCTTCCCCGCGCCATTGGGCCCCAGCAGGCCAAAGATTTCGCGCGGACGCACCTCCAGGTCCACCCCTCGAAGCGCCTGATAGGCTCGCCGACTGAACCAACCCTCCTGGTAGGTTTTCACCAGGCCCGTCGTCCGGATCACCGCGTCTTGGGACATGATGGCCTCCGCCATACCTCCGTGAAACTCTGATGACCTCGATTGTCCGGAACTTGGGCCTTGGCAACTTGGCCGCCTCGTCCACCAGCCGGATCGAATTGGAATCGACGCGATGCCACTCTTGCACCGCGGGTCCATTTCAAGGCTGGCTATCAAGCTTTCGTCGATCGGACGATCGATCCTTTAAACCCCGAGCTGCATCATACCATCCGCCGAACAGGGACGGTACGAAGCGGTTGGAGAACCAGCCTTCGGGAATCTACCGTCATGGAGTGGACTCCAGCAGTCGTCCGATGGCGGCAACCGCCAACTGAAGCGACCGTGAGGCCATGCGAAAATTGGTGTGTCCGGAAACTTCCGGCTGGATCTGAACAAACATCTCTGTGGCCCCTTTCAGCTTGCTCCACTTCTTCCTGGCAAGCTTCAGGTACTGCGTCACATCCTCCGCCTCGTACGCTGGACCAAGCGCCAGCATGAAGTCATAGAGCGCACGGTGTACCTCAGCCAGCTCCTCGTCTTCCGCCGCCTCGTCGGAATGCTTCAGAAAGGTGCGAACCATCCAGACGTGAGCCAGTTGCTGGTCGATTGCCTGCATCACGTCGCAGGCATCAATAGGTTGAGGAAGATTCATGAAACCACTCCGTGAGGCAACTGATGAAGAAACCACGAATCCTGTCGCAGCTGGTCTGGCAATCAATCACCGAGGGAACCCCGCATCACCAAAGCGAATCCAAGTCGATAGGAGCTTCCGAAAAAGTTCAGGTTCCCTCATGATACATCAAGGTGATAGTTAGGGAGCCGAACCTGGATCGCAGGAGAAGGAGCGATGGAAGGGCATGGCAGACTTGATCGCACAGGGGCCTCAACCCCAGGATCGTTGGAGAAAAAGGCTGAACGCTTCCCAGATCCCATTGGAACTGGGACGTGGGGAATGCCGTTTCAGCACTCCCTGGGACGACCGCATCAGTCGCCGGCATGCCCTTTTGCGATGGGATGGTCGAACTCTGGTGGTCGAGCGGCTGGCGGAGGCCCGGAATCCGATTTTCTGGCGAGGCGGTCGGGCCGATCAGCTGAAGCTGCAGGTCGGCGATCATTTCGTTATCGGCCAGACCACATTCAGCTTGGTCGAACAGCGGGTCAGGGTGGTCGCCCCCGAATCGATCCACGCAGCGGAACACAGCTTTGAACCTTCTACGCTCAAGCAAATCCGATACCGGGATGCCGACCGACGCATCGATGTGCTCGCCCGACTCCCAGATCTGATTCGCGGGGCGACCAGCGATCAGGAGCTACTCAGCCGACTTGTGAATCTGCTGATGATCGGAATCGAACCGGCCCGCTTTATCGCCATCATTCGATCTTCGATGGACGGTCCTCCCGCCGCCTCCGATACGATCCGCATCGAGGATCAGACTCCGACGGCCAGCGACGGAAAGTCGCTGGGGATCGATATCCTTCACTGGGACTCCCGCCTCCTCACCGGCGCTCAGTTCTCCCCCTCGGCGTCTCTGATCCGCCAGGCGATTGAGTCAGAGCAAAGCATTCTTCATGTTTGGGGCATGCCTATCGAACAGCTCGACAGCCATAGCACGCAGAGCGAGCAGGTGGATTGGGCCTTCTGTACGCCGATCGCCAGCGATGCCTGCCCGGGCTGGGCTGTTTATGTCGCAGGTGACTATGGAGTGATCCCTGGAGCCCTCCCCTCCGAATCCACATCTCGCATCGCGCGGGAATTGCAGGAGGAGCTGAAGTTTGCCGAGTTGGTGGCGACGACTCTGGCGGCTCTTCGGCAAAACCGCTACCTACAAAGACGTCAAGACTGCCTGAGATCGTTCTTCTCTCCGGTAGTGATGGAGGCCTTGGCGGGAAGCGACCCGGAAGTGGTGCTGGCTCCAAAGGAATCGTGCGTTTCCATTCTTTTTTGCGACCTGCGCGGATTCAGCCGGGAGAGCGAACAGGCTACAGGTCGCCTGCGGGAACTCCTGGAACGGGTCAGCGAAGCCCTTGGGGTCATGACCCGGCATATCCTGAGAACCGGTGGAGTGATTGGCGATTTTCATGGAGATGCGGCCATGGGGTTCTGGGGCTGGCCGCTGGCCACGCAGCAGGATGCGCTACGGGCTCTGGAAGCTGCCCTGGCGATCGCCGGGGACTTTCACGGCGATGCGATGAAAGACTCCCGCATGCATGGCTTTCAGGTTGGTATCGGCATCGCATCAGGCAACGCGGTCGCAGGACGCATTGGATCGTCCGACCAAGTGAAGGTCACCGCCTTTGGCCCCGTGGTCAATCGCGCCGCCAGGCTGGAAGGAATCACCAAAATGATCCCGGCTCCCATGCTGATCGATCACGCTACAGCAGAAGCTGTCGCTCCCTTCCAGACATCGATGGGCTTTCGATTGCGGGAGATCGCCAGCTTGCTCCCCTATGGAATGTCGCAACCCATCCAGGCCTTCGAAGTGATCCCGACAGCGCATCGGGATATCGACCGACTGCACAACGACCTGCTTGCCTACGCCAATGGCCTTGAGGCGTTTCAACAAGGCCGATGGAAGGAAGCGAGGGACTGCCTGGAACCTCTTCAAACGCGTGATCAAGCCGCGGGGTTCCTCCTGCGGCACCTCTTCGACCAAGCGGCCCCTCACCCCTGGGATGGAATCATCCGTCTCGACAAAAAGTAGGGAAATCAACCTGGCCCAAAGCAAACTTCCATCGCCAACAGAATCCAACCACCCGGAACCTGCCCTGAAAAAATGCTGCCCGATGCCTCAGGTCACTCCTCCTCCACCTGCGGTAGCTCGTCCAAGGAACTCAGGCCAAACAATTCCAGCAGCCTCTGGGTAGGAAAGTATCTCCCAGATCCAATCGGCCCCTCGGGATCCATCCTCAGCTCCAGCAGACTGCGTCTCACCAGCATAGCCAATGTATTGGCTGTCGCCTGAGGATACTGCTCCTGCAGCTCTAGACGAGTCAGCCCCGGTTGGTAGCTGACCAACGCCAGGCAGTCGATCGCAACCTGCGGCAACTTGAACGGTTTCGATTCCCCCGCAAGCAACCGCTGGATGCGATGCAGCGATGGATGCAACTGCATTCGGTACCCACCGCTGGCCGATGCGATCTCCATCGCATAGCCACGGCGTCTGTACATCTGGTTGAGTTCCAGAACCCACTGATCGATCTCGGCCGGACGGACGCCTCGCATCAAGCCAGCGATCCGTTCCGGGGTGATCGGCTGGTTCTCCGGATGCCCCACGAACAGGACCGCCTCGAGAATACTCCAGGGAGTCACAGGGCAGGTCTGCAGTGAATCCTCGATCTGGTCGGTATCGCCGGGGGAATGGAAAAGCTCCGGTACCTCTGTGCTGGGCGGACCAGGACTGACCGGAATCCCGGCAGACGACTCACTGGAAGCAAGCAGCTTGGCATACGCCTCACTCAACTGCTCCAGCGATAACCCCTCCTCCGGATCTTCCCAATCCATCGACAAAAAAGAATCTTCACCCGGCCCCTGAAAGTTCATCCTCCCTTACCTCCTTGGGAGTCCCCGGAAGCAGAGTCGGACGTGGGGGGAGAAGCGGCCGATGGAGAAGTGGATCGGCTGGATTCCGCTTCTCTGGTGCTCTGGCCCGCTTGGATGATGGCTGGAGCTTCCGCCCCCTTGGGAGCCTCCTTGCTTCCCTCCTGGCTATCGTAAGGATTGCTTGGCTCTCTGGGAGACTCCACCGGCTCGGTCTTTCCCGACTCCGACGACTGCCCTAGGCCAGAGGGTGGCCTATCGACCACCTCAAGCACCAGCCGCACCGGCGTTCCCTGCTCAGGGATCGCCTCGGTGTTGGCCATAAAGACCAGACCTGAATTGCTGTCGGCGCTGCGAACCGCAAGATCCATCGTCGCCGAAGGAAAGTTGGCAACGCAGATCAAATCGCCTCCCTCCGCAAGATAGCTTTCCGTCCCTGTGTCGGGGTCCTTGTAAAAGCCACTCCCCGCAAAGACCCAGTCGTAAGTCATCGTCTTGCCGGTCGCGGCATGCTGGATCATCGAACGAGCATCCACAACCTTTTTGGATCCATCGGGCTGGCGGTAGAGCACATGGACCTGGATGGTACTTCCTTTTGCCGGCACATAAGGTTCAAACTGCGTCGGTGCCCCCGACTTCGCTCCTACGGCCAGAAGGGCGGCATGGACTGTGGCAGCTTTGCACAGAACGGCGACCACCGATTCATGCTCCTTGGTCCCTTGCAGGCAAGCGAACATCTCCAGCTGCCCCTTGCGCACCGCGATGTACCCATCCACCACCACTCTGTGGTTTTTCGGGTCGATCCAAACCCGCCCTTTTTCATCCAGCAATTTCATCTGCGGGGGGGACCCAAAAGCCGATGCGATTTTGGCTTCCAACTCCTGGCTGGAAACGATCTGCCCCGAAACCGTCGATAAGGGCCAAACGCCCGTCAGCATGATGCCTGCCAGCAGACTGGCCAGCGAGAAACCCCGCAGGCTGTTTCGCGCAACGCAAGGCTTTGCCTCAGCAACCAACGCTTCCGCCATCGAGAATTCTAGCATCCTTCGCCTCCAGCCCCCTCTCCACGACTGCAGCCGTCACCCAAACGCATGCTGCTCGGCCATCGAACCCGCCTACGAAGACGCCGCCGTCGTCGAATCATACTGAAGAGTGATGGTAGAAGGAAGCAACGAGTCGATCTCACCGACGACTGGAAGGATCCGACGCCCCAGCGGGAGGCGATTTCGACGCCCCAGGTTCAGGCTTCCAAATGCACAGTCGATTTCCTTGCTTGGTCACCTGAAGTCGTTCCACCGTCACCAGCCCATACTCATCTGCCCGAACCCGACCTTGCTGCACCAACCGATCCGATCCCTCGTTGCTCCATTCGAATTCCGTCCCAGGATCGGTGGCGAAAACCTGCAAACGTCGGGGAGTGACATCGACCAGGCACTGGTCTTGGGGAGCTGCATCCACCAAGTCCAAGGTGATTTCCCATCGATCCGGACGATCGACGATGTCGCTGGTCTGCCACGTCAGATAGAGGTTCATCCCTCCCTGAGGGTCCCCCTGGGAAGGATCCCCGTCTCCCGGTTCCTGATCCAAACTGCATCGCGTGAATGCGGGCAAGCTGAGATCGACTCGCAACGCCATCGGCATCACGCTAGGTTCCAGCGAAGTGGGCATCACCAGATTCTGGTTATGCCCCTTCATCCCCCATGAAAAAAGATGTGGACGCTTGGTCTCCTGCAGTACTTTTGCCAAATCGACTGCCTGCTTCCAACCGATATCTTCGTCGTTCCTGCCGTTGGAAAGTGTGATGAATGGTGTTTCCTGCCATGGGTACTGCTTCAGATACCATGCATCATCGAAGTAGTCCCACACCATGGTGCCGTCTTCAAAAAGAAGCCGCTCGTCCTGCGGACCATACGACATGCTGTAATTGTTAGCGTAGGTTGGCGATAAATGCGGTCTGTGCACTCCAACACGACTCGCCGCCCAGGCAAAAAGCTCGGGACGACGGAAAGCCAGCATCGCCGCCCCAGAACCTCCCATCGAATTGCCCGCGACGAAACAGCTCGCTGGATCACAACGAAAGCGATCGACCGCCCATTGCACTAACGAGCACAGTCGATTCTGTGTGTAAGGAAAGATACGTCCCTGCCTCCAACTAGGCGCCGATGTCCCCCAGTTGCGAACATCCAAACCTTCGTGGTACCCGGTCCACCAGTCATACGGGGTCTGATTGGGAGCCAACAGGATCGCCCCTTGCTGATTGTTGATCCAATGGCCAAACCCCTGGCGGTTGCTTCCCACGGAACTGTGAAGATGGAGCCCCAGAGCTGGTTTGGCGGGCACATTCCTGGGAATGCCGACGATGAACTCCATCGGAAGGTTTTCTCGATTGGCATTGGGCGGAGCCTCCCATCGCACGTACGTCAGGACTGTGGGCCCAACGGCGGAATTGAAGCCCTGCTTCTCCTCCAGTTTCTCCTCCCTCTGCAGTACTGGCTCACCCTCCCCAGGGGATTCGACAATCGCTGTCGATGTCGAATTCGAATCGCTGATTTCCTTCTCTTCCCGTCCCCTATTGACCACCGTGACCGCATAATAGGCGGAGCCTGCGCGAAGCGGTTGGTGCACATAGAGACAGCGATTTGCAGCCAGCGGTGGCCTCCCCGTTTCGATGACGAAGCGACTCAGCAAATCGCCCTCCGAACTCCTCGGTCGGGAGGGATAGCAGTCGTTCCAACAAGAAAGGACTTGCGCCTCGCCGATGGGTGTAAGCCCTTGGACGCTACGAATCGGTTCGGCTGATCGGTAAATCCGGTAGCGTCGAAGTTTCGACCACTCGGTGGTCAACTGCATGTATTGCTCATACGTGATCTGATCATCACCGGTCAACTCCTCTGTTTCTTTCCACGTCAGAAAGGTCTGCCCGTGCCGATGCGACACTTCGAGGTCAGCAACTCCGGCAGCACCGATGGTATCGGTAAGCAACCAAGTCAAAACGGAGACATTCCATAAGACAACAAGAAACCATATGGACCGCTTCGGCATCTCTTTTATCTTCATCGGCCACACCACTCCATAGTCGAGAGGATGGGACCTTGCCGCGTTGAACGATCCGCATCGCTGGCAAACTACACCGCTCTCTTCTCCGCATTTTAGTAGATCTGAGGGCCGGATTCCTCAGCTGCCAACAGGATTACCACACTGGACCGGTGTTTTCCACTGATTCCAGGGCACCATCGCTTTGGGAAAATGGGCCCGGCTTTTCCCATGAATGGCAAGGCAGCAGATATCCCACGCCCTCTTGATCGGTTCATCCTTGCATCCGATTGGGAAGGGACAACAATAGAGATCTTCTGGAAAGGTTTTACACAAATACGCTGGTCGCAACGATGCCATCACCTTTCAGACATCTTCTCAGCCTGCAGTTCGGAAACGTGGTATGAAGTGGGTTCCCCCCAAATCGACTCGCAAAAAGGACCGATCGCTCGCCTCCAATCAAGCCGGCGCTCCTGTCGGCTCGGGCGATGATCCATTGGAATGGCTGGAATCTCTGGGCGAGGACCAACTGAAGGTATGGCAGGAAACACTGCCGGAAGACAACCTTCCAGTTCCCCTCCCCATTCGCAGCGATGGGGCACGGTTTGTTTCTGAGCAGCCTTTGAGCTGGGGGTTAGATGGTTTACAGATCGATGATCCAGTCGATCGCTGGGTTCTTTTGACCATCCTTCACCACAAAGCACCACCCCCTTCACAAGTGTCGTTGCTTGTGCCCCAGGAGGGATCAAGAGGAAAACTGCGTGGAAAGAGTGGCGAGCAAAATGCAACGGAGATTTCATCGACACTCGATACAGCGGAAACTGTCAGCAAATGGCTCCAGCAGGCCCTTCCGGGACGTGGTGACGATCCGATGGTTGCGATGGCCGCCTGCGGTTGGATTTATGGACTGGCCCCCTTAGGAGGGTCGCTCAATCCCGCCCAGTGGGTTGGAACCCTGCAATCGATTCTGACCCAGATGGATCGCGCTTGGGAATCCG
>JBIINB010000270.1:0-2583 GCA_044337705.1 Pirellulaceae bacterium | reverse complement strand
GTGGCTCGATCAATTTGCCCGAGCAACTTCAACTGATCATCGACTACATCGATCGCAAGGGGAAGGGGCAACTACTGGTCGGTGAATAGGAGGCCTGTAAGCTTGGATCACCAGTAGAAAAGGAAGTCGAATCGCTCTGACAAGGTTTCCAGTTCCTGCTCCGACTTCCGACTGCCAGGCCACATTTTCTCCAGTTTGCGAAACACAGGCGTGTGTCCAGCCTGAAGGAAAAGGTGAAGGTATTCGTGCCACACTAGGTATTCGAGTGTTGATTCCGAGACGTCGGGGCTGTCCAGCAGGCAATTGATCCGGATTTCACCCGAACCTTTATCTGTTTTCTCGTTCCAGGTCGCCTTACCATACCACCCTTTGATGGGTCGCCGTGTCCATTGGATACTGCCGTTCCATGGAAGGCGAGGAAGGTCTGGAAGCGTAGCCCCTTTCTCAAGAACCTTTTCAAGAATCCTTGCAACATCATGATGCGGACCGGCTGCTAGAAGCGTGCTACCCCAGGGCTCGAATTCCACCGTTCCTAATCGCGGTCGGATCCCTGCCTTTCTGTTCGCCAGATCGTTCACTTCGCGTTGAACAGCGTCCCGGAACTCCTGGAAGGTACTGTAGATCGCCTTTGCCAAAGGGACTTCGTGGCGACGCCTAAGGAGTCGGTCGGTCTCCATTGGTCCAAGCTGGTCCTCCCAAATGACTGCGGCCACTTTCACTGGATCGCACTCATCGCGTCCCGAGAGAAGCTGGAATTCCGGACGCCGGCCCTCGCGACGCACGAACGCAACAACACGGTCCAGATCATGCGATGCGGGGCGAGGGGCATCGCAGTCGTGGAAGTATTCTTCGCGGAGCCACTCCAGGTCGGTACTGTCCTCAATCCGGCCATTCTCCAGATCCGCGAACAGGGCATTCCAGCACGATTCCTGATGCTGATACAAAGGGACCAGGAATCTCAGCAAATCCTCGTCGTCCTGTTGCTCCAGGATATACCAGCCGTGGGGCACCGCTTCAAAAGAGCTGATCTCTCCGTATCTGACAAGCGTACTGATTTCTTGGGCTGTCCTCCGGATCAGGTCCCAAGGGATCACTTCAGCGAGCGATTTCAGTTTCGGAACACTCGGCTCATTGGAGTCCTCAAGTTCGTCTTCCGGATCCTCAAGTTCGACGATGTCCTGAATCATATCTAGAGGGCGTTCCCACTCCTCGAACTCCCGCCAGCTGTCCTTGAAATTGACCAGATAGGCTTCCTTCGTCCCCCCAGCTGCCGGACCTCGAAGCGCACGACCCACCATCTGCCGCAGCAGGATCTCGCTCTGCACTGGACGAGCTAAAAAAACCGTCTTGATATTGGGAATGTCCACCCCCTCGGTGAGGATCATGACATTGATCAGGATATCCAGACCGCTGCTGGGATCGCGGAAGCGGTCGATCAGTTCCCGCTTGTTGTAGGATTCGCCATTGAGCCGCGTGCTGGCGACATAGTCAGTAGCGACGCCGGCTTGCCTTAGCCGTTGTGTGAGGAGTTCAGCGTGGGGGATGTTGATGGCAAAAACGAGAGTCTTGCCGTATCGGTCGCGATGCTGAAGGTAATGTCGGGTGATGACCTCATTGCGTTCGGCCAGATGGGCGATCCGGTTCTTCCAGGCTTCGGATAGCTCATTGAACGACCGAAGATGAGCATAATCCTCGGGTGTCAGGCCTTCCTCCACATCAGATTCGGTTCGGACCGTGACCGGGATCGGTCGGGAAAGGAACCCCTTTTCGATCAGCTCGCGGGTTTCAATCTCGAAAATGCGCTTATTGCCAAATAGCCGGCTCAGCAGTGGCTGTTCGTGCGTCAGGGTCCGGGTCGGAGTTGCCGTCAGACCAAGTAATTTGAAACGTGGCTGGCGGCGAAACTGCTCGATGATGTCTCGGTACGACTTCGCGCTCGCATGATGAGCTTCATCCACCACGAGGAAAAGACTAGGATCTGCGATCAGCTCGGCAACCACCTCGGGATTCCTCGCCATGCTCTGCACGGAACAACAGAGAATCTGATCTTCATCCCGAATGGCTGCAGCGGGGCAGTGGCACCCGGATACGATCCGGATCCGCAGTTCTTCAATGTCTTTTGCCAGGCCAGCGCAGGATGCAAACGCCTGTGCAGCCTGCTCCAGAAGTTCGTAGCGATGAGCCAACCAGAGGACTCTGCCCTTGCGGTTGATATGATTCTCCATCAGCCATCGGGCTGATGTGAACGTCTTGCCCGAACCAGTCGGCATCACCAGAAAGCCTTCGAGCCTGCCGGTTGACTCCGCCAGTGACAGATTCAGATTCAGTTCATCCCATGCCCTTCTTTGATAGTCGTAGGGATCCCGCACCGTTCCCGACTGCTGCGATGGCTTCAGAATGGAAAGCTGCGGAATGACTGTATCAATAACAAATTCAGAATCATCTGACCACTTTTCAACTGTTCCGTATTTCAGAAGAGCCTTCTGAAAATACCTGCGGAAAACATTGCGATTGGTGCACTGGGATAGGAAACGGATCCGGTCGTTTGCCGTAAGTGGCTTTTCGCGAGGTCCGACACCGTTC
>JBIINB010000156.1:0-9946 GCA_044337705.1 Pirellulaceae bacterium | reverse complement strand
CCGGATCGTCCTGGGCAAAGGTGTAACTTAGCGTCACGGTGCCGTACGCCCCGACCGGCACGATGACCTCCGGAGCAAACGGAGTCCAAGCTGGATTACCCGCGGTCGACTGATCCAGCAGAATCGATCGGGAAGAAAAATTGTTCAGGTTCGCTGCGTTGGCTTCCCCTGCCACTAGGTAAAAGTAGGCAGCACGCCCGTTGTCTGAAGCGGATCCCAAGGTTCCGAAGTCGATCGTGGCGGTGACAGTAACCCCTGCCTCCAACCTGTTTGGCATCGTGTTGGTGATCAGGTGCCCCCAACGATTGCTGAACAGCGCCTGCCCATCGGAAGGTCTCGCCATTAGCCCATTGAGCCGGGCCAATCCGACGTCGGTGTGAGTTCCACCCGCTTCGGCTGTCGAATAGGTCCAACCTGTTACCCCCGAGATCGCATCGGTGTACGCGGGACCATAAGGCGCCTTGGTCGTCCACTTCGATCCACCGATGCCAATTCCTGTCTGCCCGACACCTAGGATTGGAGCGGCTTCGAAGTCCCCATTCAGTACCGGGTAGGCGGAATCCCCTTTGCCAATCCGGTTGAACTGCGCATTGCCTTCTACGACGACACCGTCGTAGTTGGGAATTGCAGCAGTACCTGCCGCATTGGTGCCAATGTAATTGCCCAGCAACTGGTGGGAGTTCGCCC
This sequence comes from Pirellulaceae bacterium, assembly GCA_044337705.1. Taxonomy (GTDB): domain Bacteria; phylum Planctomycetota; class Planctomycetia; order Pirellulales; family Pirellulaceae; genus JBEISR01. Next base: position 9,259 of record JBIINB010000156.1, on the reverse strand, counting down.
CATCTCCCAGGATCCAGACGCCCGGCCCCTCGTTCCCTGAGATTAGATTCCGGGATTCGGAAAACGCTCCGCCAACACGCACCCCTGCCGCGGCCGTCGAGGGAACAAGAATGGGATCTCCATCACCCAGAAAGACACCAAAGTTCTTATTGGGTACCGCCTGAGTCCCAGCAGCATTGGTTCCGATCCGATTGCCCTCGATCGACACGTTGTTCGATCCGCTCCCGACCACAAGAACGCCCCCCTTCTGATTACCGGACACCAGGTTACCTGCCCCCGGTGCAGTGCCTCCGATTTTCACCGAAGGGCCATCAATGACGGCAATCCCTATGTTGGCATTCCCAGCCGGAGTGAGCCCATCGGCAGCGATGCCAACGTAGTTTCCTTCGATAGCCCCCCCCGCCGCAGATGCTACATCGATCCAAATACCACGACCTCCGTTGTTGCCTACCACGTTCCGATCGGATTGTGTCGTACCACCCACCTGGAAGCTGCCGACCGATCCAAGGTAAATCCCAGTGCCACCATTGCCCAGCGACGAAACCCCGTCCGCACCAACGCCGACTAGGTTCCCTGTCACCAGCACGTCGGTAGCTCCCATCACCACCATCCCGCTGGGATTATTCGAGACGACATTGTTCCTGATGGTTACACCTGCAGGATTCTGCTCCACCTGTATCCCGGAGGCTCCATTTCCCAGACCTGCATTGCCAGTAGCATCGACCCCGATCCGGTTGCTTTCGATCGTCGTCGAAGAAGTCGCGCTGCCAGCTACCAATATTGCATGATGAGCATTGCCGCTGATCAGATTGCTGGACGCACCAACGGCTGATCCGAATGTGTCGCCGATCACCGTATCGCTCGCCCCATCCTCCACACGAACGCCGTGGAGATTCGGCCGTGCAGCCATTCCGGCAGGGTCGGTTCCGATGAAGTTACCGCTAACTTGATTGAGCGAAGCGGAGATGCCTCGCACGACGACGCCCGCATAATCGTTACTGGAGATCACATTACCCATGCCCCCCGTCGGGTATCCGATGCGGTTTTCATCACCCTGGACCAAGATACCAGTGACATTGCCACGCGCTTCGCCACTGGCTGACAAGCCGATATAACTGCCTGTGATCTCCCCCTCATTTCCCAGCATCGCCACGCCTGTCTGAAAGCCACCAATCGACATGGCATGGATCCCTACACCTGTCGCCTCCACTCGAAGACCGGTCGATTCGGGATCGCTGTAAATGCCGCCCGACAACTCTGTCATTGCCGAAAAGGAACTTCCGTAAACATTGCGACCATCGATCAACACCGGATCAATGATCACCGGTAGATTCGAAGTAGGCAGAATTTGCGGAACCCCCGACATCGGAATCTCAAAAAAGATCCGATCCAACCCAGCGGTATTGTTCGCCCTGGTAATCGCATCTCGCAACGAACCGTATCCAGAGTCGCTAGTGTTGCTGACGTAAAAATAACGACCTTGCAGATCCAGCGAATTGCTGTTCGTCAAAAGGCTGTATTCGGCTTGGCCAGTGAGCGGATGAATAGGAATTGTGACACTGGCGAAATCGCCCACTCGATTGCCAAACGTCAGGATCGAAACGCTCTGGTCGCGCTGAATCGTCTGCCCCAACTCGTTTCGGATGACCAGAGTGCCTCCCAATTCGGCAGTCCCATAAACTTCCATGCTGTCGAAAGCGACGTTTCCTGAAACGTCCATGATGTCGATGAAGGTGGTGGAATCGGTAGACAAGGAGATCGTACCGACCCCAATTCCCGTAACGCTCCCAGCAGTGCGACCGCCAATCTCCAGCGTCGAAGCCCCACTCAAGGTCAACTGCGGGTAGTAACCTCCTAAGGATACCTTGCCTCCGGACGCGACCACAAAGTCGCCCGTGTAATTGTTGCTCCCCTCGACCGATACCATTCCACCTTGAAGATCAGGAACGAAAATCGAACCGGTCCCCATCAACGATCCTTCGAACCACAATTCGCTGGAGTCCAAAGCAGCCAAAGTCAGATCTCTACCGTTGAGATCAAGCAGGGAATATATCTCCAACACATTCCCCGGCCCCGTTACCAGGACCTCTTGCGATCCGCCAGCACCAACCAGCGTCATGTCGAGATAGAATTGATTGCCATACCCCGGAACCGCCAGATCCCCAGCTATCGACAACTCATTGCCGTAGACAAAGTACCCATCGCCGGAAACGGTAATCGAGCCCGCGGTAAATCCAATCAAGTTGTTGTTGTTGCTCTTCCTAGCCGCTTCAGGCGGAAACACCAGATCGTCACCGGGTGATGGCAACACATTACCAACCCAATTGGCAGCGGAACTCCAGGCCGATGTTGACCCGCCTCCATCCCAGACAGCAACCGCCAGCAGACTTCGGGACTCAAGTCCCTCAAACATCAAGTAAGGTCGGCCCTTCGGACGGGAAGCAGACCACCCCTCAAGCAACCTCGCACGAAAAAGCCGCCGAGCTTGGTGGATCTTTGCCTTCAACCACCGTCCGCGCACGCAGCGTCCCTGGGGCTTGCTCAACGGTTTCCAAACTCGTGACCACAGACCGAACGACTTGCGGACCATCGCTGAACTCCCCGATGATGAAACAACAACCCCCCCTAACTTACGGAATACAAACTTCGTGTGATATCAACTGTGCCGGATTTTACATCCATTTTTTGGAAATTCCGACTTTCCCGATCACTCCGACAAACGGAACTGCTGTTTGCCCGAAATTCCACACCAAATCCTTCTAATGGGTGGAACCTTGGGGCCTGTTCGCTCTAAGATGACACTAGGTTCCTCATAATCAACAAGCACCGGAGGTGCATTGATGACGCGTAAGCCCAATGACGAAGACGAACTGCCCGCCGATTCGGTGATTCGGCCACCGGAAGCCACCGAAACGCTGGGGCCAGAGCCTTCTACTATCGGAGGTCCGAAAAAAGCTTCGTACAGCCCTTCGAGGGAAACTAAGGAAGCCCCCGACGGTGCCACGATTGCTTGGGGGCCAACAGCACATGGGCATCAGCATGTTGAGGAATCGGTGCAGCTGAGAAATAGTTTGCTGGAGGAATTAAAGGATTCGCACCAATCCGGCCAAGTATCACTCGACGGCACTCACGGGACTGTCGATCTGCCAGCACCCAGGACCGTTCCTTCTCAATTCGACTCTGCAAATGCTGCTTCTCAAAAGACCATGGACCATCTGCATGCAAGGGACGAGGAATCCTTGCGGAACGATGGAAATGCTGGGACCGATTTGGGGGCGACGATCGATCATCCAAAAGGTCAACCTCCCGCGTCTTTGGGAGTGACCGTCGATCTCCCAGCAGTGCCTCGCGATCCCAATGCGACCGCATTCTTCGATGGAGCTTCCAGCCAACCCCCATCCGGCGGGTCGGATATCGATGTCAATAAAGTCACCGGTCTTTTCAGCTATGACTCCCCTTCTCCCAGCCAAGATGCGTCGACCACTTCGGCGCCCACCCAGCGAGCACCGCGAACGATCGCTTCCTACACGATCGAAGGGATCTTGGGTCGCGGCGGCATGGGAATTGTGTACCGAGCGAGGCAAAATAAACTCGGCCGCTCCGTCGCGCTGAAAATGGTTCTTGGCGGAGTTCATGCCAACGAACAGGCGCTCGATCGCTTCATCATCGAAGCGAAAGCCGTTGCGCATCTGCAACATCCAAACATCGTTCAGATCTTCGAAGTCGGCGAATACGATAATCTCCCTTTCTTCTCTCTGGAATTTGTCAACGGCTCCAGCCTCGATCGTTATCTGAACGGCAAGCCGTTAAGCCCAGAAGAAGCAGCCAAGCTGATGGTCACGCTTTGCGACGCAATGCAGTACGCGCACAACAACGGAATCCTGCACCGCGACTTGAAGCCTGCCAACGTCCTCTTGACCAAAGAAGGCGTCCCCAAAATCACCGACTTTGGGCTCGCAAAAAACCTCGAAGAGCAAGCCGATGAGTCGAAATCGACTAGCGACGGGACGATCATGGGGACCCCCAGCTACATGTCACCCGAGCAAGCAAGAGGTGCAGTCCATGAACTTGGACCTGCCACCGATCAGTATTCGCTGGGAGCCATGCTGTACGAGTTCCTGACAGGCCGCCCTCCCTTCCTGGCCCCTAAACCGTACGAAACGATCATGCAGGTCCTGCGTGACGAACCTATTTCACCGCGGCAGATGCAACCCAATGTTCCCATCGACCTGGAAACGATCTGCCTGAAAGCCCTCCAGAAGGATCCGGAAAAGCGCTATCCCTCCTGCTCTGCCCTCGCAGCCGACCTGGGAAGATTTCTTCGCAATGAACCGATCCAGGCCAGGCCGGTCGGCAAATGGGAACAGGCATGGCGTTGGTACCGGCGCAATCCAGTCATCGGGAATCTTTCGGCCGGGATCGCTTTTGCTTTGCTTGCGATCGCGGGTATCTCCACCTGGTCGGCTCTCTCCCTGCAGAAGAAGAATCGGGACCTCGCGAGTTCGGAAAGTCGAGAACGCAATGCAGCGGAATTGGCTCGTCAGAATGAAGAGCTGGCCAAGACAAAAGCTCAAGATGCAATTCGAAATTCCCTGATTGCATTGCGAAACGAACAGATCGCTGCAGACAACGCAGCGCTCGCTAAACGTCGTGCCGATCGCGTCGTCACCACGGTTCAGGAATTCTTCGAACAGGTGCGAATGATCGATACCCTGGAGAATCCGGGAGTCGAAGAACGTCGCAATTCGATTCTGCAAAAGCTGCTGCCGGTCGTGCAGGAAGAGGTCTTGCGTGAAGAGCCACAGGACGAAAAAGCTCAGCTCACCATGGCGGCGCTCCGCAAAGCGGTCGCCGACGACATGGCCTCCCAGAATATGAAGGAGGACGCCGAACGCAATTACATGGAATTGGAGAGATTCCTGCGGCAGCGCGCGGAGCTGAAAAAATCCGATGTGGCTCGCAGTAATCACGCCAATATCATCCGCTCGATTGCCGAGCTGAAACGGGATCATGCCCGTGATATGAAGCAAAGCCTCGAATACCACCGACAGCAATTGGCGATCGCCGAAGACATCTTTGCCAATTCGAGTGCTGATTCGGCCGGCCTAGGCCAGAACACCGATCTCCAAAAGTACCAGTTGCTGGCTCGCGCGAATCATGACGTCGGCATCACCTACTATCGCATTGGAAATCTAATCGAGGCCCAAAGCTACGTCGAAAAAGCACTCGAATGGTTCGGTAAGGCGATTGAAGTGCTGCCAACCGACCCCAGGCTGGCCACGCGGCCAGAAGCCGAAAAACTGATGACGGGCAGAGCACTGCGAGAAGGACAATCGACCAGCCAACTTGCTGCCGCCAATATCCGGGTGCATCGGGGTGATTTCGCTGCAGCCGAAAGTAGCTTGCGGGAGTCCGCCGAGAAAGCCAAGGAGGCCAGCGAAAAGTACCAGTTCAACGGACTGCTGCTCCGGGATTACGTAGGGAAATTGGGACTGCTTGGGGAATACCTGGCCATCACCGGCAAATCCGACGAAGGTCTGCAAATCCTCGAACAGGCCGCTTCGCTCAGCGATCGCCTCCTCTCCTTTGCACCCAAAAACTCGGACTTCCTTCGCGTCGCCGGATTGGCATATTTTCGCTTGGCCCAGTGGCGAGCCACCCTGGGGTCGGGCGACACCGCGTCCGCTCAGAAACGCTGCCTGGAGCTGCGTCGCGCCCGATTCACAGCCGATCCCCGCAACGTACGAGCGAAGGTGGAACTCATGCTGATCGAATCACTGGCAGGGGATGCAGAGGCAGGTAGAAAGATTGCCGACGAGTTCGCTGCCTATACAGTGATCGATAACGAATTGCTCCTTGAGTTGGCGAGAGGCTATAGCCAATTAGCCGATCGCCAGACCGTTGCCGAATCGAAGACATCACTTCAGAAACTTGCCATCGCATCGATCGAAAAAGCGATGCAGCAGGAATACGCTGACCCCTTCTATCTGAAGCATGAACCCGGTCTAGCAGGGCTCCACGCGCTCCCGGAATTTCAAACGATCCTCGGTCGATTGCAATAGGTAGCATCGTCTTTCTATTCTCCCGTAGCCATCGCCGACAGGCGGTGGATGTCTTCTGGATGCCTACCGCTGAATCGTCCACCATCTGGCGATGGTGGCTACCAGAAGCGTTGTAGATGGCTCATTCTCCCGTAGCCAACGCCGCCAGGCGGTGGATGAATTCAAGATGCCCACCGCTGAATAGTCCACCATCTGGCGATGGTGGCTACCAGAAGCGTTGTAGATGGCTCATTCTCCCGTTGCCAACGCCGCCAGGCGGTGGATGTCTTCTGGATGCCTACCGCTGAATCGTCCACCATCTGGCGATGGTGGCTACCAGAAGCGATGTAGATGGCTTATCCTCCCGTTGCCAACGCCGCCAGGCGGTGGATGTCTTCTGGATGCCTACCGCTGAATCGTCCACCATCTGGCGATGGTGGCTACCAGAAGCGATGCGGATGGCTTATCCTCCCGTAGCCAACGCCGCCAGGCGGTGGATGTCTTCGGAATAACTCACGTTGAGTTATCCACCATCTGGCGATGGTGGCTACCAGAAGCGATGCAGATGGCTTATTCTCCCGTAGCCAACGCCGCCAGGCGGTGGATGTCTTCGAAATGACTCACGTTGAGTTATCCAACATCCGGCGATGGTGGCTACCAGAAGCAATGCAGATGGCTTATTCTCCCGTACCCAACGCCGCCAGGCGGTGGATGTCTTCTGGATGCCTACTGCTGAATAGTCCACCATCTGGCGATGGTGGCTACCAGAAGGGACACGAAGCGATTCACTTCCTTGGTGGCTTGGCGGCGCGCGCATACTGAATCGGCAGCAAGTGGTCGGCGATCCCATCCTCCAGTTCCACTGCCGTGCGATACGGCCAGTAGGGATCTCGCAGCAGTTCCCTGGCCAGCATTACCAAGTCTGCGTCGCCCTGGCGGATGATCTGGTCGGCCTGCTTGGCTTCAGTAATCATCCAGCCTGCAGCGGTCGCAATTTTGGCTTCTTGACGAATTCGCTTGGCAAACGGAATCATGAAACCCGGCCCCCATGGAATATGCGAAACATCCGGGGTGACAAATCCATGACTGACGTCGATCAAATCGACTCCCAACTCGCGTAGCTGCCGCGAAAGCTCGATCGACTCCTCCATCGTCACTCCGCCGGCAATCCAATCGGTAACCGAAAGCCTTGCTGTCAATGGATAACGGTCCGGCCACACCTTGCGCACTGCCGATGTCGTTTCTAGCAGAAAACGAATTCGATTCGCGAAGCTTCCTCCATAAATATCGTTGCGATGATTGGAGAGAGGAGAGTAAAACTGATGAGCCAAGTAACCATGCGCGAAATGGAGTTCCAACCACTGCATCCCGGCCGCTAGTGACCTCGACGCAGCATCGACAAAGGCCTGCTGGATTCGCTGGATATCGAAATCAGTCATCGCCTTGGGAACCTTATCGAGGTTACCTCCAAAAGCGATCGCCGAGGGAGCTATGGTTGGCCAGCCACCATCCCTTTCCTTCAAGTGGCCATCCCCTTCCCAAGGTCGCGCTGCGCTTCCCTTGCGCCCCGCATGCGCCAACTGGATTCCGGGAATCGCTCCTTGCTTCAGCAGAAATTTCGCGATCCTCGCAAACGGTTCGACATGCCCATCGCTCCAGATCCCTGTATCCTGTGGGCTGATTCGTCCCTCCGGGGATACTGCAGTCGCCTCAGCTATTACCAGACCTGCACCACCGACGGCCCGTGACCCTAGATGAACCAGATGCCAATCCTCTGGCATCCCCTCTTCGCAGGAATACTGGCACATCGGGGAGACGGCGATACGATTGCGAAGCGTGACTCCCTTGAGACTCAGCGGGGTGAATAGATTGGGCATCCGTCAGACTTTCGATTCGGGAGGATGGTGGTGCGAGACATGCTTCGGGTCGATCCGTCGCTGCGATCACTGGAACAGCTCAAGGAGCTTTTGGAGGACGCATGCCGCCGACATTCATCCGAATGCGATACAGAGATGTTCTAGCGGTGACAAAGAGAGTCTGATAGTCGCCGCCTCCAAAGGTGCAGTTGGCTGGCCCCTCCGGAAATTCGATTCTCTCCCGTTCCTTGCCCGTTGGGTCATAGACAATAACATGCTTGCCGTGGGTCGTGTAGAGATTCCCCATCTGGTCCATCGCCATCCCGTCGCTGCCGGCATCGATGGTCCACAAAAGCTTTCCAAGATTTCCCACTCCATCGATTTCATAGCACCGAATACTCGACGGCAGCTTGTGAAAAGCTGGATCAGGATGCTTGGGATGGCCCCCTGTGTCAGCGATATACAGCCTCTTTTCATCGGGTGAAAAGACAATTCCATTGGGCATGGCCAAATCCTTGACGACCGGCTCCAATCTGCCGCTCTTGAGATCTAACCGAAAAACCCAGTGCCCAGGTAGCTCGGCCGGCCCCTCCAAGCCCCATGGCGGGTCAGTAAACCAGAGCGTTCCATCGGAACGCAGCGCTGCATCGTTAGGCGAATTGAAGCGTTTGCCATCGTACCGATCGGCGAGCACCGTTTGGGTACCGTCCGCCTCCAGTCGGATGATATTCCTGGCTGCATGTTGGCATGCGATGATCCTACCTCGCTCATCGAGGATATTCCCATTGGCTTGCTGGCTGTCTCGATAGACCGACAATCCCTTGGCCTCCGACCATTGCATCCACTTGCTGTTAGGGATATCGGAGAAGACCAGAATTCCCGGATCAGGCAACCAGACAGGACCTTCCGTGAACTTCATCCCCTCGCCGATCCGCTCCACTTTCGCCCCAGGAGCGATCAGTGAATTGCCATTCTCGGCGGGCAACAGAATCGTACCGTATGCAAGGAGCACCAGAACCATCAGCCATCGCATCGAAAAATCCTCTTAAAAAATCGACCGCTCATCATCTCGTTTCCATGGTGAAACCGATCGATCCAGCCATCCGATCGCAAAGTCTTTGAAGAGCCGCCCGATCTTGTACCTGGATCGGAACGCAACCACCTCGAGTTCCGCCTTGATTCCGGCGACTATTTTCTCTATTTGAACAGCTTGGCAGCGTTGGCTACCGGCAATCTGCAAAAAACATCTTCGTGACGAACATGTTCAGTCGGGGGGCGTGTTTGAGCATCATGGCGCTATTTCCACCGCTTGGCAGCGGTGGCTACCGGCAATCTGCAAAAAACATCTTCGCGGCGAACATG
>JBIINB010000269.1:0-2590 GCA_044337705.1 Pirellulaceae bacterium | reverse complement strand
TGGCACCAATACCCTGCCTTCGGGCATCGCCGTGGAGATCGAGGCGATTTTCGAGTTGACGGGTTCATGAAATGAACCCAGGGAGTGAAAAGACTCCAGGGCATCGCCGTCCGAGAGCTCCTCAAGTCTGCTTGCCGATCGGCTTGGATCGTTCGGCTGTTCCCCCAGCCGCGCGCCGGATGATTCCTCAAGTCAGTCCGCGGGAATTGACAAGGTGCCCGTGCTGCTGGCAAAGCGGTCGGTTTCCATCCCCATTCTCTGCAGGATGGTGACGAATAAATTGGCCAGGGGCGTGTTTTTGTTTTCATCGAATTCCAGGTGGTGACCATGCCGATACCGGCCGCCAGCCAGAAGGATCGGAAGATTGCGAGTGCTATGGGAGTTGGCATTTCCCAGACAGCTCCCGTAGATCAAGTGGGTGTGGTCTAGAAGGGAACCTCCGGCCTGGGGCGTTTCTGCCAGCATGGTCAGCAACTGGTCGAAGACCTTCAGTTGCGCTTCTTCGATCTTTCTCAGCTCGGCGATCTTCCCCTCTTCGTTTCCATGATGGGTCAGTCCGTGGGTTTCATTGCGCACCCCTGGCACATGGGGTACCACGGAGAAAGTGCTGAGCGACAGGGTGACTACCCGCGTGCTGTCGGTCTGCAGGGCCAGTCGAATCAGATCGAACATCAACCGGCTTTTGGCAATCACCTGATTGGCATCGGCGATATCTTTTGGCGGGGGATCATCGACCGAGGGTTTCGGTTGGTTTTCCCAATAGATACTCCGTTGCAGTCTCCCCTCCATCTCCCGGACGCTTTGAAAATACTGATCCAACCTGGCTCGATCCTCTCGCCCCGCCGCTCGCTCGATTCTCTTTGCTTTCTGAAGAATCAGATCCAGCACGCTGCGCCCTGCCTCAATGCGTCGAAGCGCTTCCTGCCTTTCGGACTGGGTACCTGCTGCGAACAAGCGCTGGTAGAGCTTTTCCACGCTTGTTTCCGGCGGCAAGGTGACACCCGATCGCGATACCGAAATCGAATCGGCATAATGCTCCCCCTGGCGTACCGAAAGGGTCAGCGAGGGGAACCTGGTTTCCAGCCCGATCTGCTCGGCCACCAGTTGATCCAGGGAGATGCTGTTGCGGAAGGTAGGTTGTCCAGGATGAGGCGCACCGGTCAAGAAGCACTGACCTGCATGATGGTTGCCATCAACCTGGGGATGCGACATCCCAGAGAATGTCGTGAAGTGGGATCGATGCTGTCCAAGAAGATCCAGGTAGGGGCTTGAAGCAGTTCCTTTAGCTGGAAAGAAAAACTGCGGCATCATTCCCAAGGGGACATGGATCGCCAGCAGCCTTTGAGGCGACCGATTCTCTGCGGCTCGTCCTAGGACAGGAAGAGCCAGAAAGGCGCCCGAAGCGCGCAGGAAACGGCGTCTGTCCAGATCGTGGTCGATGAAGGGTCTCATCGAAGGCTCCCTTGTTCCAGCTAGTTTATTTCCCGATCGACTACGGCACATCGCGGAATCGATTCGCTAGAAGTGGGCGCAATCGCTGGGCATAAACCGCATAGCCCTGCATCGAAAGATGGATGCTGTCGGCCGTGTACAGCTCCTTCTTCAAAGCACCATCCGAATGGGTGAAGTCGCTGGTCAAATCCAGGATGGCAAGATTGCGATCCTGGTCCAGTTTCAACTGGTCTAGTGCGCTGTTGGTCTTGCGGATGTCTTCATAAAAGCGATTGCCGGGCGCATGAGCTGGGAGGATCTTCGTGACGATCAGAAAGGACTGAGGGAACCTATGACGAAGATTCCTGACACACATCCCAATCCCTTCGGCTGCGGCTTCGATACCGGTCTCCGGCGTAAAGAACATGTTGTTGTTGCCGATCATCAGAACGATCACCTTGGGATCGATTCCATCAACTCCCCCATGGTCCAGTCGCCACAGTACATTTTGGGTCTTGTCACCGCCGATGCCGATATTGATCGCTTTAGAATCCGGGAAGTGCTTTTGCCATGATCCACCCCATTGGATCGTGATGCTGTCGCCCACCAACAAGACATCCAGTGGTCCCGGATTGTCCTGCACTGTTTTGACATGAGCTTCATGCAGCTTCAGCCAGGAGTCATCCCCGAAGTGGCCAGCGCTGGGCACTACTGGCCACAGCTTCGGAATATGCTGGTTCGACTCCCGACCCGGCCTGCGTTCGTGCTCGGGCTTCTCCACCACATAGGCTCGTTCCTCCTCGGTCAGCGGCCAGCCCACCTTCTGAGGTTCGGGTGTGGTGTAAGGGTACTCGATGGTCTTCGATCCTTCAGCAGGAAGAAATCCAACCAAAAGGAAGAGTAGCATTCTGATGGTCATCGCGTTTTTTCCTCGATCGAAAGAAACATCGGACTTTCCGAAAAGGCACAGATCAGCGATCGAACCCCGTAGTTTCGATCGCTGGTGGAATCGACAATTCGCTCGATCTCATCGCGATCGGCATAGCGAATCGGGGTCCCTGTGGCGTAACGGGAAAGGTGGGAGACAAAGGCAATCGCCAATCGTTTGGGATCTTCTGCAAGCAGATCGATCAGTGCACCGGGTCCATGGAAGATCCGG
>JBIINB010000155.1:0-9966 GCA_044337705.1 Pirellulaceae bacterium | reverse complement strand
CCCTTGGGCTCCTTTCCAGGGGGCGCGGTAGAGCGGCGATGCACCTGGCATGGCAGTTCCACTTGCAGCCCAGTGCTCGGCCTTCGTCGTCAATTCCAGCAACTGCGACTCCAGGCTGGCTCTCCATCCCTCCAGCTCGTTGCGATCCAGTTGAGCAGGCAGGTGAATTCGATCGCTGAAGACAGCGCGAGCGCGGCTTCCTGGGCGCGGTATCGCGAATTGATCCCAGGCACGCCGGACCCGCCATGGGCGATCGTAGCCAAATCCAACCAGCACAATCGGTACCTGCATTTTCATCGCCAGGTAGACTGCACCCACCGCAAGAGTCCGACGCGGTCCTCTGGGGCCGTCGGGAGTCACCGCTAGATTCAGGCCGCGTCCCTCGCTTAGCAACTGGCGAAGCACCTCCGTGCCGCCTCGCGAACTGGATCCGCGAATTGTCTGAAAGCCTCGAAAATGTGCAGCCTGGGACAGCCACTCGGCATCCTCGTGTCGGCTGACCAGCATGGCGATGCCACAGTGGCCCCGCAACGCAAAAGGAAAGGCCAGATACTCGTGCCAGAAGAGGAAAATGCATGGCCCCTGGAAAATCGGGAGTCCTGGGTCGGTCGTAGGGTCGACATACAGCGACTGGAAGTGCAGCGTATCCATCCAGGAAACAACAGCTTTGGCAAGCGTCATCCCAGAGAAACGCCATAGGGTGCGGTTGAAGGTTTTGTTCCTGAGCCGTTTCAGGCCAGACGTCCAACGACGCGCTCGTTTCATCAGGTCGGCCAGTTGCCTTCGAAAACTTCACGCGCTGGGCCAGTCATGAAGACATGATTCGATGATTCGTCCCAAACCAGTTTCAGATCCCCGCCCAGAAGGTGATTGATGATGGTGCGGTCGGTGTTGCCGGTGAGGACACCAGCGACGCAAACCGCGCTGGCGCCGGTGCCGCATGCCCATGTCTCTCCCGATCCGCGTTCCCAAGTTCTCTGCCGCACTTCGCCGCGGGCCAGCACTTCCACAAATTCCACATTGGTCCGTTTTGGAAAACGTTCATCCAATTCGATCATCGGCCCAACCTTCAACACGAGTTCATCGGTGATCTCTGGCACGAAGATCACGCAATGCGGATTGCCCATGGACACGCAGGTTGCATGAAGCGAATGCCCCAGAACGTCCAATTGCCGATGAACAACCATCTGATCGGCAGCTCCCAGCGTGGTGGGGATTTCCCTGGCCAGCAACCTTGGAGCCCCCATATCGACCGTCACCTGATCCACCTTATCTCGATGATCTAACTCCAGTTGCAGCGAGAGCACCCCCGCGCCGGTTTCGATCTTTAGATCCCGCTTCCGCGCGATGCCATGATCGTAGACGTACTTCGCTACGCAGCGGATCCCGTTGCCGCACATCTCAGACTCACTGCCATCGGCATTGAACATCCGCATTCGGGCATCGGCATGGTCGCTGGCAAGGATAAGAATCAAGCCGTCTGCACCGACGCCGAAACGCCGATGCGACATTTGAATCGCCAGTTCCCCTAAGTCGTCAGGGAGGCCTTCTTCCATCGCATTGATGTAGATATAATCGTTTCCCGCACCGTGCATTTTGGTGAAACGCATGGAGAATCAGCCTCCAGATGTCGCAATGGGCAATCACTTGATCGCGAATTGTAAAAAATTATCGCATTTTTCGCACCATCCGTTTTTGGGGCTCCCCTGAAATGTGAATCACGAGGGGGAATTTGTTTCCCGGGATTCACTCGGCGCGCAGCGATTTCAGTCCCCGGAAAACGGATGCAAGTCTTTGCTGCATAACAACTTAGAGTCAGGAAAACAAAGGGCTGGATAGAGGGGATGTGCTGTCGGAGAAAGTTTCGGCCTGAATCCCCAGCGTCTGCAATAGCTTGAGATAGAAATTGCTCATCCGCTCCCCGTCGTGCCGCCAGTGGCCGCCATGTCGCAGTCCCAAGTGGGATCCTCCCGCCACCAGGGTTGGCAAATTTCGCGGGTTGTGGGTGGTGCTGCAGCCGCTGCCGTACAGGACGATCGTTCGATCCATGAGTGCTCCGTGTGCGTCCTTGAGCTCGGCCAGCCTCTGCAGTAGAAACGCGATCTGCTCGCTAAGGAACCGGTCGTACTTCGAGAACATCAGTTGTCCCTCGGGATCCTCGGCATGCGACAGATTGTGGTGGGTGCGACTCAATCCCAATCGAAGCGGGAAGGTGTCGCTGATTCCCATACCATCTTCGCGATTGAGCATGAAAGCGACCGATCGGGTGATATCTGCCTGGAATGCTAGAGCGATCAGGTCCATCATGTTACGGTAGTAATCTGCCGGTTCCCCTTCGGGAGTCGCATCCAGATTCAGTTGGCTGTAGTCCTGCGGGGGCAGGGGAACGTCCAGCCATCGCTCGGATGCCTCCAGTCTGGATTCCACTTCCTGAATCGAGGTCAGGTACTGGTCCATCCTTCGAAGGTCCGAAGCGCCAAGTTGCCGTTTCAGATCGGAAGCGCTTTCGCGCACGGAATCGACCAGTCGCATCCGTCGATGAAGCTTCTTTCGTTCCTGGTCCGCATTGGCCGGATCGCTTCGGAACATCCTGTCGAAGACTCTCCGGGGATGGCTCTCTGCAGGAATAGGCTTTCCTTCCTTATTGTAGGAGATGGTTCCCGTTCGCGACAGGAATCCAACGCCTGCATCGATAGAGAGGACCAGCGAAGGTTGCCTGCAATGGACTTTCGTCTGCTGAGCGACGACTTGATCGAGCGATACCGAGTTGAAAGTTCCAGGTTCCGGATCGTGCAGCGGGGCGCCGGTCAGCCACATGTCCGAGCACATGTGAGGATCCGCTAGCAGGCCATTTTCGTGATGCATGCCGCTGAGAAAGGTGACATGGTCGGCGAACTTGGCGAGAGGTTCTGTAGAATTGGTGAACTGGATTCGGGCTCCCTCCTCCTTCGGAAACCAGCTCCACTGATCGATCCCATTTTTGGGATTTGGAAGCGACATTCCATTGGCGGTGTAGATCGCGCAGAAGCGATTGGCTGGAGAGGATTCCGCCACCTTTCCCATCGCCTCAAGTGCCGGAATCGCGACAGCAGCACCTGCCAAGCCTCGCAGCATCGTGCGTCTGGGGAGCGGTTGAACCATGATCGATCTCCGCAAGATATTGGGGAACAGTCAGTGAAACGGAGGCTACTTGGTCATGAAGGCATCGCTGTGAATCACGGTCCGCAGCAGACCCCGCATCGGGTATCGTTCTGCCGCTAGTTTCTCCAGCTGCATTTTCAATTGGTTCGATTCGCCGTAGGTCAAGTCACGGCCGATCGCATAGCAGGCCAGGTGCCTAGCGACGCTCCATGCTACTTGATCGGACAGTTCGCCGGCCAGATGTTTCTTCAATTCGAGAGCATTGGTGATTTTTGTTCCGTCTGCCAGTTGGGACGTGGTTTCGGAAGATGGAAGTTCGACGAAAACTCCCGAGGCGTTGTAGTTTTGAAGCGGAATACCCCAGGGGTCGATTTTTTGGTGGCAGGCGGCACAACCGGGCTGATTGCGATGCCGATCGAGTTTCTCCAAAAATGTCTCCTTGGAGATATCGCCTTCGGGGAGTTTGGGGACATTGGGTGGCGGGTCTTCGGGGGGCATGTCTACCAGCTTTCTGGCCAACCAGGCGCCTCGTTTGATTGGATTCGACTGCCGGCCATCGCCCAGCGCCGCCATCAGACCGGCCTGCCCCAGCAGCCCACCTAGTTCTGATCTGTCCGCCCGAATCGGCTCAAAACGTGGACCTCCCGAAGGACGCTGAGGCAGCTTGTAGAAAGCCGCGGTGACTTCATTGGCCATCATCCACGAAGAGTCGACCAGATGGCTGGCCGGAAGGTTCTGGTCCAGAAGATGCCCCATCCATGCAATCGGTTCCTGACGTAGGTTTGCTTTCAGATCTTTCGTCCATTCCGGGTAGGTCTTGCGATCGATGGACAGCAGATCGAGTTTCTCCAGTTGCAGCCACTGGCGGACAAACGTTTGAAGGAACCTGTCGCGTCTGGGATCGGCAAGAAGCCGATCGATTTGCTGATCCAGTTGCTCTGTCAGTTGCCCCTTGTCGGCCAGCATCAGGAGGAGGTCGTCTGGTGGACCATTCCAGAGAAAGTAGCTGAGCTTGGAAGCCAGCTCCCAATCTGACAGCGGTTCGGACGCATCCGAACGACTCGCTTCATGGAGGAAGAAGCTACTGGGACTGGCAAGTACTACCGTGGCTGCATCCCGAAATGCCTCACCATCGGTCGCTCCCCTGAGCTTCGCTTCTTGGTAGACCGACAGCAAATGGTCGACCTCATCGCCCATTGCGGGACGCCGAAACATCTTTGCCGCCAATTGCTGCAGTTGTTTCCGTGCTTCGGGCTGGTCGATCGCTTCCACCGAGAGATTTCCCGCAAGCTTCAGGTGTGGTAGCGGCGGCCATTGGGTCAGATAGGGGCCTTCAAACGAAATTTTTGCGATGCAGAGCCGAGGGACAGGTCGACCGTCGTAATACTCCGATCGAATACCGAGTTCTCGAATCCCGGCTAGATAATTGACGTTGTTCTTTTCGACATCTGGACTTGGAAAGTTCTCGATTGCCCCTTCAAAGACCAAATCCTGCCAGTCGGTCGATTCCACGCGCTGCGCGGGACCGACTGGATTCAGGGTGCTACCACAATCTCTTCGCAAACCGACGTGGACACCAACGAAGGGACCATACGCTTCAAATGCCTCGAAGTCCTTCGCAGGCTTGGATGAGGGTGCAAGCTTGCACCAGCGAAGCGCCTCAACGGCCGCGGCACCCGGACCATCGATCGCTAAATCATGGTCGCCTTTCGTCAGTCGGATCCGAAGCATAGGAGTCCCCCCCACCGTCGCGGGCGAATCGATCGCGGGGTCGCTACCTGATGTTCCAGGTAAGGCTGAGATTGCATGCGTGAAGGGCCGACCGTCGATCAGCAACCGCACTTCTTTCCGCCCCTCCAGCTCAGGTGCTACCACATCCAACTGGTATATTCCGTCGTGAGCAATAGGTAGGCCTTTAGCGAGATCTGTAGTCGACACGACGACCGATGCGCAATCCGCCTCGGATGGCTTCAGAAGATCTGTTTCGGCCAGCAGCAGCGAGTCTTCAAACTTCCTCGCCCTCACGGTGACTCGGAAGCGCCCTACACTTGGGAGTTCGCGCAGCGAGATCTTGAAGTTGGCCATCGGACCGTAAGTATTCGATTCGCCAAAAATCTCGGGGCTGGGAATCGCTGGTCTCAAAAGCAAACCCTCAGGCGCTAACTCATAGGGCAATCCAACCGGATAGCCTGGCGTTCCCCGCATGCAGGCGAAGACCGCATGGTAGATGCTGTCAAAATCCTTCCATTCCCGAATCGTATCGTTGCCGACGTACCCTTCGATAAAGCGAAATTTCTTCTGCATCCGAAATGGTTCGTAGGCAAACGGCTTCCCAGGAAAGTCCTCCGTGACAATGAAGTCCGAGTTGGGGAGAAGCAGGCTGTTGGCGCCTAGTACTAGAGAGTCGGGGCAGGGTTCCGGATTGATCTGCCGCCCGAGTGCCATTTGGAAAGCTTGGATCGTTGGCTTTTGCGAGGGATCGATCAGGGAACTGGCGACGACGTGATCGGCAACATCGAAATAGGCTTCGGCAACAGCCGGAGACATCCCCATCGACTCGACATGATTGCTGAAACCATCCCTGGAGATCGCATCCGGTGGAATCCTCGCCGACAAATCAACCTGCCAATCGAGCAGATCGTGCAGCGTGTTCTGGAACTGTGCCACTGTCATTCGACGGGATCCGCCTCGATTGGGAACCGGAAGCGATTTGGCCAGGTGCAACATCTGCTCGCACTTCGCCAGCCATTCTTCCTTTTCCTTATCATCTGGTTGAGCGGCATCTTCTGGAGGCATTTTGCCCTGCAGGATCTGCTCGCGAAACTCTTCCCAAAGGAAGATTTCCCGGTCGCGAGGGATCCGTCCCAAGCGATCGACTCGAATCCCTGACTGCGGATCGTCCCCCTGATGGCATTCGCCGCACCAATGAATCAACTGGGGAATCAGCACTCCCTGCGCGATGCTGGCCACCTCGGCTTCTTGAGCGCTGAGCGGTTTATCCTGTGCTTCCAAACCTTGCGCCCATCCTACCAAAGGGTGAACAAGCAGAATCGGAAAAACCAACAGTACGTTTTGTGGTCGGAGCAGACGAAGGAGCAAGGTGAGGACCACGTCTGGATGTTCCTTGAGCGAATCATGGGGGCGATCGAGGCGGGGCATCTGGGGCGCAGGTCGCTGTCCCTCGACTTTGCGCCGCAGCCGGTAGGTCCTTGAGTCTACTCGATCAATTCAGCAAGCGGCAACAATAAGCCTGTGTCGGGTGACCTAATCGATTGATTGGTTTCGGGAAAAAATCTCCAAGGGAGAAACTCTGAATCGAAGCGGTGCAATCGTGAGCGTCCAGATGCAGTTGATCGCGATCTTGCCGGTTGACCCTTTCGAGCGATCGAGCAATTGGATAAGAGAAGGCAACGTAGTCAATCGAAAGACGATATACGTCGATTCGATTATGGTCGATGGTCGAATCTGTCATCAGCGATCCGTTCGAGTTCGAGTACGAGTACCGTTGCACTGAGTACGAGTACGGACGCCATGACCAACATAGATTAGATTTTTATTTCGATGCCGTTCCAGACATTGTTGGCCTGTTTTGGAGGATCGAGATCAGGTAGCCAATGATCGCCGTGGCTGCCAGTCCGATCCAAGCCAGCCAGGGGAAAGCAATGGAGATACCCTGAGCTGGTGCGTAAAACTGAACCCAACTGAGTGCGATGAGGCCACCTAGACCGCCTAGCCACAATCCCGCCTGAGTTGTTCGGGGGTGAAGCGCCAGCAGGAACCAGCCCAGCATCAATCCTGCGGTGAAGCCGGTGATGCGCATCGCGTTTCGCACCATGTTGTCCTGCCAGCTGGAGGCCCAGACGCCGATTGCAATCTGCAACAATCCGAAAAAGAGAATCAACCACTTGCTGGCCGATAGATACCGCGCTTCGACACGGCTTTTCTCCGCCATATCGACTCCTAGCTGCTTTTGGATTTGGCAGAGGTCGGAGATGACGGCTGTGGCAGAGGCGTTTAAGGAACTGGAGAGCGTCGACATAGCGGCTGCCAGAATCGAGGCCAGCATCAGCCCAATCAGACCGCTGTTTTTCGGGAAGTCGTGGAAGATGAAATGAGAAAAAACAGCATCGGGTTTGAGCGACTGGACCTCGGAGTTGCCACGATAGAAACTGGCCAGCGCCAGACCGATGGCAAGGAAAAGAAGGAACTGAAAGAAAACCACAATACCGCTTAGCGTCAGTGCTTTCTGCGCGTCCTGAAGACTTCGGGCGCCCAGATAGCGTTGGACCATCAATTGATCGACACCGTGCGAGCCCAATGTCAGCAATCCGCCTCCCAAAATGCCGGCCCAGAAAGTGTAGGGGTCCGACCAGTCGAAATGAAATCTCAGCCAATCTAGCTTGCCCTCATCCCGCGCCTGATTCAGCACCGCTGATGCTCCACCTGGAATATGACCCAACAGATAGATCAGCGTGGCGATACCGCCAAGCAGATAGATCAATAGCTGCACGCAATCGTTCCAGACTACCGACCGCATGCCACCCATCAACGTGTAGACGATGGTAAAAAGGCCCATTGTGACGATGCAACTGCTCAGCGACCATCCCAACCAGGTATGCAGCACAATGGCGGCCAGAAAGAGACGAAGTCCATCTCCAAGGTTTCTTGCGACCAGAAAGAGCAGGGAGGCACCTTTCTGCGCCGAAGGTCCGAAGCGATTGCCCAGCACTTGGTAGGCACTGTAAAGTCGACCTTGAAAAAACATCGGCATCAGCAGGGAGCAGACAACAAGTCGGCCGACGATATATCCAAGCGGAAGTTGCAGGAACTTCAGGCCCGTCGCCCCGTACGCCTCGCCAGGAATGCTCAAGACGGTTACCGTGCTGGTTTCGGTTGCGACGATCGAGCCCAGGATGGCCCACCAAGGTAGATTTCGTCCACCGACCAGATAGGCGTCCAGCGACTTGGCTGAGCCCCTTTCAGACCAGCCTATGCCGAGAGTGACAAACGCTGCAACAGCCAGAAGCAGCCAGTCGAGAAAGCCCAAAGCGCCTACCATGCTATCGTCCCTCTATCTTCATCGGCGAAGCTTGTAAGCCATCGATTCAGGTTTCGTGGGCACGAAGCGTTCCCCATCGCTCGCCCTTGCTCCAACGACAGTCCGATAAGCCGCGATTGGTCATTGAGAAGGCATCGTTTCGAGCGACCTTTCGATGCGCCGGGCCAGCCAGCTTGGAGGATACCCCGGACCGAAACGACCGGCGACATGCCCATTGCGGTCGATCAGAAATTTCGTGAAGTTCCAAAGGATTTTTTCTACGCCAAACCACCCAGGCTTAGTCTTCGTCAGCCACGAATAAAGCGGAGCTTGCTGGGGCCCAAAAACGTCGATCTTCGAAAACATCGGAAAGGTGATGCGGTACTTTCGGTCGCAAAACTGCTGGATTTCGTCTTCGCTGCCCGGCTCCTGAGCACCAAACTGATTGCAGGGGAATCCGAGGATCACCAGACCTCGCTCCTTGTAGCGCTGGTAGAGCTCTTCCAGCGACCGGTACTGAGGCGTCAACGCGCATTGGCTGGCGGTATTGACCACCAGGACAACCTTTCCCTTGAGTTCCTTCATGTCGTAAAGAGTTCCATCGATCGATGGATATTGAAAATCATAAAGCGTGGTTTGGGGCATTGTGGCGTTCTCTCGCTGGGATCAGGAAGCCGTTGTATCGCGTGCTTGCGGTTCGATGGGCCGTTTCTTCCAGTACATCGCTAGGATCGAACCGGAGACATTCATGATCGGGGCGAAGAGCGCCGGTGCTACGGCCGCTGCCGCGCTTTTCAGAGGGTAATTGGCGAGCGCCGCCGCCATGCCACCATTTTGCAGTCCGACTTCGATCGCGATGGTGCGGCACTGTGTTTCGGACATGCCGAAGAGTCGGGAACCCCAGTAACCGAGCAAATAGCCAAGGTTGTTGTGCAACAGCACCACTAGCAGCAGCGCGATGCCAACATGTTTGAGCGAACTTTGGGAGTCGGCGGCTATGATCGCACAGACGATGCAGATGGCAGCCATCGCCAGACGGGTCATCCAACGATCGACGGATCCTTTGTATTTCGGTGCGTATTGCATCAGAAGGCTGATCACAAGTCCTACGGCAACTGGCGCTAGGACCGTCCATAGGATCTGCTGCATCATTGCCATCACAGGCACGGGAATCAGTTTGCCCGCCAGCACATTCATCCACCATGGGGTCATTAGAGGGGATAGGAGGGTCGAGCAGGCGGTCATGGTCACTGAGAAGGCGACGTCACCACCTGCCAGAAAAGTGATCACATTGGATGCTACCCCACCCGGACAACTTCCAACCAGGATCACCCCGGCGGCGATTTCTGCGGGCAGTTGGAATGCCTTGGCCAAGCCGAATCCTAGCAGTGGCATGATGCCGTACTGGAGCAGCATGCCGATCGCGATCCCATGCGGCATTTTGAGGATGCGCGCAAAATCGGCCAGCGTCAGTGTCGCTCCCATTCCAAGCATGGCGATCTGGATGAGTGGTGTCAGCCATTGCTTGGATGGCTTTCCAACGAACTCCAGAAACCAATCTGGCCTCATCAATGCCAGCGCGACGCTGGCCACGACCCAGGTGGCAAAGCTGAAGGGTCGCGTTGTCGGATGCATCAACAAACCCGCCGCCGTCGCCAGAATACCAACGGTCCCGGCACCGACGGCCGATGGCGGGAATCCCGTATCGGACGCGTCCCGCCAACCGAGGAAAATGCTGGAGACTAGAAATGCAGATCCCACTAAAAGAAGAGATTCCGCTACGCCCC
>JBIINB010000051.1:0-29682 GCA_044337705.1 Pirellulaceae bacterium | reverse complement strand
GCCAAACCACCTTCTTGTAGCCACCATCGCCAGATGGTGGATGAGCTTGGTGGACTTTCTGCATAGGCAGTCCACCGCATGGCAACGTTGGCAAAGGTGGGAAACGGGCTTCAATCGTGGTTCGGCGGATGAAGTGGCTTGCACGCATCGGAAAGTATGTAGTGCAAGCCCTCCGGTGAGCGGCGCGGACGAAGAAGACCCGGAGGGCCTGGTGCGCACGGCAAATCCTGGATCGAATACGTTTCGTGACACCTTCTGGTAGAGCTGGTGCTTTCCGGCTTGAAGCAAACAACCGGACCGACAGAAAAAGAATGTCTGCCGACAATGCTGTCATTGAGAAAAGATGGTTGCAGCGGTGCTGGAAACCTTGATTTTTCTAGGGTGGAACCGAGCTCGGCGGGAATGGCGGACCGGTTCTATTTCTCTCTTTACTCCTCGGGTTGAAATGGGCACAATACCGCCGCGCGGATTGAGTTGGCACGAACTGGCTGCAAT
Organism: Pirellulaceae bacterium; assembly: GCA_044337705.1. Lineage (GTDB taxonomy): Bacteria > Planctomycetota > Planctomycetia > Pirellulales > Pirellulaceae > JBEISR01. Next base: position 29,187 of record JBIINB010000051.1, on the reverse strand, counting down.
GGTCTGGCATCTGCCGGGGCGACTGCAGCGAGCGTTCGTCGGCGGTTCGCGGAAAGAAGCGATTTCCAAGGAGGGGAACCGCGCAGCCGGCCGCTCAGGCCGCAAAGGCTCACCAGTAGCAAGGAGTGCGTTAGCGTGCGAGTCACCATCAAGACGGCCTGTCTGGCCATTGGACTGATCTGCCTGAGTCTTCCGGTCTGGGGACAGGCTCCTGCTCAGCAGGGAGTTCCTGCCGCAGCGGCTCCTGCAGCAGCGCCGGTCACCAAGATCGGCGTGATCGACATTGGATACATCTTCGACAACCATCCGACGATGAAGGATCAGGTTGCGGGCATCAAGGCCCAGATCAAGATGGCTGAGGATGAGATCAACAAGCGTCGCGAATCGGTGCTTGAGGAGCTCAAGTCGCTCAAGAGCTATCAGGAGAACTCGGCGGAGTTCAAGCAGAAGGAGGAGCAGATCGCTCAGCTGGAGAGCCAGTTGAAGCTGGACTTCAGCCGCAAGCAAAAGGAGTTTGCCGAGGCAGAGGCGAAGGTGATTTTCGACACTTACAAGCAGATTGAAATGGTGACCAAGGCATGGGCCGAGTACAACCAGATCGGTATTGTTTTCCGATACAGCCGGATGGAGATGGACCCCAAGGCGCCGATGACCGTTTCGGCAGGGATCAACAAGAATGTCGTCTACTTCAACTCGACTCTTGATCTGACCGATCCCATTCTCGCTTACTTGCGTCAGCAGCAGGGTGCATCGGCTGCAGCCAACGGGGCGCGTGCCGCGACGGCTCCTGCCACCGGTACGATCCGCAAGTGATTGGAAGGAACCGCAGGTTGGGGAGCTGTCAAGAGCGGCATCCGACTGCGATAGGAAGATGGCAGGCGGCATCGTGGAAGGGATGACGATCGCCGCCCTGGCCGAAGCGACTCTTTTTTGATCTAGGAATTCCATGCGATCTATCCGTTTCCAGCAGACGATTCTTCGCAGTTTTCAGGTGCATGGTCGGGGGTACTGGACTGGTGTTCCGGTGACCCTGACGTTTCACCCTGCGGATCCCGATACGGGGATATGTTTTCGCCGGACCGATCTGCCGCATCAGCCGATTTTGCCGGCGGTTGCGGGGATTCGTACGGAGACGCAGCTGCGGACGCGTTTGACCAGAGAGGGCGCGTCGGTGGACATGGTGGAACATGTCGTTTCGGCGCTTTGCGGCATGCAGGTGGACAACTGCCTGGTCGATTGCGACGCTCCCGAAATGCCTGGCCTGGACGGCAGTGCGATGGCCTACGCGCTGGGGATACAGGAGGTGGGGCTGACTCGCCAGGATCGATCCAGGAAGGCCGTGGTGATCGAGCAGCCGATTCGGATCGGAGACAATCAGCAATGGGTGATGGCGATGCCCTGTTCGGATCCGTATCCGCAATTGGAGTATCGTCTGGACTATGGCGCCAAGCATCCCATCGCGGCAGCGACTGCGACCTTCAGCCTGGGAGAAGGGGACTACCTGAAGTCGATCGCACCGGCGCGCACCTTCGTAACGCAGGAGGAGGCGCAGCAGCTGCAGAGTCGAGGGCTGGCTCGTCATGTCTCCTACCGGGATCTTCTGGTTTTCGGTGACGCTGGACCGATCGACAACACCCTTCGCTTTGCCGACGAATGCGCGCGGCACAAACTGCTTGACCTGATCGGCGATCTGGCATTGTGTGGCCATTCGATCGTCGGGCGCATTGTTGCTTTCCGTTCGGGGCATGTGCTGAACGGGCGCATGGCGGAGTGTCTTTGGAGATTGGCACAACGCAACACAGCTGAAACCCAAGTCGCCTGATACGCGGCGTTGAACCGAACAATTACGTCCCTTACGCATCCGACTGGCAGGGGCCCAGGATGCTGGAAAGAGCCGCAAGAACCATGCCGACCATCATAGCTCACACCGCCATCGTCGATCCGCGAGCCCAGTTGGATGACGATGTCCGCATCGGCCCATTCTGTGTGATTGGCCCCCATGTTCAGATTGGTCGAGGCACCCGTCTGGAAAACCACGTGACGATCACCGGCCATACTTCGATCGGACGGGAGAACCATTTCTTCCCCAACTGCGTCATCGGCGGCGATCCACAGGATCTTAGCTATCGGGGATCGCCAACCCAGGTGGTCATCGGCGACTTCAACGTATTCCGCGAGTGCGTCACGGTCAATCGCGGTACGGAGAAGGATGAGGGGGTAACGCGAGTCGGCAACCACTGCTATCTGATGGCCAATGCCCACGTCGCTCATGACTGCGTGGTGGAGGACCGCGTCATCATGGCCAATACGGTGATGCTGGGCGGTCATGTCCGCGTGCAGCACGACGCAACGCTAAGCGGTGGTGTGGCCGTCCATCACTTCGGATCGATCGGCTGTTATGCATTTGTCAGTGGACTTAGCCGTGTGCTGCAGGATATTCCTCCCTACATGCTGGCCGAGGGGTTTCCGGCAAGGCCGCGCTGCGTCAACGTCGTTGCGCTCAAGCGGAAGAACTTCAACAACGAAACGATCCGCTCGATCACCGAAGCCCACAAGCTGCTTTATCGGTCCAAGGTCGGTGCCAAACAGGCTCGCGAACTGATTGCCGCCAGCGGCGAGTGGTTTCCAGAGCTGGATGTGCTGTTTGAATTCATCGAGGAATCGTGCCTGGGGCGGCATGGCCGGGCTCGGGATCGGAGGAAGGCAGCATGAAGCGCCTGAGACTAGGGATTGCGGGAGCCGGCCACCTGGGAACGATCCACGCGAGACTTGCGTCCAAGCTGCCTCAGTTCGAGGTGGTTGGAGTTGCCGATCCGGTGGCTGCGGCCAGAGAAAAGATCGAACAGACGCTGCAGCTTCCGACGTTTGCCAGCCATGAAGCGATGGAAGGCAGGATCGACTGCATGGTGGTCGCCTCCCCAACCTTCCTCCACTTTCCAATCGGTCTCTGGGGCCTGGATCGCGGCATCCATCTGTTTGTAGAAAAGCCGATCACCGCGTCGGTGCTGGAAGCCGACATGCTGATCAAAGCGGCTCGCCGCCACGGCTGTGTGCTGCAGGTCGGGCACGTCGAACGATTCAATCCGGCTTATCGATGGGTGCGTGAACGATCGTCCGCTGTCCGTCAGATCCATGCGGTGCGGACTAGTTCCTTCACCGGACGCAGCACCGACATCGGCGTGGTACACGATCTGATGATCCATGATATCGACCTAGTGCTCGACTGGGTCGACAGCCCGATCGAGGAAATCCATGCCTCCGGCGTCAGTTGGATGGGTACCAATGAGGATTACGCTCAGTGCCAGATCCATTTTCAAAATGGTTGTGTCGCCTCCCTGATCGCCAGCAGGGTGCATCGGACGGCGCAGCGATCGATTCATGCCATGACCGATCGGCAGATCATCGATATCAATCTGGCAAGTTGTGAAGTCGACTTGTCGGAGGCGAGTCCGGAAGTGGCCAGCAGGGCCTTCCATATCGACCGACTGACGGCCCAGGAGCGAACAGGACTTAAGGATGAGTTCTTCGGGCGATGGTTTCCGACGACGCACTGGAAGAGCGAGCCGGTCAATGCGATCGAATGCGAACTGATCGATTTTCATCGTGCGATCGAAAGCGGAAAAGCGCCCGAAGTGACTGGAGAACAGGGCCGAGAGGCGATCGATGTGGCCGAGCGGATTCTGTCGGCGATCGCCGGAAGAACCTCGGTTGTTCATCGAAGGGCAGCTTGATTTAGGGATTCTTTCAGGGCTGGGAGCCATCATCCGAACCGTCGGCGCTCCCCCACGGCAGCTCAGTGAATCGAAACACCAGGCGTTTTTCTGCGCGGCACCAGCCGGAAATGATCGTGACGATCACTTCATGTTCCCCAGGTCTATCCAGCCTGACAAATCGCTCGGTCGGTTTCTGATCGGGTCGTCGGTCCTCTGTACCGACCCATTGCAACTCCGAGCCCTCTGGAACTCCTTCCGCCACTACCAGCGGCGGAGTTCCCAGCAGAATCTCCTGCGTAAGATCGAGTTCCTTCTCACCTAATGTCGCTCGAACCCTCACCGAATCGCTCAGCCGGCGCTGTGCCTGACGATGCTGGAAACCGATCCAGACCGCGAGACCCAGCATCAGCACTAGGCCAGATGCAAGCCATTTAACCCACGATCGATCGTCCTGTGGCGGCATCGACTTCCGCGACGCCAGGTCCCACTGGACGTCGGACTCGGCAAATCGATCGAAGATCAGTTTTGCAGAGATCGAGCGGCACTGGAGCGTCTGATCATTTCTGGCTCGATGGATCCCGATCAATTGCGGTACACCAGTCAGCGATCGGATCGACCCGAACCAGTAAGGGACCGCGAACACCCCCCCTCCGCTCATCCCCGGTCGTGTATCCGATCCGGTAATCACCACCGCGCCTTCGGTTTCGCTGCGAAAGAAAAATGGGCCTGATGTCACTGCCTGGGTGATCCCGCGTTCCAGTCCGGCGACCCCGCCAGGATAACCAAGCACCTCCGCGCGGGACGACCTAAACCTTCCTTCGGAATTCCCGAGGCTCTCCCGATGCCAATCTTCCAACCAGATGCCTGGTCGTTGGGCATCCGTCGAGTCGAGAATCTCCAGGACCAACCAATCCTTCGAAAGGTCTCTGCGATCATCTACCTGCACAGGTCGTGGGTCGGGGTTCTGAATCTGTCGGACGATCCGAACCCCGCAGGATTGATCTTCCGAAAGTCCCACTCCAGGAGGCCAGACGCGGATCCAAGATGGGTCGACCAGAGCTCCGACTCCATCGGTCCCATCCTGGTGTTTCTGTCGAAGTACATGAGCGCAGGTCAGCAGATACGTCTTCGGCTGCGAAGACCCTTCCGAGGTCGCCGACGGATTGATTCTCGAGCGCAGTTTCACCGCCACCGCGCTCCCCTCCAGAATGCGACCTTCCGCCAGATTGCAGCGGACATACCAGATGAAATCCTGCGGTCGACTCATCAGTCGTATAACCTTCTAAAACGTTTTTCCCTGGCCAAAAATTAGGCTCATTGCCGTCGTCAGGGCGATTCCAGAAGCTGTCTTGCGCGGTCCCTGACTTCTTTCGAATAGCGGTATTCTGCAAGAAGTTCGATCCCTTCGCTTCGATCCGTTCCATATCGCCCGAAATACTCCAGCGCCTCAAAGAACGCTGCAGCGTACTGCCCTTTCTCCTCGTCCTTGGCCTGATTGGCGATGAACTGATGCACCTGATCATCCTTCCCTTCCTCGAGGAACTTCAGCAACAACTCCATGGCACCGGGGGAGGGATGTTCCGATTGCATCAGTCGTCGGATGGCACTTTGCAGCTTGGGGCTTTGGCTTTCTTTTGCCAACCAAGCAGCGCGGTACATATCCTGATCTCCTGCTTCGATGCTTTCGGCCATCTTGCCTGCCATTTCTTCGTCCCCCAGGTAGATCGCCAGATCACGCCAGGTGTTCAAGCCATAGTCTTCCTCGGAAAACTTTCGCAGAACCTCCAGATGCGGCCGAAGTTGCCGCAACCAATCTTCCCGCGTTAAATCGGAGGCAAGCAAAAGCGGGATTGCCTTTGCCAGATCGTACGGATACTGGCTACCCGTCGCGCCGGCATCTTCCAAGCGGGATGCATGTAGCTTGATCGCTCCAGCGAGTTTTTCCAGAAGGATCCGAGGTCGGTCGGCCGCCAGCGCGAACATCAGGCCAGTGCTTTCTGAATCAAACCACGAATCGATAGGTCGATCGGCAAGTCGATTCAGGATGCGATCCGCGTCGTCGTCATTTCCGGAGGCTCGCAGGAGGCTATAAGCATCCAAAAGATCGCCATCGGAAGCCGCTACGCTGCTCACAGCCAGCTTTCGGGCATCGGCGACCAAGCCTGGATCCTTCTGGATCATGGATTGGAGGAGTTCTTTGTTGTCTTTTAGAAGCTGGCGGGTGTTGGGTGCCTGGATCTGAAACCGCTTTTGATCGATGATTTTGACTTCCGCTCGCCGCTCGGTTCCCGCCACTTTGTAGGTCGCCCAGACGGTCGCTTTGCCGTTTATCGATCGTTCGCTATGGAAGTAAATCGGGAATTCGAATTTCTGTCCTTGGCTCAGCGGTAGTTGAATTTCTTTTTCAACGAAAGTCTGTTTTGGCTTGTCGGGAGCGACTTCGAAGGAGATCCCGTAGACAACAGACATTGGGTTAGCAGAGGTTCTCATTTCAGGAGTCAATTCCCAGGTTGCATCAGGAAGGCGAAGGTACCACTGGGAATAAAATGTCGGCGTTTCAGCCAGATTGCTTCCAAAGGCTTTCAGCGGCTCGATTCGCACGGGGCGATATGTACATGGCATCTGTTGGATTGCCAAATATTCGATCGCTACCGAACTCAAGGAGGTGCTGGCGCTCTTTGGCACCATTCGGAAGTGGGATGCAGGTGGACCGGAGTTTTCGCCGATCTGGCGTGGTACCACGACTTGGTTGACTCGCGATTCCAATTGCGATTCCATATCTCCAAACAATCGCCGCGATACTTTGGGCTTTTGGGTTGAGTTTGGAATCGAGTAAGCGATGCCTTGGAACGACATGCCCAGTCTGTTTGTGCGATGAAAGAAAAACTGATCGGTCTCCTTGGTCAGTTTCCAAACGAAGTCGCTGGGAGGAAGGATTTCATTGGGGCGGTAATCATTTTCCCCCATCGCAAACGGCTGAAAATCGATCTCGGGGGTCTCACCCCATCCCAGGTTGGTGATCCGTACCCCGAGGCGGTCGAGCATCTTGAAGGTTTGACAGATCAACTGGGGGGATCGATCGACTTGGATATCATCCAGTTCGACACGGAACGATTCCAAAATGACAGCCTGCGACTGATTGATGTTGCTTTGGAATTCAACATAACCTGAAAGGTAATTGGGAACCTCGTTGAGAAACATCCCCGGTTCCTGGCCTTCGACAGATACCGCCATCCAACAGAAAAATGAAATGCAGGTTGCATGCAATCGCAAGGACAAGCGTCGGATCCTGGTGGCTTTCATCGAGAATTCCTCTTGTTATCGGCATTCCAGGTGGCATGCGGAACAGCAGTGGTGATGTTTTAGGAGATCATGCCGCTTGAATATAACGGATGGTGTTGTCGTCCTTCGAGAATTGACAGCAACGCGGAGACACCAAGGCATGGAGGTGAGTTGACCTGGAGACGAGGTCCATGCAGCACGGCTTGGATCAATCCACCAAGACAGCTTTCCCATGCCGAGCGATCGATCTGGTGTCCTTGGCACGACGCGACCCATCGCAAGAGCTTTGGGTTTATTGGACCCCAGAACTCGGGCAGGAAATCCCGCGTAGCAGGCAACCGCCTTACCTGGTCAGACGGCTTTTCCGCTGTAGAGCGACTCGATCACCTGACCGTTTCGCAGGTGATGGGGGCGCTGCAGCGGGTCGGTAAGCATGGCGTCGTGCGGAACTCCCAGTGCGTGGAAGATGGTCGAGCAGACATCGGCGGGTGAGAAGGAATTGGAAATTGGGTAGGCGGCATGGGCATCGGTTTGTCCGATCACCTGGCCTCCCAGGATGCCAGCCCCCGCGAACAGTCCCGAGTAGGCATGTGCCCAGTGATCGCGACCGGGGATCTTTTCGCCCGGCAAGGTCGACACTTTGGGAGTGCGTCCGAATTCTCCCATGACGACGACCAGCGTCTGGTCCAGCAGTCCAGTGGCAGACAGGTCGGTCATAAGAGCTTCCAGGCCCTGATCGAGTTGAGGGAGGAGGGTGTTCTTGAGTCGTCCCCAGTTGTCGACATGGGTATCCCAGGTCTGTACGATTCCCATGGCGGCCTGGACCATGGGCACCCCGGCTTCGACCAGTCTGCGTGCCAGGAGAAGGGACTGGCCGAACTTATTGCGGCCGTAGCGATCACGATCGCTATCCGCTTCTCTGGTCAGCTGAAATGCCTGCTCCAACCGTTCCGAGGAAAGGAGCTTGTGCGCCAGTTGCTGCTGATCGCGGAATGAGGTCAGGCTGGTAGCTGATGAGGGGGCAAGTCCGGAGTTGAATTGATCGAGCAGCTGGCGGCGGCTGGTGAGCCTTGCTGGGTCGATACCATCACGGCGTGAGAGCGCATCGACGCGAAATCCCTCGGCGCTGGGGTCGGCGTTGATCTGCCAGGGATCGTGTTTGGCTCCTAGAAATCCGGCATGCTGGCCGGGCCAGGTGAGCGGACCTTCGATGTAGTAGTTGGGTAGCGTGACGCCAGTGGGTATCCCATCGCTGCGTGGCCGGAGGTAATCGAGCGCAGCGGCAAAGTTCGGAAAATCACTTCGCGACTCGACCCGATCCAGATCCGATCCGCCGCGTGGAAGTGGGGTCTCACGACCGGTAAGAGCAACATGGGTAGCCAGAAGATGGTTGTGCTCTCGGTGAGCCATCGTGCGGAGGATTGCCCAGCGATCGGTCTGTCTGGCCAGTCGCGGCAGATGCTCACTGAGTCGAATCCCGGCAAGGGTGGTCCCGATCGTCCCGAACTCCCCTCGCACTTCCGCCGGCGCGTCGGGTTTTGGATCGAGCGTATCCAGTTGACTGGGACCACCACTTAGCAGTACCAGAAGGACCGATTTGGCTTGCCCAAAGCCAACCTGCCCGGACAGCTGGGAAGCCTGCGATGCGGGGTTGAATGGAAGCAGCGAACCGGCGACTCCCATGCCCGCCATGCGCAGCGCACCTCTTCGATCGATCGCAAAACTTGGTTGTTCCATGGTGAGGCGGGCTCTTGCGCTGCGTTTTTTTACTGGCCTACCACCTCATGATAGCTGGGGCAGGCGATCGATTGCCAGAGCGGACGGGATCCCAGCAACGGTGGTGTGGCTGTGGAGCCATCGACCAACTCTCCTCCTTTTCCTGAGGAATCTCTTTTTTTGCGTCAATCTGCTGCGGGAAGGGTTAATACCTCTGGAGATCCGATTTCGGGGAGGGCAGGGGATGGACGAGCCAATCAAGCATGCGGCTAGGCAATGGACACTGGTTCAGCCGGTGATCTCGGCCTGGATCCGGTCGGTGATCCACGACAAGTCAGCATGCGAGGATATTCTGCAGGAGACGGCGGTAGCGGTCCTGGAGTCGGCCACGAGGTATGACGCCCAGCGGCCGTTCCTTCCCTGGGCGATGGCGATCGCTCGCAACCAGATCCGTCTTTATCTGCGACGTCATCGTCGGGATCGACTTGTCTTCAGCGATCGGACGATCGACCTAATTGCCGAGGCCTTCGAGCGTTCATCGGATGGGTGGTCGGCGTCGCTGGAACACCTCGACGATTGCCTCCGGAAGTTGGCACCACAAGCCACTGGGCTTTGCATGCTGCGCTACCGGGACGGCTTGGGGTTACCCGAGATAGGAGAGCGTCTGGGGATGAGTGCAGCAGCGGTGGCCAAGGCGTTGCAGAGGGCTCGCGATGCGCTGCGTGAATGCATCATGAAACGTCGTTCGCAAGAGGGGCATCCACGATGAGCGATGCGAGCGATTCGGCAGAGGCGGTGATCTGGAGCTACTTCGATCGCCAGTTGACCCAGGAGGAGATGGTGGACCTGGAGCGTCGGTTGGCAGAGGAGCCGGTGCAGCGAGAGTTGTTTGTTCAATGTGCCCTGCTGCACCAGAGGCTGGGGGATCATTGGCGCGATGATCCTGCTGCGAAAAGTAAAGTAGATCTTTGGATGCAGGCCGAGCCATTGAGGGCGAATGGTCGGCAGGGTCTGCGCCGAGCCGGTTTGGTGATGGCGGCATCGCTTGCACTGCTGGCCATGGTATGGCTGGCGGTTGGTTCACGCCCGGCGACTGCATCGGCCGAACTGCAGCGGGTGATCGCCTGTCAGAAGGCATCGGGCGATCGTACCTACCGCATCGCGGTGGAGGAATCCTTTCCGATCCCATCCAAACAGCGGGAGGAAGCATGGAGACCCCCCAAGCCCTCGATGGATGGAGCCATCCTGCATGTCCGCGGAACCGACCGATTCGTATTGAATCGCTTTACCGATGCCGGGCTTCCTTTCCTGACGGGCTGCGATGGCAGCCAGAGCTGGGTGGTCAAGCCGGATGGCCCGGTTCGAACCAGTAGGGATCCCAGTCGATTCAGCCACGATCTCCCCGGTCATGAATACGCGATGCCTTTCATTCAGATCGAATCGACCCTGAAGCAGTTGCAAGAAGCGTTCACGATCGAATCGTTACCGGCGGAATCAGATTGGTCTGAGGGGCGTGTCAGTCGTCTTCTGGTTGCTGTCAAGAAGCCAGGGCGACGTGGTCCAAGGCGGGTGGAGGTCACCTACGATGCCGCCAGCGGCGAGTTGATGCAGGTGCGGTTCATCGATCTACCGTACGGCCCCAAACGATTGACGTTGCGCATGACCAGAATGGAGCAGACGGAGCTTCCAGCCGATTTTTTTCAGCATCATTACCATCACGCTGCAGAACGCAGGATCGAGTCGGAGTGAGTCGGAGTGAGTCGGATGGTCGCAGACACGGTGGGCGTTCCCAGTTTGTTTTCCTTCTTTGATCGATAGACCCTCATCATGCAAGCAAGTTGTCATGCGTTCCTGCCGTTCCTTACCTTTTTATGCTTCTGGCATATCGGCAGCTCAAGGGCGATAGCAGACGATCGCCCGAACATCGTCTTGATGCTGTCGGACGATCAGGGATGGAGCGGACTTTCGGTGGCGATGGATCCGGAGATTCCCGAGTCGCAAAGTCGCGTGATCGAAACGCCTCATCTGGAGATTTTCGCACAGCAAGGGATGCGATTCACGCAAGGCTACTCTCCCGCTTCGGTCTGTTCGCCGACGCGCATCAGCCTGCAGACGGGAAAAAGTCCCGCCAGGATGCATTGGACAAAGGCTGCGCCGCCGGAGAGTGGCCGGCTATTGATTGAACCGCCGTTGATCAAGCGGATCGATCAGCGGGAGATCACTCTGGGGGAAATGTTGCGCGAGGCGGGCTATGCTACAGCCCATTACGGCAAATGGCATCTAGGTGGTGGTGGGCCGGGGCAGCATGGCTACGACGAGCATGATGGCGATACAGGGAATGAGCAGGCCTTCAAGTTTCAGGATCCCAATCCCGTCGACATCTTCGGAATGGCTCGGCGCGCGGCAGCTTTCATGAAAAGAAACCGTGATGCCGGAAAGCCCTTCTTCATCCAGCTTTCCTGGAACGCCCTGCATGCTTCCGAGAATGCCAGCCAGAAAGCGCTGACGAATTATGAAGCCAAGATGGGAGGCTCCAACCGCAAAGCAGTTACAACCGCCGCCATCTCCGACGATCTCGATCGCGGTGTCGGAGAAGTGCTAGAGGCGATCGAGGCACTCGGACTGACCGACACAACGTACGTTCTCTACATGTCCGACAATGGTTCGGGTGGAGGCAGCAAAGCGCTGCGGGGTGGCAAGGGGGGAATGTGGGAAGGGGGGATCCGCGTTCCGATGATGTTGCGCGGACCTGGGATCCAGGCTGGCTCCATCTGCCGCACTCCGGTTGTCGGTTATGACTGGTTTCCCACCTTCTGCCAATGGGCCGGAATCTCGGTAGAGAAACTGCCAATGCAACTCGATGGAGGATCCCTGATCCCCCTGCTGGAAAATCCGAAGGATGGAAAGGTTATCCGGCCAAGAGAGGAAATGATCTTTCATTTTCCTCATTACCAGGGGGACACACCGCATACCGCGATTCGTTTGGGGAGTCTGAAGCTGATTCATTTCTACGAGGACGGCACCGACCTATTGTTCGATCTCGAGAACGACCCCAGAGAGTCCCGCGACCTCGCGTCGCAGCGGACAAGCGACGTCCAAATGCTCAAAGCCCGGATGGATGTGTACCTCAAGGAAACGGAGGCTGGTTTACCCAAGCCCAATCCCGACTTCCGGGAGGGAGCCAGCCCTGCTTCAGGCCGAAGAAATCAGCGACCCGGACGAGGCAACGGCCCAAGCAATGGCAAGCCGTGAACTGTTGTTCTTGGTGCTAGCACAAACCGCTCAAGATGCAGAATCACCGTCGGATATCACGGTTTTTTCCCGAGGGCCTAGATCCCTTGACGGGTTGAGCCGTGCTGGGCCGGAAGATTCTTTTTTGCATCAGAAAGCTCAGTTGATCTTGGGGAGATTGGTTACCTAAACTCAGCCCGTTGAGATGGCTGGGGAGACGACTGGGTGTGCCTCGATGGGAAGATAGCCCATCGATCAGCCGCCGCCCGTAAAGTCTTCCAGAGGATCGCCATCGCAAGTGCAGCGTTTGCCAATGGACGGAGTGTTTTGATAGAGGAGGAACTCCATGTCGACTGTTTTGATGGATCGTTATCCCACCAATGCGAATCACCCGGCCTCCGGGAATCCATCGCCGATGGTTGGGAATTCGTGCATTCTTCCGCGATGCACGCTGCGATTTGAGAAGTGTGAAGGTGGTCTGAAGATCTCCTGCTGCTGCGATGATGATGTCGCTTGCGGGGCTCTTCAGAATCTCTGCAAGATGCTCCAGGGGGGTGTCTGCAACTGCTGCTGTCTGTGGAATGGTCAGGTTGTATTCCAGTGCAACCTTTGCTGTGGACATACCAAGTGCGAGTTGACCGAGAACGGTTGCTGCATTACCTGCTGCAGCGGAGACGACGCTTGCTGCCGCATGCTGCAGTCTTGTTGCGATGCCTTGTGCGCCTGCTGTGACGCCGGTTGCTCCTGCTGCATCTCCATCGGTGGCAATCCGATCTGCTGCGGCACCAGTTGCTGAGTCGGGATCGAGAATAGAAGCCTGCTTGGCGAGTCCCAAAAGGAAGCTCGTCGAGCAGGCATTTTTCGTTATTGGACTTTCCGGCGACTTCTAAGAAACCGGAAGGATTCGTTGGGACTTCCCGTGGCGGTTGGTCTGGTCTTTTGAAGAGCAGATAACTACGATGCCGCGGTGTTTCCAGGCTCTAGGGCCGGAAACGAATTTCATCGACTGCCGCTTGAACTGCCCTCTGGTCTTGTGTGGGATGTCGCATGATGGAACGCAATCGCATTCGCAAGTACGAGGCGATCTGGAGTGGCTTCAGCGAGGCAAAGGAACGCATTTCGGATCCGGTTCCTGAGGGATTTGTGGCGGTGCCGATGGAGATTCTTCCCTGCGGCCAGCGGGAACAAATCATCGCGAACAAAGAGCTTTATGACTTCGCCTATCAGCAAGCGATCCGCGAGGCGAACAAGAGACTGTTCTGCGACTGGACGATCTGAATAGTTTGCCATCCTCCCAGGGACAAATCGGCCGAGCATCGCGACGTTGTTTCAACAACAGTTGTTGCAACAGCTTTTGGGTAGCTGCGAGGAGAAGTTCTTCGGCGCCGGCCGCTATTTCGACCAGAGGGAATCGTACCCAATCGCTTAGGGGTTGGGGCCAGGTATAACACCGCCCGACTGGACCGAGACCATCGTGCTGTGGAGGTCCTTCAGTTTCTGATAGCTACTGGCGATGGAGGTAGTCAGTGCGTCCAGTTCCGCCTGCAATCGCTGGGATTCGGCAAGGATGACTGCCTGTTCCTTCTGGACTTGAGCCAGGTCGAGGTCCAGTTTTCGGCGTTCCACCTGCTTGGCGGTCAGTTGGGACTGACCCTTCTGGTTGGTATCGTCCAGCAGTCCTTTTTCGCGAGTCAGCACCGCCAGTTGCTGGATGGCTTCGATGGTGCGCTGACGCGAATCGCGGAAAGCATATTCGTAATTGTTGAGCGGACGGACGTAGATGCTTTTGACCGCTTCGGCAACTCCCAGGCGGATCAGATCCTGCGCGGCGTCAAACCCGAAAACTCGCTTATCGCCCGGTTTGAACTTCACTTCCGCCTCTTCGCCACCCCGCTTGAGCCGTGCGTCGACACTTCGGCCGCTCAGATCGTAGTAGCCACCGTCGGTCGAGGAACGTTGCTCCTTGCTGTCGACGTCGATGGTGTGTTCCTTGGTGAATTGAAGGAGAACCCAAGTCGCCTCGGGCGGCGTTCCATCGGGCGCCTGCTGACCATCCAGAAGATAGGATCGCAGCACCGAGCCTTTGCGAAGGCTCAAGTCGACTTTGCCTGCGACAACCAGGGGCGGATTGGCATCTAGTGTCTCTTTGCCCGTGCGCAACAACTGGGAAATAGCATCGGGATCCATACGCCCAAACAGTTCGTCTGCCGATGGTTCAGAGCCTTCCGCTGCGAAGGCTTCGTGCGAGTCGAGCGGCATCAGTTCGTAGATCGTCCAGCGGCTGATCTGGCCTGAATTGATGACAGCCAGTTGATCGGGGAGGAGTTGCTGGACTGGTTTCAGCTTGGCGTCGGCACCCTGGCTTTCGTCGACCAGATACTCTCCAAGATAGAGCGTCGGGAGGAAACGACCGCTGGCATCGGGGGTTTCGCCGAAAACGTAGACCACCAGTTTGGCCGGCAAAGTTCCTTCGGCGGGTCCGGCGGCAGGTGGTGCAGCGGCTCCCGGTTGATCGCTGGGGGACGGAGCTGCGGGTGGCGCGCCAGGAACACCGGCAACAGCACCGGCGCCAGGAGCACCCGCTGGATTGGCATTGATCGCCGGATTGACTCCCCCGGGAGAAGCTGCCTGCTGCACCCGCACCGAAACGCCGTCGGGTTTGACATCCAGCACCTGGGCACCGCGCCAGACACGTCCGCGGTCCATCGTCAGTCGTGTCAGTTTACCCAGCACCGGAAGGAGAGCTTCATCGGTTTCCTTGGTGCTGGTCAGGTCGCCGTTTTTCAACGCCTGCTCCTGCTTGACCAAGTCCTCCAATTGCACCTTCTTTTTGTCGTGCACTTTGACCCAGCCGACCCGTCGCTTGGCGACACCGCCGGCCGCGAAAAGAAAAACCAGCGTCGACAGAAAAATAAAGACTAGCGATGTGACCTGCAGACCTCCCCACGTCTTGGCTGCTTTGACCAGCAGGACCAGAAAGACAATGAAGGCGACGAGCAACCCAACGAGAAGAAGAATACCGGTGATTTCCATGGGGTCGCTATCCCGTCGGGTCGTACATGGACCGCTTGTCGCGGACGCGCAAAAACAGGTCGCCAGTTGATAGTAAGTGGGGGGATTTGGGGTGTCAAGCAAACGCTTGCTCACCCGCTTGGTCTGTCGATTCCTCAGGTTCTTCGGGGCTTATCGGTTCGAGGAGGGTTGGTCGAGCAGGTCAACCGGGGTGCTGGAGAGGCTTTTCCGAGCCGGTGGCCTGCGTAATCGGACGTTGGACTAAGGGTCTGCGGCAAGCATTTCCCGACGGTAAAACCTTCGTTCTTCCGCAAAGTCGATCCATTTTGACTGGATGAATCGGTTGGGAAATTCCGAAAAACCGATACATATCCCGCCATTTGACCATCGGGGAGGACCTACCGATGCCCGTATCGACCGATCGCGTTGCCAGGAACCGTTCCTTTCGGGGGGCCGTCCGCACCGGTGCGTGCGGAGGGAAACCTGAGATGGCCAGGGGCTGGCTGCGATGGTCGCTTTGGGCAGGGTTGGGCTTGGTGAGCGCCATGCCTCTGGGGTGCAATCGAGCTCAGTACCGAATGGATGCCGATTCGGAAGTTTATGCCCTGATTGACGAGAAGGCGGTGCTGGAGCGGGACGGGTTGGTGCGCCGTCTTGAGGTCGATCCCCGATCCCGCATGTTCGATCCGTTCAATCCCGATCGTCCACCGATGCCCGAGGACGATCCGGCAGCGCACCGCTACATGGAGATGGTCGACAAGAAGAAGCACTATCCGCTATGGGATATCAACGGTCACACCAATGCGGCAGAGAATCCCGTCTGGTGGCAGCACCTGCCGCTGGATGAGCGTGGGGTGCTGGTGCTGGATGTCGACAGCGCGGTGCAGCTGGCACTGCTGCATTCGCCGGCCTATCAGTCGGAGGTGGAGACGCTCTACCTTTCGGCTCTCGACGTCAGTTCCGAGCGATTTCGGTTCGACACGCAGTTTTTCGCAGGGGCTGCATTCGATGCGTCGCTGGAAGAGGGAGGTTCGTCGGTCGGAACACGAGCTTACAGCCGAGGGAGACGTCCCTTTGCGATACAGAAGCGTTATGCGACCGGATCGGAGTTAATCGTCGGACTTGCCAACAACATCACCTGGTCGCTGGCGGGGCCTGATGACCAAAGCGCGTCCACTTTGCTCGACTTCACTTTCATCCAGCCATTCCTCAGGCAGGGTGGACGTGACTGGTGGTTGGAGCGATTGACTTTGGCGGAACGGACGCTGCTGTACAACATCCGCGCCTTCGAGCGGTATCGACGTGGTTTCTACCTTCAGGTTGCGATCGGTCGCAATGCGGAGCCGGGGCCGACGCGAAGAGGTGGTCTCTTCGGAGGTGCGGGGCTGGATAATTTTTCCGGTCTTGGTGGCGGCTTTGGTCGTGTTGGAGCGACTGGAGGAGGAAACCAGGGCTTTGGCGGAGGTGCGGCGGTGCCCCGTGTCGGTGGTTTTCTGGGGCTCCTTCAGACGCAACTGGAAATCCGCAATGCCGAAGAGAACATCGCCAGGTTGAAGGATAATCTTCTTCGCTTTGAAGACACCCTGCGGGAGTTGCAGACGACGATCCCAGCGACGCAGGACACGATTCCTTCGCAGCAGCTACAGGTCGCTCAGGCCCGTCAGGCGCTGATCTCCTCCCAGGCGGCTCTGCTGCAGAATCGCGCAAACTTCGAGGCGACTTTGGACCAATTCAAAACGCTCATGGGAATCCCTCCCTACATCTGCGTCGAAGTGCGCGACCCATTGCTCAAACAGTTCAATCTGATTGGCGAACCACTGAAGGATCGCCGCAATGCCGTGGCAAACCTTCGCGATACCATCGGCCAGACCAATAGTCGGATTCTAACAATGAGCCGGGTAGGGGAGGACAAAGAGACGGGGGATTCGTTCCGTCAAATCGAGGATAGCCCGCAGCTGCGGGAAGAGCTTGAGGAGATCCGTCAGCAAGCAGATCAGATTTCGCAGGTGCGAGCGATGATTCTGGAGCAGGACTTGCCCGAACTTGAAGCGGATCTGAAGCGATTGTCACAGACCAAGCCGCAGCGCAAGAGTCAGCTGGAAAAAATGAAGGGTGCGTACGAGCGGGATAAGGACCGGATCTGTGGTCTGCTGCCCGGTGGGATCGTCGACCCATCTCTGTTCGAGACCAGCGAACTCGATTCGCTCGATGACGCCCTCGGTAAGGAACTTCGTCGGCTTCAAAGCCGCTTCGAGGCGGGCCGTGACCGGATCGACTCGCTCAAAAAGGATCTCGATCGGCTGGTGGCGGAAGGTGGAGACCCCGATCCCAGAAAGAACTTCGCTGCCATTCGAGACAAGGCGGTGCTGCAGAGCCAGGATATTCTGGCCACGATGGCTGAAGACGTTTTGGCGCTTCAGGTGCTGCAGGCGCGAGCACGAACCGAAAGTGTGATTCTCCCAGAGGTGGATCTGGGCGAACGCGATGCGGTGGAGATTGCCAGAGCCAATCGCGTCGACTGGTTCAATGCCAAGGCGAGTCTGGTCGACTCATGGAGATCGATCGAATTCGTAGCGGATGATCTGGAAAGCTATCTGGATTTGGTCTTCAGCGGTGATATCCGCAACACCAACGACAATCCTCTTTCGCTCAGCGACAGCACCGGGCGGTTGCGTGCTGGATTCCAGTGGGATTCGCCGTTGACGCGTATCCAGGAACGCAATAGCTATCGTCAGGCTTTGATCGACTACCAGCAGGCCCGGCGCAGCTACTATCAGTTCGAGGATGGGATCTGGGCCTCCCTGCGAGGCCAGTTGCGGAGCATCGAGCAGAATCGGTTGAACTTCGAACTGCAGCGGTATGCGGTGCGCATCGCCGCCTCGCAGATCATCTTGAACGAGGACATTCGGCAGGTCCGTGAATCGCTCAATCAAGCCTCCGGTCCCACTGCGGCTCGCGACAGCGTCTCCGCCCTGACCGACCTTCTGTCGGCTCAGAACACTTTCCAGGGGGTCTGGATCTTTTACGAATCTCTCCGCCGGTCGCTCGATCAAGATCTGGGGACGATGCGGCTGGACGAACGGGGTATGTGGATCGATCCGGGGCCGATCACGCTGGATAACTTCACCCTGGAGCCGCTGGTGACCGATCCGAATGCCATTCCCTGCCTACCTGCCGACCTGCAGCGCGAAGCGCAGGGAATTCGATCTCCGGCGCCGCTGGAGTTTTCCGCAGAAGGCTAAGCGAGCCAAGGGCAAGCTGCAATGCCAAGTGGAAGAGGTTGGACTTTAGAGGTCGACTTCGACTTGGCGTGCTGACCCTTGATCGCCATTGCCTCGAAGCTGGTTAGCCAGAAGAATATCTTCTTCGGGGAGGATGGTCCGCAGCACGATCGCCAGAGATCCGTTCCTGGCGATCGCTGGGTCATCAGCGGCGATGATCGGGACCGCCATCTGTTGAAGTCGCTCCTTCAGCCTACCCACATCGCCAGAGAGTGGATGGAGATGAAGAACTGTCGAGGGCAATGTCAATGAGGCCCAGAGCCCCGAACCGATGGGGTAGGGGCGCTGATCGGAATCGACCGTCTTCAGATCACTTGCCACAGCCAATCGTGGCAGCAACCTGCGGGCTCGATCTTCCAGATTCTCTTTCGAGTTCCCCAGGATCTGTCCCATCGGAGTGGTGCGATAGTGTTCTGGATCGGTGAGGGATGGCTGGATGGAACGCCAGAGCGCTGAGAGTGGTTCAGGGGCTTCCAGGCCAAGGCTGGAGGCCATCGGCTGCAATTCCAGGTGGCTTTCCCGCGACAGAAGCAGCGTGGCAGGCGGACCGCCTAGCAGGCCATTGGCTGGCAGGATCAGAAAGTCGACGCCGCTTTGGAAGCGGCTGGCGATGGTAGGGGCCCAGCCCGAAAGCTGGTCGATTGGAAATAGGGTGGCCGTGGGGCAGTACTCGATCACCTTAGCGCCCACGCGTTGGGCCAAGGTGCCTGGTCCACGCATCGCGATGGGGCTGGCATCCCTGAGTTCCAGAAGGTTTCGGTGGTGTGGCTGTCCGTTGGATGCAGCGGGTGTGGTGGTGTCGGCTGCCAGGGCGCGCAAGGTTGGCCTGGGATCGAATGGATGGCAGGAGGCGGAAGGATGAGCGAAGGTTGCATCGTCGATCGACCAGATGGCTCGTCCACCATGAATCGCATGGATCAGACTGAGGGCTGAAGCAGGGGAGGAGAGGAGCAGCCAGTGGGCTGCGCCGGTGGCTTCACGCCAGGTCGCATCCGATTCGGCTGCCGAGGGGGAGGTCTTTTGCTGCAAGTGGAATCCGTGCTGGATCATCCCTTGGAGAGCGATCGAGGCTTCCAGAGGCAGTGGCACACCGGACCAACGGTCGCTGAAGAGCAGCCCGGTCCCGTTCAGGCACCTTCCAGCGATTTCAGGGGCAGCCTTCTCCAGCCACCGCTTCATGTCGCCGAGCATCTTCTGCCATTGCTCGGGATCGATCCCTTCGTAGCCGGTGGCGCGCTGGACTGTTTCACCGATCTTTTCGGCAGCAGCCCGTATCTGCTTCCAAGGAAGATTTGCCTTCAGCCCATCGGCCACCGGCTTGATCAGATCGCTGAAGAGTCTGGGATCCCACTTGGGAGGATTTTCCATGGCAGCACCTGGGATACTTACGCAGTGAGACTCTGTCGACACTTCGAACCGATCGGGCGCGGCCACTGGGTGATCTGGTAGGTGGCCTGATAATCCAATCATACCGACCAACGGATGCCGCGACTTTGTCGGCATTCCGATTTGTTTGCTATGAAGCCTACTGCGGTTGGGGGCACAGGCCTTCATTTCCCCCGAGCGCTATCCAGGTCTCGATTGCATCCTGCAAGCGTGTCAGGCAGTGGTCGGTGGTGGTATGTCCCAGAGAAAAGCGGAGGGTTCCACCAATCAGATCGGTTCCCAGGAAGGGGTGGATCGCCCCAGCGCAGTGAAATCCCGCGCGGCATTCGATCCCAAACTCGCTATCGAGCAATGCGGCCCATTCTTGGGGCAGCATGGCGTCTGTCTTCAAGGAAACCAGAGGAAGCCAATCGGTGCAGTCCCCTTGATGGCCGATGATGTGCCAGAGGGGCATCATTCGGATGGCGGCCAGCAACCGCTTGGTGCGATCCTGAGCGATGGCGCGCAATGTTTCGATCCCCTGGGAATCGAGCCAGTTGAGCGCGGCGTCGACGGAAACCCAGGCGGCGGTATTGGGGACACCGCTTTCGGCGGCTTCGGTCCAATCCCAGGGACCTGCCAGTTGATGGCTGGCCGACCCGGTGCCTCCCACCCAGGGTATTGCCAACTTGTCGACACAGCGTGCACTGACAAAAGTGAATGCGGTTCCGGGCATGCCCCCAAGAGCCTTGTAGCATGTCGCAGCCATCAGATCGATCCCCAGCTTGCGGACATCGATCGGAAGTTGGCCGACCGTCTGTGAGGCATCGACCAGGAGGAAGGCTTCGCGTGAAGCGAGTTGTCGAGCGACTTGTGCGACCGGTTGAAGGGCGCCGGTGACGTTGGAGGCGTGGGAGAGGATAACCAGTCGCGTCGCAGGCTGAAGGATTTCGCCGAGCTGGCTGGGATCGACCATCCCTTGGGCATCGACCGGCCAGAGGCTCCAACTCCCTTCGCCTCGCCGTTCCCTCTGCACCAGGGGGCGGAGCACGCTGTTGTGTTCGGCGGCTGAGGCAATCACATGGTCTCCAGGCCGCAGGATCGACTCGATCGCCAGCCGGAGGGCATGGGTGCCGCTGGAGCAGAGCGCCAGTCGGTCCGGCGGTTGGCCGCCGATTTGTCGCAGCAATCGATCGCGGACCGATTCCAGCAGCCGCAGTGCCCTGGCGGCTGCGCGAGTCGACGAGCGGCCAGCGGCGGCTCCCCAGCGACTCTGGTAGTCGCCCATCGCTTCAAGAACTCCGGGTGGTTTGGGCCATCCGGTGGCGGCATGATCCAGGTAGATGCGATCTCCTTCCTGCATGTCGCTTATCCGCCAATCTGGTACATGGCGCGAGGTGGCGGCTGGAAATCCTTCCGATCGATCCCATGTGAAGGATGCTTGGCCGCAACGCAGTCGCGGACCACCTGCAATATCTGCTCGTCGTCCGCCTTGCCGCGCAGGAGTTCCGAAAGATCCCATTCCTCGCGACCGAAGAGGCAATTGCGCATCCGTCCCTCGGCGGTCAGCCGCAATCGATTGCAGGCGGCGCAGAACGGCTTGCTGACCGAATCGATCCAGCCGATCTCCGTTCCACCGGGCAGTTGGTAGTCTTCGGCAGGTTGGGACGGATCGACGCGGTCGACCGGATGCAGCGATCCGTAGTGATTCTCGATCACATGCCGAATCTCATCCCCCTGAACTACGCTTTGCTGCGTCCAGGCGCGATCGGCATCCAGCGGCATGAACTCGATGAAGCGAATCGCCAGTTGACGGTTTGCGGCAAACTCCACCAGAGGAATGATTTCCTGATCATTGATTCCCCGCAGGATCAGGGCGTTGAGCTTGCAGGGAATTCCACACGCGATCGCTGCATCAATCCCCTGGAGGACGCGATGGAGACCGGGGCGTCGCGTCATTCGCTGGAAGGTCGATTCTCGGAGCGTATCCAGGCTGATGTTGAGCCGATCGAGGCCTGCCTGGCGGAGTCCTTCCACCTGGTCGGCCAGCAGCATGCCGTTGGTGGTCAATGCGATCTCCAACGCGGGTTCTATCTGGTTCAGGAGCCGCACCAGTTCGGCAAGCCCTGGACGCATCAAGGGTTCGCCTCCCGTCAGTCGCACTTTATGAACACCACAGCGCGCCAAGATCTGGACTAGGCGAGCCACCAGCGGAAAGGGAAGCCATTGTTGGCTGGGGAGAAAGGTGACATCCTCTGCGGGCATGCAGTACTGGCAGCGAAGATTGCATCGGTCGATGACGCTCAATCGCAACGACGAGTGGATGCGACCCAGGGAGTCGACCAACGGTTGGCAGGAAGGGATTGTCTTGGCGCTGGTCTCCCGGGCGCCTGAGCTTGGCAGGGAGGATCTCTGCTGACTGGCCAGTGGCAGGACTGGCAGTTGTCGCAACGACTTATTCATCGCAGGCCCCCTTCGACTCAATCCCCTGCGGATCGGGATGGACCCATCGGCCGGAGGTTGGCTGGGGAACGACCTGCTCTTGAGGAGGTAGTTCTTTCTTCCAGATGGGGACCTGCATTTTGATCGTATCGATCAGCCATTGGGCTGCCTCGAAGGCGGCTTTTCGATGGGGTGAGCGAACGAGGATCGCGATGCTCGATTCACCGACCTGGACCTCGCCCAGGCGATGGACGATCCAAACCTGCTCAATCCGCCACTTCCTTCGCGCCACCGCTTCCAGGTGCTCCATTTGCTCGACCGCCATCTGTCGATAGCCTTCATAGAAGAGCGAATGAGTTTCCTGATCGCCGGTCCAGCGTCGCGTGGTCCCAAGGAATAAAACAGCGGCTCCTGTTCTCTCATCGCAAGACAGGTCCATCAGCCTCTGGATATCGATACGCTGATCGGTCAGTTCCACCACAACTGGGATTCCTGGGAGATGGATCGCACGGCAGGTTGGACGCAAACTTTCGATAACGCGAAAGCGGGTCTGTCCTCTCCTCCTATCGGCTCAATCGTAGCCGCTGTTGGCAGGTGAGGGTAGGTTTGGGTCGGTCATCCACCGCTGACCGGAGGGATTACGGCGATTTCCGTCGCTGAATCGATCGGGTCCTCGTCTGCGACGAAGCGTCGATCGATTGCCAAGCGGCTGACGGCCAGCCATCTGTCGAGTTGGGGATCCAGCTGCGACAGGATTTTTCGCAGCGCCAAAGCGGTCGTCGGAAGAGGGGTTCGGATCGTGACTTGATCGGATCCGACGGCCTCTCGCACTGCAGCGAACAGAAAAACCGGTAGCTCGACGGTGGGATTGGGCTTCTGGTGGTCCATCGTTGCGGTTGTCCTTTTAGAGAGGGGGAGATCGACCAGGCCGGTTGGGGTCAGCGGACCACTAGACCCTGGTGGTGGCTGTCGATCCACTTCTTCACTTCAGGCATCAGTCCATAGGCATGGGCGAGGATGGCGATGGGATGGATAGTGGGGCGATCTGATCCCTGTTCCATTTGCAGCTTGCAGGCGCTGCATTCGGTACTGCCAATCGTCACGGAGGGATCCTGCGTTTTTTGGATCAAGTTGCGGCCGATGCGAAGGCTGGTCCGGAAATTGGCGCGCTTCAATCCAAAGGTCCCGGCCATTCCGCTGCAACCAGCGTCCGCCTGCATTACCTGGATCCCGGGTATCATTTTCAGCAGATCGATGCCTGGCTGTTGCCCCTTCAGGGCGCGGAGGTGGCATGGAAGATGGTAAAGGACGCGAGCCTCCAGTGGCTGGAAGTCGCGTTCCATCTTTCCTTCCTGATGCAGTTGCCAGAGGTAGCTTCCGGCGTCCCAGCTGTGAGAGGCAACCAGGCGGGCATCCTCGTTATCGATCAGATGCAGATACTCACGCTGCAGGCAGAGAGTTGCGGAGGGTTCGGTCGCCACGATCTGGTAACCCTGCCGCACCGATTCGGCCAGTTGCCGTAGCAAAGGCCGGATCTTTTTCCTTGCGCGTTCGATATCTCCCATCGCGATATGTGTCATCCAGGAGGGACCCTGGAAGGTCGGGACAAAGACATTGATCCCTTGATGCTGCAGCACCTGCACCAGCGACTGTGCCAGGATGGGATTGTGCCAGTTGGCGTAGGTGTCGACGAAATAGAGAACACGTGGCTCAGGCGATTTTCTCGACCGATGCAACCGTCGGCGTGTCGCCCAGCGCAGGAAGCTTTGCTGAGCGATCTGCGGCAGGCGGCGTCCTTGTGCAATGCCGGTTGATTTCTCCAGCAGCCAACGCATCTTCGGATTTCCGAGACTCCAGTTGGCCAGATTCGGGAAGCGCTGCGCGATGGCGACGATCAGATCGAGTCGGGCGAGCAGCCGATCCTGAATGCTGAGACCATGGGTTGCCACATGCTGAGCTTTCAGTTCGATGGCCAGTTTCGGGATATCGACCGATGCGGGACAGTCGATACGGCACTGATGGCAGCCGAAACAGCGATCAGCGATTCGCTTCAGTTCATCGCTTTCGGCCGCCGCCGGATCGATCGCACCGGTAAGCAATCCACGCATCAGATTGGCCATCGCGCGAGGCGCTGATTCTTCTTCGCGGCTGGCGCGGAACATCGGGCACATCCGTTCTCCCGGAGCACTGGTTCGGCAACGACCGCATCCATTGCATGCCTGGGTGACGTGAGCCAGATCGTTTTCGACAGGCCACTGGAGCACAGGGAGCACGCCGCGCTGGGGCCCAGAAGGAGCTTTAGGAAGATCGTCCGACTGCGCTGGACGCGATCGCGGATTGGCCGAGGCAGCGGTGCGTGTGGAAGGGCCGCTGACCACCTGGCGGCGCAGATTGTCGGTGACCCGCTGTGGTGCATCGGTGATCAACTTGCC
Source organism: Pirellulaceae bacterium (assembly GCA_044337705.1). Lineage (GTDB taxonomy): Bacteria > Planctomycetota > Planctomycetia > Pirellulales > Pirellulaceae > JBEISR01. Next base: position 4,713 of record JBIINB010000051.1, on the reverse strand, counting down.
AGGATTCAGGATTCCTTCCGCATCAAACCACCGCCGAATCTGCCGACAGATCGGAAACCACGAGCCAAGCTGCTTGCGCGAGTACCAGGTGCGGGATAGTCCCATCGCATGCTCGCCTGCGACCACCCCCCCCAGCTCCATCACCTTCTCATAAAGCCGATCAGCCAAGCGATGCAGCTTCTCCTGCTCGGGCGGCTGCCTCAGGTCGATGAAAGGACGAATGTGAACCTGCCCGTGCGCTGCATGCGCAAAGACGGTCGCCATCACCCGCTCGGCCTTCAGAATCGTGTAGACCTCCTGCAGGAACTCAGGCAGCTTCTCGTAGGGAACTGCCGTATCGTCGATGCAGGGGATGGGGCGGTTGTCTCCTTTGAGCTGATAGAGACGCGGGACGACGCGACGGCACAATCGCCAGTAAAGATCGCGCTGCGCTGGATCGACGACGATGCGCGACGACAGCAGTTCGGGACACTCCCTCTGAAGCTGATTGACCAGATCGCGCAGCTGATTGCGAGCCGCCTCGTTGTCATCACCCTGCATTTCCACCAGCAGCATCGCCTCCATGCCGCGAAAGAGCATCGAGGAGAAAGCCGGTTCGGTCTCCCTTGCGATTTCGATCAGGCGGCGGTCGAGCATATCGCAGGCGGCAATCGGTGCGCGTCGAGCGATGATGGCGGCTCGCGCTGCAAATTCGACGCGGTCGAAAAAGAGAAGCACCACCGCGCGACCCCTTGGCAACTCCTCCAGCCTCACCGTCGCCTCGGTCATCAGGCTGAGCGTTCCTTCGGCACCGCTTTGCAGTCTTGCCAGATCGATCGTAGTATCATCCCAGCAGCGATCGATTCGGTAGCCGCAACCCCGAACCAGATCCCCCCAGGGACGCTCCGACAGGACCTCCCTCTGGCTGCTCAAGTACTGACCGACCTGGCGAGCCAGACGCTGGACGCAGTCCCCCTCATCCAAAAGGCCATGCCACCGGTGCTTCGCCAGTTCCGCTAATTCCCCAGGGACCAATACCGCCTGCATCGATTCCAGCGTGTCCCCAGCAGAACCATACCGAAGCCAGTGGCTGCCCGAGGTGTCCATGGCGATGGCGCTGCCGATAGTTGTCACCGATCGCGTCGCCGGATCTGGGCCATAGAGCAACCCCTGGCCCGCAAGAAGTCGATTGAGGTCGGCGATCACCAAACCAGGCTGCACCCTCGCCAGCTTCTGCTCGCGGTCAATCCAAATCAGACGCCGCATGTATCGGGAAAAATCGACTACCAAGCCTGGTCCGATCGACTGGCCCGCCAGCCCCGTGCCGCCGCCTCGTGCCTGCAGAGGGATTTTGTTCTCGGCTGCGTACTGGACACATTTCTGCACATCGCTTGCGTGCCTTGGACGAACCACCCCCAGCGGCTGTATTTCATAGATGCTGGCGTCGCTGGCATAAAGCTGAGCGCGCAGGGGATCGCAGTAGACATCCCCATCCAGCAGTCCACGCAGGTCGGCTTCGATTCGAGTACGGTCGCCATCGATCATGCCACCATCATCCTCCCCCCGGCATGATCCTTCCAGCCCCCACAGCCCCAGGCAACTTTTCTCCGAAAGAAAGCCGATCGAGGAACATCGCCCATTTCGGACAAAATGACCAGCGCGGAAGTCGGTACGATTGAAGCATCGATCGGTTCAGTTGCTGTGAGGAATTGGTTTGATGTCTCAGGGAGCGATGAAGATGGCTTCTCGTCGTGAAGTTCTTGCGATCCTTTCGGCTGCCGGACTGGGCAGTGCTACGTTTTGCCGAGCTTTCGCTGCAAGCTGGGAGGAGGGAACCCCGATCACCCGACAGGCGGTGGAAAATGCGCTGTGGATCGCCAACGCCCCCCGCAGCCAAACGCAAGTGAACCAACTGACCGAGAAGATCAACCAACTGCTCGAGGGAGAAAACAAGCTCCGCATCTGGCCTCTGGACGACACCACCCCGATGGCCGCAGTTTTCTCTCCCCATTTCTTCGCCGATCCCCCCGAGATCGATCGGCAGAAGCAGAAGGAGATCATTCGCTGCGGCATCGAGTCGTCGGACCAGATTCCTGAATGGGAAGACGAGTCGGCGGTGGCCAGCGCGTCGCTGGCACAGCTTGGGAAAGGGATACGCCTGGGACGCTGGTCCAGCCAGCAGCTGACCCGTCGTTGCCTCGATCGACTGGAAAAATACGACCCCCTGCTGCGATGCGTAGTGACGAGAACCGAGCGACTGGCGATGGAGCAGGCGGCCAGAGCGGATCAGGAGATGCAACGAGGGATCGATCGAGGACCACTCCATGGGATCCCCTGGGGTGCCAAAGACATTCTGTCGGTACCTGGCTATCCGACGACCTGGGGAGCTGCCAGCTACCGACAAAAAGTTCGCGGCGAGACGGCGACGGTTATCGAACGGATGGAGGAAGCGGGCGCGGTGCTGGTTGCCAAGCTGTCGACGGGGACGCTGGCCTGGGGAGACCAGTGGCATGAGGCGTTGACTCGCAACCCCTGGAACCTCGAAGAAGGAAGCAGCGGCTCCTCCGCCGGAAGCGCCGCGGCGGTCTCCGCCGGACTGGTTCCAGTGGCCCTGGGAAGCGAAACACTCGGTAGCATCATCTCCCCGGCGATGCGGTGCGCGACCACCGGGCTACGACCGACATTTGGCCGAGTCAGCCGTTACGGCGCCATGACGCTTGGCTGGACGCTCGACAAGATCGGCCCCTTCGCGCGGCACGCTCAGGACTGTGCCGTAGTGCTTGCGGCGATTGCCGGAGCCGACGGGCGCGACCCCACGGTTGTCGACCGCCCATTCGCCTCACCGGTCCTCCTTTCGGCCCAGGGAATGAAGATCGGAGTCCACGAAAGTAAACTCAACGATTCCGAGGTAGCGGCAATCGAAATTCTGGAGCGGGCAGGGGCTCAGCGAGTCCCCTTGGAGTTTCCTCCCTGCGAGGTTCTGGAGGAACTTCTAGTAGCTCTCGACAGCGAATCGGCCTCCATGCACGACCCCATCTATCGGTCGGTTGAGAACGATGAGCTCCTAGGGAAATGGGGACCAACCTTCCATGGAGCTCAGTGGATCAAGGCGGTCCACTACATCCGCTCGCTAAGGGCTCGGGTACCGGTGATTCAGCAGACCGAGCAGGCATTGAGGGAGGTCGATGTGCTGATAGGACTGTCGTCGCTGGTCCGTACCAATTTGACGGGCCACCCTAGCCTGGTCGTTGCGTTCGGTGGCGGGGATCAGGCCCAGCACCCCCAACCGCGGACGGTCGTCCTATCGGCGCGATTTTTTGCCGAGGATCGGTTGATCGCGGCAGGAATGCAGTTGCAGCAGGCCGCACCACCGACCCCAAGTCTTCCAAGCCTCGCCCAGTGACCAAGGCGCCGATCGTATCCAGATCACCTAAAGCCACAAGCGGTCCGGTGCGGAATCGAAAGGCGAATAACCGGCACGTCCGGAACGGCTCGACAAGCCTTCGCCGATAGCTGGCCGAAAAATGGCAGTTGGGTTTGCCTGATTCGCGTCGTTTAATCATCCTGGAGGGTCTTCGGATGTTGGGTCTGTCTTCGTTGTCGCAACCGGAAAGGGAAGAAGTCCTGAGCCGTTGTGAGGCGACAGTCGACCAATCCAAGATCCGCTCGGATGTACAAGGTATGGGCATGGCCCAGGCAATGGTTGCAACATGCGTCGTTTTTTCAGATTTCGATCGACCCCAGCTGTAGAAGTCCCGCAGATAGGCGCCGCACCTCTTCTGCTCTACGAGGCCTTTGACGAGCCGATGCGGTGCATTTTCATCGCGATCCCCAAGGCCGGTACCACATCGATTCGAAATCAATTCAGACAGGGATTTGCCTTCCTGTTTCCTAGCCCTCAATTGATCTTCCTTCGTTTGAGGGAATGCGTCTATTCCTTTCTCCTGCGGTGCGTGCTGGACACCCACCTCGGATTTCACACCGAGCGACTGGTGGGACGAATCCGGCTGAAGGCAGAGCACGACGATCACAAGGTGAGATGGAAAGCATACTCCAACCGATGCATGGACAACGATCACACCATAAAGATCATCGCAGAGAGATTTGAGGGGGATATCGATTCCTTCCAGTACAAAGTTCAAGCAGAGTGGAACCGAAGGATCAGGGGCAGCCGAATTCCTTCCCGGCAGGTCCCAGGAAGAGACGTTCCTGGCTCGCCGAAGCCTGAGAAACGGACGACCAGATCATTGAGGCTCCTTTGGAGTTGATGCGTGATGAGGGAACAAGATTCGGTAGGCCGAAAGCCGGTGATTCATATCGGCATGCCCAAGACGGCCACCAAGACTTTGCAGTGGCGTCTGTTCAGTCGGCACAGCGAGATCCATTACCTGGGGCGATTCGATGGTCCGCAATTCAAGAAGCGGTATCAGTCTCTCGATTGCTGCCGGAATGCCCAGGTGCAAAAGGCCATGCAGCAACTCGCCTACAACGATGTGTTCAGCCCGGACTTCGACCGATGCCGGAAATGGCTTCAGCCAACCCTGACGGAAGCGAACGAACGGGACCTGGTGCCGGTTTGGTCCTGGGAATCCTATGCGACCGACGTACTGTCCAAAAGAAGGGTGCGCGCCAGGAATCTGAAGCGGGTTTTCGGCGACGCCACCATCCTTATGGCGCTTCGCAACCCACTGGTTTTGCTGGAATCCGCCTACTTTCAGCAATTGAAGCGTGACA
>JBIINB010000154.1:0-10071 GCA_044337705.1 Pirellulaceae bacterium | reverse complement strand
GGAAGGGGATCTGATTGGTGGGATCATCGGTTAGGCACATCCGAAGGCAGTAGGCTTGAACGTGCCGGTCGCCACTTCCGTCTGTTCCGGGCGGCTCAGGCGAGATCCATCGCAGCAGGCCGCTCTTGGGGTCCCCGGGAATTCGATAGCCACTGATCCCTTCCAGGAACTGGTGCTTGGTGGCCTGGGCCACCTGGACTCCATTGAGCGACTCACCGCACTCGCTGTTGGATTCCCGGCCGATGCGTGATTCGACGCCAGCCAGCGCCATCAGATCCCCTTCGTAGGTCGCATCGATCCATGCCTTCGCCTCGATCCAGTATCCCGCCTCCATTCGGACCTGGCGAAGATTCCCCGAATCCTTCGTCGGTGCGGCGGTTCGATCGATGGGGGTGTGCAGTCGGACCTCGACGCTGGCTTCCTCGAGCCATTGCCGAAAAACCTCTGTTGCCACATGCGGCTCAAAAGTCCACTGGGTTGTTTCGCCTGGCTTCTGGTGCGGTCCACGGTACTCGGATGGTTTCTGCTGGCGCCATCGAGTGGGTTCCTGGTAGGTCTGAAAGATGCGTCGATAGAATTCGCGCGCCATGCCGCCGATGGCTGCTTTGTTGCCGATATCGGTTGCGCCAAGACCACCTGTGGTCATCCCTCCCAGGTGCCCCGAAGGCTCCAGGACCACACAGTCGATACCATATTTTCTCAGCTGAATGGCAGCGACCAGTCCGGCTGGAGTCGCCCCATAGACCACCACGGATCGCCGTTCGGCAATATCCTCTGGATTGGTGGCGTGGCATCGTGATGCCATGGTCCACATCGCGATCGACTGCATGGTTTGGCGGCGCGTCCACTTCATCGAAAATCCCCTTCTCCGACCGAGGAATCATCCAAGGCACAGCAACCTTAGCGTTGCCAGTTTGGCAGAAGGGGTTTCCCAGTGCAAACCGGCGATCTGGAGAAGCCGATGACGCTGCGCATCACTGGACCAATGGAGAGAACGTGCTGCTGGCAGCCGCCCCAGTCACTGATTCCTGTGCATAGTTTGTTTCGGGCTTGGTTTTTCCACTGGGGACATGGACGCAGAGCCCAGTTCCGGTCATCTCACTTGCGCCGCAAAAAGGTCGATTGCGCGTGCACGATCTCTTGAATGCAGAGGAATGCACAAGATCGGAAAGAGGCTTGGGTTCAGGCTCACGCGAAGGCGCGGGGATGACAGGCATTTCGCCTTCTTCGCGCCTCCGCGTCAGAGCCATTGGTTCCAGCTTTCCGAAAGCCCAAACGGTGCACGGGGCACAGTACTATCCGCGCATCCGAACTGTTGTTACCGCTTCAGCAGATCGCGGATTTCCCGGAGCAGAACGACGTCCTCGGGGGGAGGTGGTGGGGCAGCGGCCTGCTGCGTCTCGAACCTCGCCTTGGCCGTGTTGATCAACTTGATGACCAGGAAAATTGCGGCGGCGATGATCAGGAAATCGATGATCGTCTGAAGGAAAGCGAAGAGATTCAGTTCACCTTCCTTGACTGGAGTTGCATTGAGCTTGGCTCCTCCTGTCAGCATGTTGATCGCCGGCATGATCACATTTTTGACCAGCGAATCGACAATCTTTCCGAAGGCAGCGCCGATGACGACCCCGACGGCCAGGTCGATCACGTTGCCACGCATCGCGAAGTCTTTAAATTCCTTTAGCAGCCCCATCGAAAAACCTCCTTTCAGAAAATGAATTCTTGCAGTAGCCAATTCCCAATTTATAGCCGATGGCGAAGCTCTCCTCATCCGGCAGTAGGGCTACAAACGGGGGTGGATGAACGAAGGGGTTTCGGGAAATGCCTAGAAGGGCATCGCCCCGAGGTGCACTGGCAAGCAGGGCGGGATAGAGCGGCGTGGCGAGGCGTCAAGCCGATTCGGAAGCAGGATCGGATTTGCGGCGCCGGATCCAGTTTCCCAGGTCGTCGAAGAAGCTATGGAGGACCGGAACGGCCAGCAGAGTCAGGAGGAGGGATAGGGTCTGGCCACCTACGGCCAGGACGGCGATGCTGCGCCGTTCTTCGGCCCCAGGGCCACTGGCGATCAGAAGTGGCAGCAGGCCGGCGACGAAGGAGATAGTAGTCATCAGGATCGGGCGAAGCCGATCGCGATTAGCTACCAGGAGTGCTTCCTGCAGTGGCATCCCGCCGCGTCTGAGGACGTTGGTGTGATCCACCTGCAGGATGCCGGCCTTCTTGACGACTCCAAAGAGCACCAGGATGCCGAGTGCCGAGTAGACATTCAGCGTTTCACCGCCCCAGTAGAGACTGATCAGACCGAAGGGAACCGACAGGGGGAGCGTCAGGAGGATGGTCAGCGGATGGATAAGATGTTCAAACTGCGCGGCCAGGACGATGTACATGAAGATCAGCGAGAGGACGAAGACCCAGCGGAATTCGCTGAGAGTTTTTTCCAGCTCCCTGCCGCGTCCCATGACGCGTGTTTCAAAACCGGGTGGAAGTCCCAGGGCGATCGCTTCTTGCTGCAGAGCGGCGATCCGATCGGCTAAGGCGAACTCTTCGCCGGACGCTCTGGGGTCGCTGGTGGCGATGTTGGCTCGGATCGCCACCATGCGCTGGCGGTCCAGGCGATCGATGCGCGCCGGGGCTTCGCTGTATCGGAAGTCGACGACGTTATCGATTCTCGAGAGTGCCGTGCTGCGGGTGTCCATCGCCGAAGAGACGCCGACGGTGCGGAGCGATTCAGGAGGATTCGATCGCACATAGAGCTGCGAGATCGAATCGATATCCTGCCGATCGATTCCAATCAAACGCAGCTCGACATCGTACGCATCGTCGACACTGGCGTCTCGATAACGCGATACGCGATCGTCTCCTCCCACTGCCACGCGGAGAGTATCGGCGACTTCTCGCACGGAGACACCGAGGGCTGCAGCACGCTCGCGATCGATCGACACCAGCAATTCGGGTTTGTCCAGCCGCAATGTCGAATCGACATCGACGATGCCCGGAATCTCCTTGGCTCTTTGACGCAACTGCTCGCTGAACTGACTGAGCTGCTGCACGTCTGGTCCTGTGACCGTGAAGTCGATATCGACATTGGGTCCCTGGCGGAGCGAGGAGAGATTGCGTACCGAAGCGCGCACATCGGGGACCGATCGAAGCAGGCCGCGGATTTCATCCATTTTCTGCCGCTGCGTGAAATTGCCTCGCCAAGCTTCCGAAGGATCTCCCTTAAGCAGTCCGTGCCACAGCCGCTCAAACGAAAACGTCCGTTCCGACGCATCGGTCAGTCGCACGTAGATGCTTCCCTGGTTGAGCCCTCCGAAGCCGCGCGAGCCGACCGTGGTCAGCATCAACTGAACCCCCTCGACATCTTTCAGCCGCGACTCGGCCAGTTCCATCACAGCATCCATCGAGGGCAGATTGGCACCCTCCTTGGCATTGATCGATACTTCAAACTCCGCTTCGTCGACATTGGTTGGAATGTAGTCCTGCTTGACCCATCGATAGAGCGGGATGTTGGCTGCCAGGGTGGCCAGGCAGATCGCCAGGGTCAGCCAACGGTAGCGGAGCGCCCAGCGAAGGCTGAGCATGTAGGCTGATTCGATCCATCCGTAGAATCCGCTTCGAGAACTCTTTCCCTTTGCTTGATGGGGCAATTTCTTCAACAGCAGGCTGCACATCATCGGTGTCAGGGTAAAGCTGATGAACATCGAAATGAGGATCGCCACCGATGCTGTCACACCGAACTCGTACAGCATGCGGCCGGTGACGCTGGACAGAAAGGAAACGGGAAGGAAGACGATTACCAGCGAGAAGGTGGTGGCGAGGACCGCCAGTCCGATCTCACGAGTCCCCTGGATGGAGGCTTCGAAAGGATCCATCCCTTTTTCTTCGATGCAGTGAAAAATGTTCTCCAGCACGACGATGGCGTCATCGATCACCACGCCCACCATCAGCACCAGGGCCAGCATGGTGACGTTGTTGAGCGTGAAGCCGAAGGCCTTCATGAATGCGAAGGTGGCGATGATCGAGGCGGGGATGGCGACGGCGGCGATCAGGGTCGAACGCCAGCTTCGCATGAAGAGAAGCACCGTGAGGCAGGCGAGCAGACTTCCGGAAATCAGGTGGGCTTCGATTTCGTGCAGAGCCGCAAGGATGTATCGCGACTGATCCTGAAGGACGGTCACCTGGACATCGGCTGGAAGGAGCTGTCGGCATCGATCCAGGCGGCTTTTGACTGCCTCGATCACCTCGACCGTATTCTCACCGGACTGTCGCTGGATCTGCAGTACAACTGCGGGTTGGCCATCCAGCCTTGCAAGCGTCCTGACCTCCTTCGTCTCGTCGACAACCTCACCCAGATCGGCCAGCCGAACCGGGACTCCTTCGATGGTATCGACGACCAGGTTTGGGAATTCCCTTGCGTCTGCAACTCGCCCCAGGGTGCGCATCGACCGCTCCCGGAATCCCTCGTCGACGCGGCCTCCGGGGACTTCGGAATTCTGTCGTTCGATCGCATCTCTCACCTGCAGGATGGAAAGCTGATGGGCAGCAAGCCGTTTGGCATCGATCTCCACCCGCACGGCTCGTTCGGCCGCCCCAGAGATCGACACCTGGCCGACTCCTTTGGCAGACTCCAGGACCCCTTTGACGAAGCGATCGGCGAGGAAATAGAGTTCGCGTGCGGTTCGGGGTCCCGACACGCTGATGCTCATGATCGGCGATGATTCGGTGTCCTGCTTGGTGATGATGGGGGGGTCGACGTTCTGAGGTAGTCGATTGAGAACCCCAGCGACTGCGTCTCGCACGTCCTGAACAGCTGCGTCGATTTCGCGGTCCAGGCCGAAGGTCAAAATGACGTAGGAGGAACCATCGGAGGAGATCGATCGCAGTTCTTCGATACCGGCGACGGTGGCTACCGCATCTTCGATCCGCTGCGAGACTTCCGACTCCACCTCCTGGGACGCGGCTCCCGGATAGGCGGTGCGGACGCTGACGGTCGGAAGGTCGGTGCGCGGAAAGCGATCGATCCCAAGTTGTGGGAAGGCGACAACACCCGCCACCACCATGGCAGCTACCAGCATCAGGGCAAAGACCGGGCGTCGAACGCAGATTTCGGCCAGCCAGTACATGGGGAGGGGACCTCAGCGAGTCTCAAGTTAGGGAGTCGGAGGTTTCTGAGTGACCGACACTGCCGGGGCTTCATCGCTCGTTGCCTGATAGATGCCTGGCTTCCCGTCGACCGCACGCTTCAGCAATCGATCCCCTTCGGAGATGCCTGCCAGCACTTCCCAGCGGTCTTCGATTCTTCGCCCCAGTTGCACAGGCTGTTCCTGCACCTTCCCGTCGACGATCTTCCAGACTTTATCGACCCCGGCGAATCGAACGATCGATTCGGCGGGGAGCACAAGGCTTGGTACCTGTTCGTCGAGGATCACCTGAGCCTCAGCGAACAGACCCGTAGGCAGCGATCCATCCTGATTGTCGATCTCCGCCTCAAAGAGCAGCGATCGGGTGGCTGGATCGATGACAGGACTGATGCGAGTGACTGAGACCTCTCTGGGCTGGTGCCCCAAGTCGAGATCGAGTTGAACCCGCTGACCGGCCGCAAGTTGGTGTGCGTAGCGTTCTGGAACCGAAGCGCGAAACCGAAGCGGATGATTGCGAACGACGGCAACCATCTGCTGGCCAGCGGTGACAAAGCTCCCTGGTGCTGCCATACGCTCCCTCACAATGCCTCGAAAAGGAGCTACGGTCTCCGTCTCCTTCAGTCGCTGACGGGCGATGCCAAGCTGAGCGGTCTGGACGCTGATAGTTGCCATTTTCTCGCGGACATTGTTCAGGGAAGATGCATAACGAGCTTCTGCCACTCGCTCCGCCGCCTCCGCCACTTCCAGATCGGTGGCGCTGATCGCATCGGACTGCGACAGCTTGCGCAAACGCTGAACCGCCGACTTGGCTTCGTTCCAGATGGCGTTCGCTTCGCGTACCGGCGGTGCATTCTCAGGGGTCAGTTTCTCGACCGGATCTTCCGGCTTGAGTCCCACTGCCGAGCGAGCCTGAAGCAGCTGGGCTTCGGCCTGTTCGACCTGAAGCTGGTAGGGTTGCGGGTCGAGTCGCACAAGGACTTGTCCCTGCTCCACGATATCCCCTAATTCCACCAGCACTTCCAGAACCTGCCCCGGAACTCTCGCACCAACCGTCGTCACTTCATCAGCCCATAGCGAGCCTTGAGCGCGGACGACATTGGGGAATCCCGTACGTTCGATCACCCACGACTCCCCTGTGACGCTGGCCAGCGGAGCTGTGGGTTTGGGAGCCGTGGTTGCCTCCTGCTGCCGGCTGCAGCCCGCCAGAACGACCATCAGCACGGAGACCGCGACTCGCCAGCAGGTTCGGTCGGGCAAGCTGATAGGCTGGTTCCGCCGACGGCTCGGCAGTGAGTACGGAGGTTTCATCGATCTTTTCGGGTGGGACGGCAGGGAGAGGGGATGCAGGGAACATTTTCCCGATTGAGCAACCTTTTAGTGTACTCCGCGGGGCAATCGTCGCCATCCTTCCCCTGGGGTTGGACTTGAGTTTGAGAGGCAAAATGCCAGCTCATGCGATTGGTAAGCAGCTCCAAAGTCCGCCCTCCAGCAGAGAATGACGCAGGGTCCATTGGTCCTTGGAGAACCATCACGGGAGATATCGGTGTTGTAAAATGCGATCCGAAGACCGTGGTCGGCCAAATTGCCTGGGACGATTGTCCTGGGGCGTTCCGATGGCGGATCGACCCACTATCCTGCTCATTCCCGTCAATGGATGGTTGTGATTTCCGGAGATCCTAGCATGTGTCCTCTCGATGATGGCTTGAAGACCTTCCCACGCATCGGGCGATGGGTACCTGTGATGCTGCTGGCCAGTTGCATGATGGCGTTTGTGGAGGGACAAGAGGTGAAAATCAGGCCTCCCAATTACGACGAATCGAAAGTGCCGCAGTACACCCTGACCAGCCCGCTTGCCGGTCCGGATGGCAAGCGGATTGAATCTGTTGACCAGTGGTCGAGCCAAAAAGAGTATCTGGTGAAATTGCTCGCGACGCATGAGTACGGTTTCGCGCCCAAAGAACTGCCCATGATGGAGGCGAAGAAGGTCGAATCGGGAATTGAGCATGAAGGGAGGGTACGTCGCGAGCAGTGGGAGGTGAAGCTGACGCGGAACGATCGAAGCGTGGTGATCGATATGCTGCTGTACCTTCCTGCCGACAAGCCGGCGGTCGGCTGTTTTGTCGGGCTGAATTTTCGCGGCAACCACACCGTCACCAGTGCACCCGAGGTACGATTGCCCAAGGGCTGGGTACCCAACGATACGGGAGCCGTCCAGAACCGAGCTGGGGAGGGAGGTCGTGGCGAGTCGATCGCAAGATGGCCGATTGCGGAGATAGTCGGGGAGCGGCACTTTGCCGTCGCTACCGCTTATTGCGGCGATATCGACCCCGATTTCGACGACGGATTCACCAACGGAGTCCACTCGCTATACCCGGAGTTCATCCCCGATGAAGCGCATCCTGATCGTTGGGGAACGATCAGTGCCTGGGCTTGGGGAATGTCCCGGATGGTCGATGCTTTGGAGCAGCTGCCTGAACTGCAGTCGAAACCTTTTCTGGCGATTGGTCACTCGCGGCTGGGAAAGACAGCGCTGTGGGCGGGGGCTCAGGATTCCCGCATGGCGATTGTCTATTCCAATAACTCCGGCTGTGGCGGAGCGGCACTGAGCAAGCGAGCTTTCGGGGAATCGGTGGCTCGCATCAATCAGGTATTCCCTCATTGGTTCTGTCGCAATTTCCGACAATACAATGACCGTGAGGAGTCGCTTCCGATCGATCAGCATCTGCTGATTGCAGCGATCGCCCCTCGGCCGGTCTACATCGCCAGCGCCACCGAGGACCAGTGGGCCGATCCGCTGGGTGAATACTTGAGCGGGTGGTATGCCGGACCTGCCTTTGAACTACTGGGGCATCAGGGGCTGCCTTCGGCGACGTTGCCCGAAGCTTCGCGTTCGGTCGGCAGCCGCGTGGGGTATCACCTGCGGGTTGGCAAGCACGATATCCTGCTGGAAGACTGGAATCACTTTGCCGACTTCGCTAGCCGCTGGTTGGGTGGTCCCTGAGCGACGAATCGATCGAAGGCAACTGGCGGCCAATAGACGAAGCCGAACGGTCGTTTGCAACGGTCGATCGAAAGTGGTGGGAGATGTGGGGCAAAGACAAATATGCCAGGAAGGAATCGATGAGACGCAAAGTCATGGGGATCAGCAACAGAAGGATCGCTGGCACGCTCGATGCGATTCCGATGGGGCCATCGTTCTATGGGCTGGCTGTTCTGTTCCTTGCTGTCGTCACAGGATGTGGTTCGATCTGCCTGGCTCAGGATGAGCCGTCGCAGGTCGATACGCAGGAACAGGTGGCTGGTTTGGTCGCTCAGCTGGATGCTGATTCGTTGGAGAGGCGGGATGCGGCCGAGCGGACGTTGGGAGAACTTGGCCCGGAGATCCTGAGCCAACTGCCGCCGATCGATGATGCGATGGCGCCCGAAATGCGAATCCGCCTGGAGCGACTTCGGGAGCAACTGGAGGCCAGGCGCATCAGCGACCTAGTCCGGCCTTCACGGATTCGGCTTAGTGGCACCTACACCTTGCGCGAGGTGATAGAGCAGTTGCAGGAGCAGTCGGGCAATTCGCTTCAGGTTCCCGACGAACTGCCCGACCGCAAGATGGAAGTCGATTGGCAGGATGAGCTGTTCTGGAAGGCGCTCGATCATTGGCTGGATGAAGCAGCGATGGACATCCCCCCCTTCGTCTCGGTGGAAGCTGGACTGCCGATTCGCGCGCGTGCTGCGGGGGCTCCTCCCCGCTCCGGACGCGCCGCCTATGCCGGTCCTTTTCGTGTGGAGTTGGCGGAAGCGATGGCGGTCAATCATGTGGCTTCCCCCTCGCAGTCCCGTTGGGAGTGGAAGGCGTGGTTTAGCTGGGAGCCACGTTTAAAACCGGTTTTTCTTCAATTTCCGATGCGCAAGCTAGTGCTGGAGGCTGGCGATGGAACGCTGCTGCAGCCAGCAGCACCCGATGCGTCGCCTGAGTACCAGCCGGCTCCCGGCGCCAACCAACTGGAAGCGGTTTTTGCATTCGCACGATCGGGTGCAGCATCCCTTCCGGAGGGTGTGCTGAAGATGCGAGGCACCTTCCAGACAGCCCTTCCTGGCGAAACGGTACAGGCCACGATCGATGCGCTCGATGAACCAGGGCGGAAGGTGGTGCAGATTGGGAATCTATCGGTCAGTGTCGATCGCATCCGGAAGAATGGAAAGCTGTATGAGATCAACGCCAGGATTCAGTTGTTGCAGGCGCAGCAGACGATGGAATCGTTTCGCAGTTGGGCGATGAACAACGAAGCATATCTTCTGGGGCCTGAGGGAGAGCGACTGGAGAATGTCGGCTGGCAGACCACCAGCCTGCGAGGGAGCGAAGTGGGGCTGTCCTATCTTTTCGATCTTGCAGATGGTCCGAAGGGTCATCGCTTTGTGTATGAGGCGCCGGGGGCGGTTGCCGAATTGGGACTCGATTGGGAGATCCCGGACGTACCGCGCCCGTAGTTTCGCTCTGCGGATACCTCCCGCCTGGAGCGGCAATCCCCGCTCGTGATATGTGTTCTTTCGATTGCTCCATGCCCTGCCGTCGACTCGTCAGATGATGTGTAATGGCATTTCTCTGTGAGCGGGGGACGTAAGTTCCCTGTTTCAGGCATTGTGAGCAAGGCAGTCGAGAAAGTGAAACAGTGGGCTGACGCCCACCGCTCGCCGAAGGATTCGTGGCCAAGCTGTTAGCAGAAGATCCTGCATGCATTGCGGCCCGGTGAATGCGAATGTTCCGCAATTGGTCCGTCAGTGCCATTGAGTTCCAAGATCGACGACCGCGTCACACCAAGCCTATAAATGGAGGGCTTAGCCCAGGGACTTCAGAGCGGACTGCATGCCGATCAGAGATCGCGCTGTATGGTAGCCGCATTTCCAGGCGTTGAGTTTCTCACTGGGGCCTTCGGGCATC
>JBIINB010000153.1:0-10079 GCA_044337705.1 Pirellulaceae bacterium | reverse complement strand
AAGAGCGGCCTGCTGCGATGGATCTCGCCTGAGCCGCCCGGAACAGACGGAAGTGGCGACCGGCACGTTCAAGCCTACTGCCTTCGGATGTGCCTAACCGATGATCCCACCAATCAGATCCCCTTCCCGGCACCGCCGGACTACAACCCGGAAGACTACGAACTGCTGCTGAGGCAATGCGAACGAGGATTGCCCATCCTTCCTTGGCACAGCCTTCCCATGCCGAACCGAAAAACCGACACAAACAACAACACTGGATTTTCCACCGACGCGATCGGGCTGAGCGACCGGTGGCCAGAGGCATCTTATGAGCAGCGGTCCGCTCTCTACCTGGAACATCTTCATTACCAGCAGGGACTCTGCTGGACCATGGTGAATCACCCTCGAGTCCCTGAAAAGCTTCGCCGGCAGGCGGCTCAGTGGGGACTGTGCCGCGATGAATTCCAGTCCGATCGCGGATGGTCGCCTCAGCTTTATGTCCGTGAGGCGCGCCGCATGGTGGGACGATATCGAATGACCGAAGCGAATTGCCGAGGCAAGGAGAGGGTGGAAGACAGCGTCGGTATGGCTGCCTACACGATGGACTCCCACAATGTCCAGCGCTATGTCGATCCCCAGGGAATCGTCCGAAACGAAGGGGATGTGCAGGTCGGCGGATTTCCCCCCTATCCGATCAGCTACCGCAGCCTGCTCCCCAAAGCCGGACAGTGCGAAAACCTGCTGGTGCCTGTTGCCCTGAGCGCCACACACATCGCTTATGGGTCGATCCGCATGGAACCGGTCTTCATGGTCCTGGGCCAAAGCGCAGCGGCGGCAATTCATCTTGCCGAAAAAAACAAGACCTCAATTCCCGAACTTCCCTACCCGATCCTTCGCGAAGAATTGCTGTCGCTGGGACAGGTGCTCGGCTAACATAGAGGTGAATCGTCCCACCTTGGGGCTTCGACTGGACGCACACAGGGAACCGCATCGATGTATCTGCGAATGGCCAAACGGCTGCTGCTGGAGACCGACAAGCGGCTGCTTTGGAAGCTGACTTGGCTGGCTGGTTGGAAAGGGCTGCGCAGCGTCCAGAAGCACAAAGCGAGACTCCGACGTGGAGAATTCTTCCCACCCTTTCTCTATATCTCGATCCTCAACACCTGCAACCTGAGATGCCAGGGATGCTGGGTCGACGTCGCGGCCAAGCAAACCAAGATCGATCTGGAAACAGCCGACCGCACCATCCGGCAGGCGAAGGAAATGGGGAATGCCTTCTTTGGGATTCTGGGAGGAGAGCCATTTCTGCATAAGGAACTTCTGGATTTGATCCAGCGGCATCCCGATGCCTATTTCCAAGTATTTACCAATGGCCACTTCATCGACCAGGCAACTGCCAAAAGGCTCCGTCAACTCGGCAATGTCACACCGCTGATCAGCGTTGAAGGGACCGAGATTGTCAGCGACCAGCGGCGAGGCAAGGACGGTGTACTCAGCAAAACGATGGAAGGTCTTCGAAATTGCCTCGACAATAAGGTGATGACCGGGGTCTGCACCAGTGTCTGCAAAACCAATATCGACTCGCTGGTACAAGACAAATGGGTCGACCGGCTGATCGAAATGGGGGTGATGTACTGCTGGTTCCATGTCTACCGCGTCGTCGGGCCGCACAGCAGTCCCGAATTGGCGCTCGGCACCGAGGAGCTACGCCGCGTCCGTCAGTTCGTTGTCGACACGCGCGTCAACAAACCGATCATCGTCATCGATGCCTACCACGATGCCGATGGCAAAGCCCTCTGTCCTGCGGTCACCGGCTTCACGCACCACATCGGACCCGCGGGGGATATCGAACCATGCCCCATCATCCAGTTGGCGACCGAGACGATTCATGACGATCGGCCACTGCGCGAGAAGTTTCAGAACAGTGCCTTCCTGAGAGATTTCCGCGAGACAGTCGCAAAGAACACCCGAGGCTGCGTGGTGCTGGAACGGCCTGACCTTCTCCAGCAACTGGCACGACGTCACGGAGCCCGCGATACCACGCAGCGCCAGACGGTGATGGCCGAACTGGAAGGGATCACACCGCATCGTTCCCAGTACGTTCCCGGTACGGAAATCCCGGAGCGAAGCTGGGCCTATCGATTAGCCAAACGGTTCGCCTTCCATGACTATGGCGTCTACGGCAAACACTTCCACACCGATGCCTGGGTCGATCCAGGAGAAACGACAGGCCCTCCCACCGCCTCCCTGGCTTCCACCAGCCCGATCGAACTTCCCGTTCTCCCTTTGCATACGACCCCTCGTGGCAAGTAAACTGACGGTTCCGGAAACGTCCAATCGTTTCTGAGCCCCTCCCACCATCCTCCCGTTTCCTTTTGGAGCTTGACCCCCGATGTTTTTCCTTCCCCGCCGTTCCTTCCTCCGCCAGACCGCACTTGGCCTGGTCGCCGTTTCATCCTTGGTCCATACGTTGCCGTCGCAGGCGGAAGAGATTCTGATTCAGTCGCCGCCAGAGGGATTTAAGGCGATTTTTGACGGCAAGAGCTTTGCTGGTTGGCATGGCTGCCCCCACCTGGACCCTCGCGATTTTTCCAAAAAAAGCGATGACGAGAAGAAGGCTTGGAACGAAGATCTGGCCAAGCACTGGAAGGTGACCGACGGAGGCGTCCTCTACAACGACGGCGAAGGGGTCTACGCCACCACCGATGCCGAGTATGGCGACTTCGACCTCCTGATCCAGTACAAGACAGTCGCCCGAGCCGACAGCGGGATCTATCTGCGGGGCAATCCTCAGGTGCAGATCTGGGATTTTACCGATCCCGAAAAATTTAAATTGGGTGCCGACAAGGGAAGCGGAGGCCTTTGGAACAACAGCCCCGGTGCCGCCGGAAAGGATCCGCTGGTGCTGGCCGATAATCCATTCGGCCAATGGAACCAGCTCCGTATCCGACTGGTCGGTGAACGCTGCAGCGTCTGGCTGAACGGCAAAATGGTGGTCGATCACGCCCGCATGGAAAACTACTTCGACCGCAAGGGAACGCTGTTTGCCAAGGGACCAATCCAGTTGCAGACACACGGCCAAGAGATCTCCTGGCGCAATATCTACCTGCGGGAAATCGGCGCAGACGAAGCCAATCAGATCTTGAAGGAAGGGTCGAAGACCAGCTACCGACCACTGTTCGATGGCAAGTCACTGGAAGGCTGGCAGGGTGCCACCGACAACTACGAAGTGGTCGACGGCGCCATCCGATGCAAGGAAGGCAAAGGGGGTGTCCTCTTCACCAAGGATAAGTACAAGAACTTCAAAGCGCGGCTCCAGTTCCGCCTCCCACCTGGCGGCAACAATGGCCTGGCAATTCGCTATCCCGGCGAAGGGGACCCTGCCTACAGCGGCATGTGCGAACTGCAGGTACTGGACAATGACGCCAGCCAGTATGCCAAACTGGATGCCCGCCAGTACCACGGAAGCGCCTACGGTATGGCCGCCGCAGCTCGTGGGTACCATCGCCCAGTTGGTCAGTGGAACTTCCAGGAAGTTCATGTCGAAGGATCAAAGATCCGCGTCGAACTCAATGGCACGCTGATTCTCGATACCGACCTTTCGACGATCACCGAGTACATGGCCAACTCGCCCCATCCCGGCAAGGACCTGACCGAAGGCTTCTTCGGCTTCGCCGGCCATGGGGACGCAGTCGAGTTCCGCAACGTGGAAATCCAGCCGATCGAATAATCGATCGTTGGAACAATAGTTGTTTTAACAAGCTTTTTGCACGATCGGTTGGCATCTGCCAGCCGATCTTTTTTTACCCTGAGCATCGCTGAAAAGAATTGTCCGCGATCGGATGAGGTAGCTCCATGCACACCGCGCGACGCGATTGGCTCCAGCACCTGATCGCAGCGGCCCTGGCGGTGACCACGGCGCCGCTTGCTTCGGCAAAACCCCGGTGGAAGTCGGAGCGGGCGGGGATCGGATTGATCGGTTGCCGCTACCAGGGAACCGTCATCGGGCAGATCGCTCGATCCTTCGGCGATGTGGTGGCCATCGCCGATGTCGATCGCCATGTGCGCGAACAAGCGCGCGCCAGTTTCGGAAGCACGCCGACGATTCATGAGGATTACCGAGACCTGTTACGGCGTCCGGAAGTCGATGTGGTGATGATAGGTGCCCCCGATCACTGGCATGCCAAAATGGCGATCGACGCCCTGGCGGCCGGAAAATTTCTCTACTGCGAAAAGCCTCTGACCCTGACCATCGCCGAAGGGAAACCGATCCTGGAAACCTGGAAAAAATTTCCCCAGACCTTTCAGGTTGGATCCTGGCAGCGAAGCGACCATCGCTTTCGACTGGCGGTGGAGATGGTGCATCAAGGCAGAATCGGCAAACTACAGCGAGTCGACGTCGTCCTGGGGAAGAATGAACGAGGCGGCCCCTTCGAATCGACCAAAGCTCCCAAGCATCTGAACTGGGATCTCTGGCAGGGACAGGCGATCGAACGACCCTATGTCCCTGAGCGATCGCACTACACCTTCCGATGGTGGCGGGAATACGCCGGTGGCCAACTGACCGACTGGGGTGCTCACCATCTGGATATCGCATTGTGGGGGATTGGTGAAATGCCAACCCTTGTCGAGGCTGACGCCCAGTGGCCCGATCCATCCAATCAATCCTACAACGTACCGACCGATTTTCGGGTGCGATACGAATTCCCGGGGGGCGTTCAGATGGAGGTGCTGGACGAAGGACGCAACGGCATCCTCTTCACCGGCTCCGAAGGACGCATCTTCGTCAATCGCGGCACCCTGGAGGGCTCACCAGTCGAACAACTGACCAGCCAACCACTGCCGCGCGATTCATTTCGGATGTACGCTCACGATAACCTCGAGCGGCCCGAGCGGGTGGGGAAGCTGGATGCGATCCAGAATCACATTGGGAATTTTTTCGATCTGCTGGGTTCCGGCAAGCCCACCATCTCCGATCCTGTCAGCCAGCATGCAAGCGCTACCCTCTGCCACTTGGGCAACATCGCCTGCCAGATCGGGCGGCCCATTCGCTGGGACAATGCGTCCCAGACCATTCTCGATGATCGCGAAGCCCAAGGCCTCTGCCAACGCCCCCAGCGCGCAGGCTACGAAGTGAAAGAGTCCAGCTGACCCCGAGCGTAGTAGACCACTCAGTAGCCCACTAACTCGCTCTTCCAATCACAGGACCGATGGACCGCAGGAGCTGTCCGCGACCGAGTTCCCGATGCATCGCTGAGCCGGAGAGGGCCTCTACCGGTTCAGCTCAAAGGTCACCTTCTCGATCGTCCCCGAGAAAGGAAACGCTCCCTTGCCGCGATACTCGGGTGCAATCGGTGTCACCGAATCTCTTCCGACTTCAAACGGTTCCAGGCCATGGCGGAAAGCGGTTCGCTTCAACTCCCCCTCGCCTGCAGGCTGATCGTTCACAAACAGTTTCAGCTTCCCGCCAAACTGCGGATCGCCCGAGGGCACGAACTGGGTGCGAAGCGTCACCTTGCCAGATGGAAGAGCCATCGTTCCCGGAATCGTCACGTCAGCGATCTCGAAGAAAGTGTAGTGGAAGTAAGGACGGTTCTCCTTGACATACAGCGACCAGCCCGCCGAAAAGGCCCCCGCACATGCGACCACTCCCTCGACACCTCCCTGAGGCACAGTCAACTGGGCGGTGATCGTGTGAGCTGTAGGAAAGAGTTGTGGCCCGATCGGTTCAGGAAGCGAAACCTGGTTGCCGTAGTACGTCCATCGCGTCTTCGGCTCACCCGCAATCCGTAGCCTGGGATCCATCCGCTCTGAGAAGCGAGGGTCCAGCGGAAAGACATCGTATTTTTTGGCTTCTTCGATGAACAGCTTTCTCAGCTGGTCCAGCTTCTCCGGGTTCCGCTTGGCCAGATCGACCGCCTGGCTGAAGTCTTCATCGACGTGATAGAGCTCCCACGGCGCCTGCTCAAATCCATCGCTTCGTCCGGCCGTCACCCAGGGAAGTCCGTAGCGACTGCAGGCGACCCAACCATCGTGGTAGATCGCGCGATTGGTCGCCAGTTCAAAATACTGCGTTGTCCGCCGACTGGGGGCGTCTGCATCATCAAATGAATAGAGCATCGAGACACCTTCGATCGGCTTCTGGGGAATGCCGTTGACGACTTTCGGTTCGGGGATACCCGCTGCCTCCAGAATCGTTGGCACCACATCGATCACATGGTGGAACTGATCGCGGCGCTGCCCCTTGGCCCGGATTCCCTTGGGCCAGTGCACCACCATCGGATTGCGAGTCCCGCCGAAATGGCTCGCCACCTGCTTGGTCCATTGGAAGGGAGCGTTCATCGCCCAGGCCCAGCCCACCGGCACATGCGGCTCACTGCTGGCTTCCCCGATTTCATCGATTTTCGACAGGGTGCTTTCCAGACCCAGTTGGACCCCAAGGAGGCTGGCAATCTCGCTGAAGGTTCCTTCCAAACCTCCTTCCGCGCTGGCACCATTGTCACCGAGGACGTACAGGATCAGCGTGTTATCCAGTTCCCCAGACTCTTCCAGGCTGTCGATTAACCTCCCTACCTCATAGTCCGTGTAGGCCATGTACGCCGCGTAGTTCTCCATCAGCCGTGCGTAGACCCGTCGCGCCTCAGGGGACTGTGTCTCCCATGCCGGTACTTCGGCAGGCCGCGGGGTCAGGCGTGTCCCCTTCGGAATGACTCCCATCTCCAACTGCTTGGCATGCGTCAGTTCGCGCTGACGATCCCATCCGTGATCAAACTTGCCGACATATTTTTCTCGCCATGCCTTGGGAGCATGATGCGGCGCATGGATACCCGAGGTACTGAAGTAGTTGAACCACGGCTTGTCCGGATTGGCAGCGCGGACATTGCGGATCCACGCGATCGCCTCGTCGGTCATATCGGCCGTGAAGTGATACCCTTGCTCTGGCTGGCGAGGCTGCGGTACCTGAGTTGTGTTGCGATAGAGAACCGGATAGTACTGGTGGGTTTCCCCCTGGTTGAAACCATAAAAATAATCGAATCCCAAACCGGTCGGCCAGCGATCAAAGGGACCGGCCGGACTGATGTCGGGTTCGGGTGTGTTGTGCCATTTGCCGAACATGCCGGTTGCATACCCATTATCCCGAAGCATTTGGGAAACCAGCGCGGTGCTGCGCGGGATGATACCGGTGTAGCCCGGATAACCGGTCCCCATTTCAATGATCACCCCGGTGGCGATCGAGTGATGGTTGCGGCCAGCCAGCAGGGCACCACGAGTCGGACTGCAGAGGGCCGTGGTGTGGAATCGGTTGAAGACCAGGCCATTGGCCGCCAGTTTGTCGAGGCTGGGTGTCGGAACCGGGCCACCCAACGTTGAGCACATACCAAATCCGACATCGTCCAGAAGAATCAGAAGCACATTGGGGCTTCCAGGACGAGCCGTCACAGGAAGCGGATAGCTGGGCTTCGAATCGCGATATGTCTCTCCGATGGTGCCTCGGAAACTCGGATCCGGCTTGGGAAGCTGCGTTCCATCGTCCTGCCATGCCGACAAGCGAGTCGTGAAGCACAAGACCAGTAGCCCGAGAACGCTCAAGCGACAAACCGAAAAAGACCACGACCAATGAGACCGCATCAAAAATCCTCCAGAAAGTGACAAGCCGCATTTCCTGTTCGGAATGCAGGGGCTTGCCCGTATTCCAACATGGTTACTCCGATCGGTCCAGATGGCGATCGAGGAAAGAAGCGAATTCCTGCCGTGCAATCTTCGGCCCAGCCACCTGCAAGAGCTACCGCCAAGCAAAAGTAACCCGATGTGTTCGCGAGGGAACTCAACTGCCACAGCAGCGCGGTCCGGCCAGTCGATCCAGCGGCAACCTTCAGTTTGAATGGACGCCAATTGCATCCAACCACAGCGCCGCGTGCGGGGCGTTCGCGACTTCAAACCTTAGAGCCTATCCGAGAACCGTCCCTTGCTTACGCTGCGGGTTAGGATTTCACAGCTTTACGGATAGGTTCTTAGCGGCAAGCGCTAGCCGCCGGTCGTAGCGGCGCAATACATCCTCTTCGCTGCAGCAAAAAAACAACCGGCCTCAAGCCTGGTCCGGCTAACGGAAGACACATGGACCTGCGGGATGCTCCAACCCAAATCCATCAACCAAGAAACCGAATTTCCAGACTGCACATCTGGTGGGAGACGACTAGGGTAGGATGACGGTGGACGGGAAAAATCCCCGCTAACCGCCGATACCTTTTTTGAGGATCATCATGTCGCCCAAGGGATCACAGACGAGTACCCTCCTGGCTCGGGAGTATCTGATCGCGTGGATTTCGCAGGATTTGGGGTGCGGTCCCGACATCCACATCTATGGCAATGCAACGGGACTGCGGAATCTGGCTGCAATCCTTCTGAAGATCGCCGACTTCGATCAGTCGCAAGGACGATATCCGGATGAAGACAGCCTTCATTGCCACTTCAGAACCGGCCTGAACACGACGGCACGCGATGACTTACCGCGACTGACGGTTGGGCGTGTCGAGCCGAAGAGTGGATCAGCAGCGATTCGCGACGGCTTTCCCGAACTCGATCCATCGTCCAACAGCCAAGCTCTTTCAGACATGATTTTGTGATTGGATAGCGGTGCCGACAGCCTCAAACAAGCCCGAGCTCCTTCTTGAACTATTCTTCGCTTGGCTCGGCATGCCAACCACACTGTTTGAAGAAGCGAAGCCGGGATGGCCGATTCCGGAATGGAGCTGGCGGGTCCGTCACTACCGCGTTTGCAACACCAGGAAGTCGGGAGGACCAGACGCAGGAAGACGAACCGGCACCCGTACCTTTCTTCCTAAATAAAGTTTAGGAAGTGCTGACCGGAAACCACTGGAACCGCCAGGCCAGATTATCCGCGAAGTCGAATACGGAAAATGCGAAAAATTTCTGTCCCAGGCACCAGGGATTCTCGCGACTAGACAAACGTGAGCGCAAGGCGGCATTTCCCTTGCGGTCGTTGATGCGCTCCAGGGCTACCATTCAGCCCTGCATCTGTCGCATGCTTCCCCAAGGTCCATGAGGTGCTTTCCCATGCATCGGAAAACGGTGATGGTTCTGTTGCTTCTTGCCAGCATTTTCTGGCAGACGCGTTTGCAGGCCGGTTTGGTGCTGTCTTCATCGGGCACCATGCGATTTGAGTGGGTAAATCTAAAAGACTCCGGTGGAAACTCACTTGCATCGCTTCCAGTTGGCGTGACGGCAACTGCAGATGCTGCTTCGTTTGGATGGGCCGATGCCATAGCGGACCAAGGGTCTGCGTCTGGGAGTTTCAATTACTATCGAAACGGAGTCCTTGTTTCGCCTGGCTTCTGGCCCCAGTCACCCTTTGGCATCGGTGATGTCTTTGAAACCGACCTTCAGGCTGATGGCACAATCGATTCAGTAGGCGTCATCGATATTTTCAATACGACATGGTCGACTTTGTACATCAACAACACGACACCCGATACCTTCACTGCAGAATTCTCGGTCGACTATTCCTTCGCCAACAGCTTTCAGGGCAAGCTGAATACGACGATCTGGAGCGATGTGGTGAATTATTTAGGGATCACCGTGAACTACGACTATGGCAATAGCACGGATGATTTCGAGGACTTTTTATTGTCACCTGGTGTCGACTCCGGATCCCGATCGCTCTCCCTCGTGGTTCCAGTGGCAGCAGGATGGACGGTGGTGGATGTCATTCGCCGAAACTCCATCTATGTGGAAGCGGTTCCCGAGCCGTCGACTGGTGTGCTTTATCTGGTGGGTCTGAGTTTGTGGACGGCTCGACGCCGGCGAGTCGCTCGGTCATGAAGACGAGGTGATAACTGAAACTGCCACGGCGTGGTTCCGATGTGGGTCTCGGTGTGTTCGCTGGCCGGAACTCGGCTCCCACACCCTACGAAAAAAATGCATGGGCCTGGGGCGTAGGGTGTGTGAGGAAATCGATTGGAAGGCGAGTGTGGCGGCGGTTATGACGATCTTTAGGCGAGCGACTGCGATGAAGAGGACGGCGACTTGGGAACACCTATCTTGGTTTGCAGTTTGGTTTCGGTGCGATCACGGGCCGGGGC
>JBIINB010000268.1:0-2666 GCA_044337705.1 Pirellulaceae bacterium | reverse complement strand
TTCGAAATCACTCCTTCCTCATTCGCCCCAAGCCCTACCACCCAACCAACCGTCAGCCATAGGGGAGCCTCAGAGCCCGATTGCCTTGCCTGCTTCTTCCCAAACCCATGTTCGGAGCCCCGGTTCTAACTCTACTACCCTGGCATCGCGAATGTCCCTTTCGGCAAAACCGGAATATCTGTCAGGATCCAACGCCACGTAATGCAGTTCAGCGATGGCTTGCCACCTCAGCTTCCTGGACCGCGAAGCTGCGGAATCCTGGTGGAATCACGGAGGCTTTTCTGTTAGGGTCAAAAGGTAGGCGGTGACCAGTTCGGCTGGTTGCATCGATTTTCGAATCCTGGGGAGGAGTAGCGACCATGCTGGCACACCAGGGGGTCGACAGGAGGCGGTGGATCCAGGCCGGTGCTTCGTCGATCTTGGGGCTTGGAATGAGCCACCTTGGGGAGCTACGGGCGGAAGGGGCAAAGCAGCCGATTCGAGGATCGTTTGGAAAAGCCAAATCCTGCATTTTCATCTTCCTTTCGGGGGGACTTTCGCAGCACGACAGTTTTGACATGAAGCCGCAAGCAGAGGAGCAGATCCGTGGCGAGTTTCGCCCGATCGCCACCACCACGCCGGGGCTTCAGATCTGCGAGCACCTTCCGATGCTGGCGCAACGTAGCCAACATTGGGGTCTGCTCCGCAGCCTAACCCATCCCTCCAACGATCACTCGGCCGGACACCACATCATGTTGACCGGGCGATCGACACTTCCGGCTGGCTTCAACCCCAATGCGCCAACTCGCCTGGATGAACCATCGATCGCTGCCATCGCTGGCGTTCAACTGGCGGCCCCCAACAATTTGCCGACGGCTGTTTGCCTTCCCGAATCCTTGGTTCACTCGTCTGGCCGCGTGATTCCAGGTCAGAACGCGGGGCAGATGGGACCGCAGCATGACCCCTGGCTGCTCCAAGCATCACCGTTTGATAATCAGTCCTACGGGGCGTTCCCCGAGTACTCGTTCGATCATCAGCAACGTGGTAAACCCGACCCACGTGTCTTTGGAGTGCCTCAACTTGGATTGGGCTCAGACTGGGCCCAAGGTCGGCTTACCGATCGCCTAGGTCTACTTCAAGCGCTCAATCATCGGCAGGACCAGATCGAACACCTTGCTTCCAACCAGTCACTGGATCGCTACCGGGCTCAAGCGCTCACCCTGCTGACCGACCCCAAACTGCAACGGGCGCTGAGCATCAGTCAGGCCGATCCTAAGCAAGTGGAGCGGTACGGGAACAATTCCTTCGGCTGGTCTTTGTGGATGGCTCGCCAACTGGTCGGTATGGGCATTCCGATGATCCAGGTCCAACTGGGCAATAACGAAACCTGGGACACGCATGGGAACGCCTTCCCTCATCTGAAGGATAAGCTTTTCCCACCTACAGACCGTGCTCTGAGTGCCCTTTTGGACGACCTGGAGGAATCCGGACTTCTGGGAGAAACTCTGGTCGTTGTCGCCGGGGAGTTCGGTCGCACCCCACAGATCACTCTTCTTGAGCAGCACTACAAACTACCTGGACGGGATCATTGGGGTGCCGTCCAGTCGGTGCTCTTTGCAGGTGGTGGCACCGCCGGTGGCGCGGTGGTCGGCAAGTCAGATCCCCGTGGTGCCTATCCTGAAGAACTCCCGGTAACTCCCGAACGTTTCGCTGCGACGATCTATCATCTCCTGGGAATTCCCTCCAGTGCACACTGGATGGATGCCAGCCAGCGTCCTCATGCAATCTACCACGGAGAACCGATCACCGAACTGTTCGCATGAACCTAGAGGCTGCTAACAGTACCCATTTTTTTCGCAGGGTGACGACGGAGGCATCGCCTGAAAACCCCTGCAGCCGCCACCATGCAAGTCAACGCCAGCGACCCGGGCTCTGGAATCGGTGAAATCTGGAAAGAAAGCCGATCCATCGCAAAATAGACAGGGGTGTTGATTCCGAACTGACCACGGTCGCTGGAATCGATCTCCAATCCGATCGAACGGATCCGACCCAGTCCAGAAAGATCGATCGTTCTCCAGTCGGCTTGAATGAAATCCAGCTGGCTCTCTGGGAAACGAAAGTCGGCCAGGTAATGGTCGATGAACGACGTACTCGATCCCGTCGCATTCTCGCCTGTGTAGCCGATGATCCGAACTCGATAGTAATCTGGATCCAACCCCGTGGGCCCGCCGAACTTCTTCGAGAAGCGGTCCCCGTCCCGCATCGTCAATGCGGCATAGGTGGTATTGGCGATCGCCATCGATTGGGGATTTACGGGCGTAACGAAATTGATGTAGGTATCCCCATATGCGACGCCGTAAGTTGCAGACTGAAAACCCGAACCAGGATAAGCGGCATACTGATTCGTGTAACTGCCGTTCGTTGAATCGACCACGTTCGAATACGCCCAGCCCGACCAGTACCCACCAAAATCACTAGAGTATTCGTTGGGAAAATACGCCGATCCGATCGAAAACCCGTCGGTGTTGGAATTGGGGCCTCCGTCGTAATAGCTGTTGGGCGTTGAGAGCAGCCCTTCAAAATCCACCACCTCAGCTTTCGATGGCAATGCAGTGCAGGCCACCAGAAGCATCGTCCTCGCCCATGCATCCAGTGGTCTGAGCCAGCCATCGATCGTTCCCCGCAAG
>JBIINB010000152.1:0-10274 GCA_044337705.1 Pirellulaceae bacterium | reverse complement strand
CAGGGACCTCAGTGGGGTACTTTTCGGGACCGTCTTTGTCTGTTGACATGGCTCACAACTCCTCGCCCTGTAGCTTAATTTCCGCGAAGGCAGTTGTCTCACGTCATATTGGCACAGAGGGGCTGGAAATCCAATGTGCGCAACTTGACGGACACTACCGAATTCTTATTGAAGATATATTTCCCTGGTCCTCCAAAAGAATTAGCCGGTTTGAAAACCGATTGAAGATGCTGACCTTCGTCTTCAGGGACCCCCGTATTTCGAAATCCACTAATGGCTGGATGTTCGCGGATAATTTCATGGAGCAATGATGTACCACTTCGATGGTGACCGGCAAGAAATATGAATTTCTTATGGATCATTTGGTTTCCCTGAATTGCTTCGGATGATTTGCCATGATCTCATTTTTCATCCCCAGGAGGCATTCGCTGGATGACCCATCCGAGCTGGCTTTGCGATTAGAAGCTGGTGTTTCATTTAAATACCCCTTTTAAACTACAATTTCCTCGAATTGTTAATCCCTTTTCAATCGGATTCTGCCAACAGAATGAGGCAACAGAAACATCGCGGTTTCGTTGGCGGTTCGAGAAGGCAATGAGTGTTTGGTCGGGATGACGAGCTTTTTCCTATCGGTGCGAGCGGATAGATCGAAAGCAATCCGAACTGCACCAATCCGATCAGAATACTATTCCGGGGAAGCTTGAGGCGGAATCTGGTACGAGAAAAGGTCGTAGTTCTATTCTTCTTGGCCGATAGGAGTCAGCGCGGTTGTCTCCATGAGAGTCACGAATATTGCTGCAGCAGCACGGCCAGAGCGTCTCGGGCCGCAGGATCCAGCGACGGCGTCGCTCCTCGACGGCAGGCAACCCAGGCGCCATACCAGTTGGCCACCGCAACGATCCTCTGGGGGCTCCATCCTGCCACCACACCGGCTAGGTAAGTCGCAGCGGTTGCATCTCCTGCCCCGACGGAGTCGGCGTCTGCAAGAGGTGGCATCGATACCGGTTGGCCACTCCAATGGGTTTGCCGGTCGATCATCGTGCACCCAAGAGCGCCCCGTGTCAGCAACAGCGATTCCACCGGCAACTGATCGATCAACTGACGCACCGCCGCCAGCCATCGATCGCTCAGCCCATCTGGTCGCTCCAACTCCTCCGTACTCTCCGGCCTGTCGCAGGCAAAGACATTCAGCAGCAGTTTCAGTTCGTCGCTATTGCATTTGAGAAGCGTCGCATGCTGGCAACTGAAACGCAGGGTAGGAGTATCGACAAAGGGAGGACGCAGGTTGACATCAAGCAGTCGGTGAGCATGCCTGGCGCTTTCGAGAAAATGCGAGATCGCAAGGCGACTGGCCGAGTGCCGCTGAGCCAGCGTACCAAAGCAAACCCCCGAACAGGATTCGGCCAGCCTCTGCAGCGACTGGTCCCACACCAGATGGTCCCAGGCGACTCCCTCCATGATCGTGTAAGTCGGCTCACCGGCAGACAATTCCACCCGAACGGTACCAGTAGGAAGTTCGGGATGGCGCTGCAGCCAATTGATTTCCACGCCGTGCGATGCCAGCTGACCGGCGATTGCATCGCCCAGACGGTCGCGCCCTACCGAGCTGACGACGGCGACCGAAGTGGAGGGATAGTAGCCAAGGGATTCGGCCAGTTGCGTCAGTTGACGAGTGTGGAAGGCCATATTGAGCGGCGCTCCCCCCATCACCTCCTGGTGGGCGAAGAGATCGAACAGCGCCTCCCCCATACCGACCAGTTGAATCGATTTCCTCGTTCCTTCCATCGACCTTTCCCCCGTTTTGGCACGGATGCCGACTCTTCCCTTCATTGTCTGCATCCTATCATGATAGATGTGGCGTCGAAAGCGAACGCGGATCCCGTAAGCTGGGTCAAAACCCTTGGATGCGAACCGAGTCATTTCCATGGTGGGACGGATTATTTTCCTGATCCTTTTGCTGATGCAGGCGCCCTCTGGCGGCAGGGCCGAGGAGTCGATCTGGTCGGAGGCGGCCAGGCCCGAGGACATTCTTCTCCAGCAATCGCTGGCGAATCAGTGGCGGGTAGCTTGGGAGGGGATGTCCCCCGAGGCACGTAGCGGCTACCAGCATTTGACCAACTCCACCTACCTGCCTGCCGACTTCGATCGAACGACCTTGGAAACCTTGCTTGCCCAACCGGCCAATCTGCCACTAGTGGATACCAGAAGCGAAGGAGAGTCGCTGGCGCTCAGGGGACTTCGCTTCGGCCTCTCCGTCAACCCGCAGAAGAATGGAGAGACTCTTCAGTACATCCAGACGGCCGATGGCCAGATGGTGATGAACTGCTTTGCATGCCACGGAGGCAATCTCTTCGGCACATCATTCCCAGGGGCTCCCAATACCCTCTATGCACTGGAGACGCTGACCGAACAAGTGCGGCGTGAAAAGCTTCGCACCGGCAAGCCACTGACCCACATGGACCTGGGGCTGATGGCGATGCCGCTGGGAACAAGCGTTGGTAGCAGCAATGCCGTGATGTTCGGCGTGGCGCTGATGAACTATCGCAATCCCGACCTGACGATTGAACCACTGCGCAGTCCTGCCGAGATGTTGCATCACGACATGGATGCGCCACCCTGGTGGCATTATCGCCGCAAACAGCATCTCTATATCGACGGCTTTGCCGGCAAAGGGCACCGCGGCCTGATGCAGTTCATGCTGGTCAAAGAGAATGGACCGCAGCAGTTTCATCAGTGGGAATCGGATTTCCGAGATGTCGAAGCGTTTCTGAGTGAACTTCCAGTCCCCAAGTATCCGCTACCGATCGAGCCCCACAAGGCTGAGGCAGGCAAAGTCGTTTTTGAAGAACATTGCAGCCGCTGCCATGGTACCTACGGGCCCGATGGCAGGTATCCCGAACTGTCCGTGTCGCTCGAGGAAGTCGGAACCGACCCGGTGCGTTACGAAGCATTGACCGAACGGCATCGGCGAAGCTACGCGGAAAGCTGGTTTGCCGAAGTCGAGCGGCATCCGACGAAGGTGGAGGTGGATGGCTACGTGGCACCGCCACTGGATGGCATCTGGGCAACAGCTCCCTACTTCCACAACGGTTCGGTCCCGACGCTTGCGCAGGTGATCAATCCCGATTTGCGGCCCCGCAAATGGCGGCGGAATCGGCTAGGGATCGACTTCCAGCAGGTTGGATTATCGGTGGAACGGATCGAAGAGGACCAGAAGTCCAGGCCGCCGCGGCTGCCTCCGGCCGAAAGACGATGGATTTTCGACACCTCGAGGCCGGGCAAATCGAACCAAGGACATGACTTCGGAAATGGGCTCACCCAAGCCCAGGCATCGGACCTTCTGGAGTATCTGAAGACGCTTTGATCTGCCCGAATGCTCTTTTTCACAGCGAGGAAAAGGAGCGATCCAGCGTCGGTTCGAGTGGTCGCTGGGGGGCATGAGCGATACACTGATGTGTCCTGAAGCATCAGCCGCCAGGTCGATGCGGGGCACAGGTCGCCACGGCGGACGGAGGATTGCCGCCGTCGTTGGCTCCCTTGGAAACGAAAAACCGGAAAAAGCCATCCTTCTCGAAGGAGCATGCAACGGATGACGACGCAGATATTGGCAGCACGCAGTGGGCAGATCACCCCGGAAATGGAATATGTCGCCAAGCGGGAGCAATTGACTCCGGAGCTGATCCGCGACGAGGTGGCAGCAGGCCGGATGGTGATTCCAGCCAACACGGAGCACCTGAAGGGAGCTCTGGAGCCGATGGCGATCGGGATCGCAGCGCGATGCAAAATCAACGCCAATATCGGCAATTCGGCCGTCACCAGCAATGTCACTGAAGAGCTGGAAAAGCTGCACACCGCGGTGCACTTCGGAGCCGACACGGTGATGGACCTTTCGACAGGAAAGGATATCGACGCCATCCGCCGCGAGATCATCGCCAAGTCGCCAGTACCGATCGGAACCGTGCCGATCTATCAGATGCTAGAGCAGCTGGGCGGTTCGATCGAAGACATGAGGGCTCAGCATTTTCTCGATATGGTCGAGCATCAGGCCAAGCAGGGGGTCGACTACATGACGATCCACTGCGGGGTGCTTTTGGAGCATCTGCATCTGACGGTCCAGCGTGTTACCGGGATCGTCAGCCGCGGTGGATCGCTGATCGCCAAATGGATGATGGCTCACCAGAAGCAGAATCCGCTCTATACCCACTTTGATGACCTGTGCGACATCATGCGAAAGTACGATGTCACCTGGAGCCTCGGAGATGGGCTGCGGCCTGGGTCGCTAGCCGACGCCAGCGATAAGGCTCAGTTCGCCGAACTGGAGACTCTGGGAGAACTGGTCCGGCGCGGGTGGGATCGCGGTACGCAGGTGATGGTCGAAGGACCCGGCCACATCCCAATGGACGAAGTGGCGATGAACGTCCACAAGCAGATCGAGGTATGCCATGGTGCTCCGTTCTATGTGCTTGGCCCCTTGGTGACCGACATTGCACCCGGTTACGACCACATCACCAGCGCCATCGGCGCAGCGCTTGCCGGATGGGCAGGAGCTGCCATGCTCTGCTACGTCACACCCAAGGAACACCTTGGGCTTCCCAATCGGGAGGATGTCAAGCAAGGGGTAATCGCCTACAAGATCGCTGCTCACTCAGCCGACGTCGCCAGGAAGCGTCCAGGGGCTCGGGATCGCGACGATGCTCTGTCTCGCGCCAGGTTTGCATTCGATTGGAACGAGCAGTTTCGATTGTCGCTGGACCCGGAGACTGCCAAGGCGTATCACGACGAGACATTGCCGCAGGAGACCTTCAAGCAGGCCCATTTCTGCAGCATGTGCGGCCCCAAGTATTGCTCGATGAAGATCACCGAAGAAATCCGCAAGATGGCAGCACCTGACAAGCTGGTGGAGATGCCCTCCTGAGCAATCGGATGGTATAGCTTCCCAGAAACGCTCCTTGGGCCGATTCGGTGCTGCATCCCTGCAGTTTTCTGGAGTGTCTGCACTTCTCCTTTATCGACTCCCCAGGCTGCCTTACCACCGGTGGCTTGGGAGCAGATCGAGGCTGGATCTTGTGAAGCTGTTGATCAACTTTCCATCGCACCGCGCGGCCGCTACGTCTTTGCGATCTTTTAAACAATCGTGCCATCAGGGGCTTGCAAAAGAAGAGATCACGCCAAAGCATTTTGGCGAAAGTCCAGTAGAGGATCGTTTTCGCTGCCCTTCTGGCATCGGGAATCGTTCGATATCGCAAGGTTCCTTGTCTGTTAACGGTACCGAGTCGCCAGATGTTCATCTGGCCTCCCAAACGCTTGGGGATGAAGAATCGGAAAGGAGATCTGCTGGCCGGCGACAGGCCTGAACTCTTTCCGTATCCTGAATCAACAGAAGGTAGGATGTTCTGTTGGCGTTGGAGCCGCATCCATGGGGAGCCAAACAACGGCGGATCGATCTCAGCGAACGCTGGATCAATTCCACGCGATGGATATGGAAGCACTGCTTTTGGAATTGCAGACTTCCCCCAAGGGTCTGGCGTCTGCCACAGCACTGACGCGATCCGACTCATCCCACCACCGATGGTGGATGCTCCCGAAACCGCCACTTGCCTGTCGCGTCTTTGCCTCTCAGTTCCGCAGTCCGATCACGCTGATGCTGATTGCGACAGCAGTCTTCTCGGTTACCTCCGGGCGCTACGAAGACGCTTCGATCATTCTTTTGATTGTCATCGCCAGCGCGATGCTGGGATTCTGGCAGGAGTACGCAGCTTCGCATGCCTTGGCGTCTCTTCTTGCCAAAGTCAAGGCAAAAGTGCGGGTGCTGCGCGATGGCATTCCGATCGAACTGGCCGGTGACGAGGTGGTACCAGGGGATGTACTGCTGCTTTCAGCAGGATCGACCATTCCGGCGGACTGTCGTCTTCTGCAGGCGGAAGATGTTTTCGTCAATGAGTCGACATTGACTGGTGAGAGTTTCCCGGTGGAAAAGCATGCTGGAAGAACCGCGCCCGATGCGCCGATGGCCGGTCGCAACAACATCCTCTTCCATGGATCCCACTTGATCAGCGGCACGGCGGTCGCTGTCGCTGTGCGAACGGGATCGGCCACCGAACTGGGTAGGATCAGCAAGCGGCTTAGATTGGGCCCGGCCGAGTCAAATTTCGATCTTGGAGTGCGACGCTTTGGACTCTTCCTGATGGAAGTGAAAGGACTGCTGGTTCTGGGGATTTTCCTGATCCACATGGCACTGAACCATCCCCTGGTCGATTCCCTTCTGTTTTCCCTGGCGCTTTCCGTCGGCCTCACGCCACAGCTTCTACCGGCGATCATTGCAGTCAATCTGTCGCACGGGGCCAAGCGCCTGGCTGCCAGCAAGGTCATCGTTCGACGACTCTCCTCAATCGAGAACTTTGGAAGCATGGACGTGCTCTGCTGCGACAAGACAGGCACACTGACGGAAGGAGTCGTCGTCGTTGAAAGCTGTGTCGATTTCGAGGGGAACCGATCGGATCGAGGACTCTGGCTTGCCGGTGCGAATGCGGCGTTGGAGTCGGGATTCAGCAATCCCATCGATGATGCCCTGCGCAGCCAGTTTTCCGGTTCGGCCGCATCCTTGCAGAAACTCGACGAGATCCCTTATGACTTCCACAGAAAACGACTGAGCGTCCTCTTTCGATCGGATGGCAGCAGCTTGCTGGTTACCAAAGGCGCACTGACGAATATCCTGCAGATCTGTACGCATGCGCAGTCTGCGAAAGGAGATTCGCAGCCGATCTCCCTGGCCCGCCAAGACATCGAACAGCACTTCGAGCGATTCGGTCGCGAAGGTTGTCGCGTGATCGCCGTTGCCTGCAAGGAACTTCCGGGGCGTGATCGCGTGGCTCACCAGGACGAGTCGGAGATGACGTTTGTCGGATTGCTGGTACTTCGCGATCCTCTACGATCGGGCATGCGGGAAACCTTGTCGAGACTTCGCGACATGGGAGTCCAGACCAAGATTATCACTGGAGATAATCGGGTGGTTGCAGCGAGCATCGCGGCACAGGCCGGCTTGCGTGGAGAATCCATTCTCACCGGTTCGTATATTCATACCATCACCGATGAAGCTCTGATGCGGCAGGCACCGATGGCGGATGTCTTTGCGGAGATCGAGCCCAACCAGAAGGAGCGAATCGTTCTGGCTCTGAAGCGTTCGGGTGAGGTCGTTGGTTATATGGGAGACGGAATCAACGATGCCACAGCCCTTCGCGCAGCAGACGTCGGTATCTCTGTCGACAAGGCAGTGGATGTCGCCAAGGAAGCTGCCGATATCATCCTGATGCAGCACGACCTGAATGTTCTGCTCGACGGGATTGTCGAAGGTCGAGCCACCTTTGCCAATACCTTGAAATACATTTACATGGCAACCAGTGCCAACTTTGGCAACATGTTCAGCATGGCTGGCTTGTCGCTTTTCCTCCCCTATCTGCCACTCCTTCCCAAACAGATCCTCCTGACCAACCTGCTGACGGATCTTCCTGAGATGGCGATTGCCAAAGATCATGTCGATCCGGAGCTGTTGCGATATCCCCAGCGATGGAACCTCGGTTCGATTCAACGCTTCATGATCGTCTTCGGACTTTTAAGCTCCGTATTTGACTACGTGACATTCTTTGTTCTTCTGGTCTTTTTTCAGGGGGACATGACGACATTTCGAACCGGCTGGTTCATCGAATCGGTTCTCTCCGCCTGCATTGT
The DNA here is from genome assembly GCA_044337705.1 of Pirellulaceae bacterium. GTDB lineage: Bacteria > Planctomycetota > Planctomycetia > Pirellulales > Pirellulaceae > JBEISR01. The sequence goes on along the minus strand of JBIINB010000152.1, from coordinate 2,549 downwards.
GGTTCTCGTCCTAAGAAGCCGCAGACCATTCTGGTTGAGTCCTCCGGCTATCCCTCTGGTTGGCGCCACGACACTGGTCATCGCCTTCGTGATCGCACTACCATTCACACCCCTGGCCGCTCACTTCGGCTTTTCCCGCATCGATGGAGGGCCGTTAGTCGCCCTGCTTTTTATCGTCGCGATCTATGCGATCGCAGCAGAATGGCTCAAGCAGTGGTTTTTCCGCCCTCAAACACCGCGTGCGTCCAGTGGATTGCGGCAATCGAATCCTTCGTCGCTAGCTTAGGGGAACAAATCCTCTTACCCGGCAGACCCCAATCAGGCCGCATGGATGTCGATGCAAAAAAGAAACTGGGAAAAGTGATTTCCGGAGCCGATCGATGGAAACTCCGTCCCGCATGAAGCAGGCAAGCCCCACCTCAGAAGGCCCCCCAGGCGATCCCGGAGATGGGGAACGTGGTACACTGCGAAAGAGTACCGCTCACCGGCTCATCGCTCGTCGACCTCATCGGCTGGCCGGGCCCCGAGGGAATTCGAAGAGTCTCCTTCGGTCCGGCCTGCATGGTCTCCCTTCAGGAGTTCTTTTCGCATGGACGCATCAACCGAAGATTCCTCCACCACCAGACGCCATAGCCTGTGGATGGACCGTTCGTTCTGGGGGATGTTCTGGACGCAGTTTCTCGGGGCGTTCAACGACAATCTTTACAAGCAGATGGTGCTGCTTCTGGCCCTTCCGGTAGCCACTGGTGCAGCAGGGATGGATCAAGCGGAAAGCGATCTTCAGGGATGGGCGACCTTCGTCTTTGCTCTCCCATTTGTCCTCTTCAGTGGCTGGACCGGGTATCTCTCAGATCGTTTCAGCAAGACCCCCATCATCGTCGGCTCCAAAATCGCCGAAATCGTCATCATGCTTTTGGCATGTGTCGCTTTTCTGGCGTACGGAAAATTGGGGATGGCGGGAACCTGGACCGTTCTCTTTCTGATGGCGATGCAGAGCACTTTCTTCGGTCCGGGGAAGTACGGCATCCTGCCCGAACTGTTTGATTCCAAGGATCTTCCGCGCGCCAACGGCCTGATGCTGATGGGGACTTTTCTTGCTGTCATCTTCGGTGTGGTCTTTGCCGGACAGCTATTCGATTCCCTGGTGACCGAGGTGGATGGCAAGCGACAGATCGGAAAGCTTTGGATCGGTTCGCTGGTCTGCACAGGAATTGCGGTCCTGGGAACGCTGACCAGCCTAGTGGTCCGGCGAGCTCCCGTGGCCCAGCCGAATTTGAAGTGGAGTTGGGACTCGGCATGGCTGAGCCATTCGATGCGCAAACTGCTACTATCCGATCGCGGCCTGCTGATGGCGCTGATCGCCTCCTGCGTTTTCTGGATGGTCTCGGCCATGGCGATGCCGACGATCAATCGCCTGGGGACCGAAAGCCTGAAGCTCAACAAAGCGCAGACAGGTATCCTCGTCGGCATGATTGCCATCGGTATCATGCTGGGCGGTCCACTGGGCGGGTGGCTATGCCGACGACTCTCCAGCCGATCGATTGTCACCGCCGGTCTCTGGGGAATCGTCACCTGCCTTGCACTGCTGTCGCTATGGAAAGCCGGCGGAGCACCGCTCTGGTCTTCAGCCGCCAACCATGGCATCCTGATCGCCCTGGGGATCACCGCCGCCATCTACTCGATCCCGATCCAGGTCTACATGCAGGATCGCCCACCTATGGCACTCAAGGGTCGGATGGTGGCGACGATGAACCAGGCCAATTTCCTCGGGATGCTGCTTGCCGGTCCGCTTTATCAGCTCTTCGAATCGATCTCGCATGCGATGCAATGGCCGATCCAGAGCGTCTTTGGAATGATCGGTTTGCTGGTGCTGCCATTGGCACTCTTCTACCGACTGGATGAGCGTCCGGCCCCAAGCCAGATCACAGGTTCGATCGAATCCTGATTCGATCCAGCCTGCAAGCTCACCGCCCCCACCTGGCTCGCACTTCCGGCAGGGGATAATCGAGCAGATCGGGGCGATCCTCGAGGTTGAAGATTTCCCAGAGTCGTTGGTAGCCTGAGGTGACCAGAGCGGAACGCTGAGCAAAAAAAGCGGGGTCCAGTTCGCTGCGCCCACCTGGTCCCAGGTGTTCGACCGGGGGCTGGAATCTGGCATCGTCGATAAACTGCGCTAGCGCCGAATTGCATCTCAGATGACATTCCGGAGTGGTGTGCAGCGTCTCGGGATCGATCCACCCTAAGACAAGCATCAGGTAGAGACTGCTCTCGAAGATCTCCTCCACCTCTCCGCGACAAACCTGGCAGAGGTACCCTTCATCGCATCGGGCCATCAAGCTTATCTCCGAAGCAGGATACTGTGTCTGGAATGGAGAGCACCGGCGTCAGGCGACATGTCGCTTCGCTCCGTTTGAACTGGTCTTCCGTGAATCGCTTTTGTGGCACGGGCGTCCCGCCCGTGATTGCCATCGTCCATGGCCGGGACGGCCATGCCACGTGAGCCGCGACACATCGCTTCGCTCCGTTTGAACTGGTCTTCCGCGAATCGC
>JBIINB010000151.1:0-10275 GCA_044337705.1 Pirellulaceae bacterium | reverse complement strand
CCGGCGGTGGATTGCTTCGCAGGATGCCTAATATCGCCATCCACCATCTGGCGATGGTGGCTACCGCAAGCGATTGGTACGTTCTTCTTTGATTTCTTCCATCCCTTCGTAGCCACCGCCGCCCGGCGGTGGATTCCCCCCTGCTTTACCCCGGAGCGATGCCTCGGAAAATCCAGGCAATAGCCTTTCGCCGATGTACCAGCGAAAATGAAAGGTGAAACCACCGGTTGGAAAGGAATGCAAAAGGAGTTTCCGGCCATGTCATCCGAATCGAACAACCCTGAAGATGCACCTCCCCTGGAGCGTCATCCGCTTGGCCCCGATCACCATCTCCTAGTAGGTCGACTGCCAACCTGGCTGCTCCCCTCCAGCGACCAATTCGATTCGCTCTGGCACATGCACCCAGCCGACTACACCAAGATCCTGATCCATGGCAAACACGTTCTGACACCCCGCTGGCAGCAGGCGTACGGGCGCGATTACATCTACAGTAGCCAGACCAATGCCGCTCTCCCCGTACCAGCGATCCTCGAGCCCTACCTGACCTGGGTGCAGACCATCCATCCGAAGCTGAACGGGCTCCTATTGAACTGGTACGACGGGAAGCTGGGCCATTACATCGGCAAGCACCGCGACAGCACCAAAAACCTCGATCCGGACGCTCCGATCGTCACCATTTCCCTCGGCGAAACCCGTACCTTCCGCGTCCGCCCTTTCCAAGGCAAGGGAACCATCGACTTCCCTGTACCCAGCGGCTGTGTGATCGTGATGCCCTTTGCGACCAACCAGAGCTGGATGCACGAGATCGTCAAAACTACCAAAGCCACCGGCCGCCGCATCTCCATCACCGCTCGAGCCTTTCAGCCATAGCCATAGCCAAAAACTGCTTTTCGCAGCAGCATCCCAAGCCGATGGAGGGCAGAAAGGTTCTGGCATGAGCCATGCAGCTTAATTGCGGCCCTGAATCTTGTTCGTCCGAGCCTGACTCTGTTGGTCGCTTTGAAGGCAATCCCAGCTAAGGATCTTTCCATGAATTCCGCGGCTGCCGAAGAGACCTTAGCAGCAGACGCGTGGTGAGGATCGCTCCGATCAATATCGGAGGGATGAGCAGAAGTGGGAAGAGCGTGAAATAGAGCCCCAGGCAGAACAGGATGATCGCAATAGCCGAGAGCAGGTAGATCAGGATTGCGATCCATTTGCCTGCGAAGGCTATTGCATCTGGTTCGTCCGGCCAGCGCCAGGTTTGAGTGATCTTCCGGGTAACGTAGTAACCTACCAGTTCCCCGACCACCGGAAGAAGCAGTGGCAGTATCGCCCACGACACAACGATCACCACGAAGTATGGAATGCGGATAACCAACCCCACCAGGGCGATTAACAGTCCAGCTCCGATTCCAAATCGTTGGTTCATGATCTGAAAAAGTTTCCTCGCGACTGCAAACATCACTTAGCGGCGAGTCTACCAGATTCTTGGATCCGACCCGAGAAGACGCACCCCATGCAGCCACGAAGTCACGATCAGTTCGCCTACTAGCTGGCCAAGCTTCAAACCGAACTCGTTATCGAACGGGAAATGAATCCCCCTGTATATTCGACTGCGGCCCGCTTCCAGGGCTGCATCCCAAGGGCTTGTGAAGTGACGAGTGGTCATCAGTTCTGCGGCGGCTTTACCCCGGAGCTATGCCTGGGAAAATCCAAGCAAGGATGTGGGAAGACAAGGGGATTGCAGGGCGAGTGAAGGCGATCGCAGTAGCAGGACCATAGGCCCAACTGGTACGCGGACTGGAGTAGTAGTCGATCCTATCTTCCGGCAATGGGAGAGACGGCGTGCCCGATCCAAGGTTCCGAACTCTTCGGCGGGCAATAATCTCGTCGGAATCGGCTGGATACGGATCATCTGCCAGCGAACAGGCAAAAGCTAAGTTCATCGTTAACGAGCACAACGTCATGAGCCAAGCGTTCCTTGGAAGTCGCGAGTGACTTTCTCTACAATGAAAGACGAATACCGATCAACAGTTTTTTCCATGGATTTCGCGGTCCTATGCACCGAATCTTCATTAGCGCCGTCAGCACGGAACTGAAGAGCTACCGAACCCTGGTCGGCCAATCGCTCCAGAAACGCAACTACCAGCCGGTCTTCCAAGATATCTTCGATTTGACCGATGAAGAGATCGTCGAACTCCTGACGCGGGAAGTCTCCTCCTGCGATGCCGTGATCTGCCTAATCGGATATCGATATGGAGCGGAACCATCCACGCCTCCCCATCCTTTCGCTCGATGCTCCTTCACGCAGTTCGAATACCTCCTTGCCAGTCATTTTCCCGACAAGAAGAAAATACCGATCTATCGCTTTCTGACGAACGCAGACACACCTGTAGACCACCCCCAGGATGAAGACCAGTCCTTGCGTCTGATGCAGGAGAAATTCCGCAGCGATGTGACGCAAGACCGCAACTGGCGATCGTTCTCAAACCATACCGAACTTCGCGCCGAAATTGCGGAATTGAAGTTTCCCTGGGAAGAATCGATTCATCGGATCCAACCGAACAACTTGCCAGCCGTCGGCTCCCTCTTTGAAGGGCGAGAGGATTTCATCGAACGACTTCGCCACCTCCTGGCGCAAAACGTTTCTCAAAAGGCGGCGATCACCGCCAAGCAGAAGATCCATGGGCTTGGTGGTGTCGGTAAGACGCGGGTGGCGATCGAGTTTGCAAAGCGGTTTTCCAAAGACTATTCGGCGCTCCTGTTTGTCACTGCCGACACCCCTTCCACTTTTGAGGCGAACCTTGCGAGTCTCTGCGGCGCTCTGGTCCTGAACTTGCCGGAGAAAGATGCTGCGAACCAAGATGAGCAGGTGGCGGCGGCAATTGGTTGGTTGCGCCGGAATTCAGGCTGGCTGCTGATCATCGACAACGTCGATTCGAAGGAGACAGCTCAACAGGTGGAAACTCTGCTGAGCAAGCTGGATACCGGGCACGTGCTGATCACGTCTCGTCTTAGCGACTGGGGAGCATCGATCGAACCCTTAGGTTTGGATGTGGTCACTGAAGAAGCGGCCAAGCGGATCCTTCTGATGCGAACGGAAGGGAAAAGAAAGACGCTCGATTCAGACCACGATGATGCACTCGCCCTGGGCCAGGATTTGGGCCAATTGCCGTTAGCCCTGGAACAGGCGGGGGCCTTCATAGCAAAGAATGCCAGCAGCTTCAAAGATTATCGCCAGCGCTGGAAGAGCCATGAGGCCAAGGTGATCCAGTGGCATGATCCGCTGCAGATGAAGTACCCCAGAAGTGTCGCCACCACATGGGAAACCACCTTCGATCTGCTCAGCCAGTCGGGACGCGGCGTGCTCAACCTGATTAGCTGGCTCGCTCCCGATCCCATTCCTCGTGAAATGATCTACAGGTTGGATAACGAGGAAGGAGAGGCTCCGATCGATCCTGAAGAGGGCATTGCCGACCTGGTTGACTACTCGTTCCTGAAGCGAAGCGACGATCAAAATTTTGTGAGCATCCACCGACTGGTTCAGGAGATCTCCCAGTTGCGAATTGAGGAATCCTCCCGTCTTCACTGGTTGACGAGGAGCCTTCGGATGGTCGATGCGTTTTGTGATGGCGATCCTACAGATCCCAGTGATTGGGATCGTATTTACGGCGTGATGTGGCCGCACGCGAAAAAAATCACCCAAATAGCCTATAGGAACGCAATCCAGCACCCGACATCGGAATTGCTGCTGGAGTTCGCCAGGTACCTTTTCGTACGGTCGGAATTCTTGGAATCGGAATCATGCAGCCGCCTGGCTCTAGAGATCATCGAGCAGGAATTCGGGCCCCAGCATCCCAAGGTGACTGCATATCTGAATGATCTTGCAATTATCCTAAAAGAGATGAATCGACTTGCCGATGCGGAAGCGCTGCTGCATCGATCGATCTTTATCATCGAAGGGAACTATGGACCAGACCATCCGGCCTTGGTCAGCTCGCTTAGCAACCTCGCGCAGTTGATTCAGGACAGCAATCGACTTGAAGAGGCGGAGCATCTGATGCATCGCGCCTTGGCGATCTACGACAGGATCGACGAAAAGGATCGAGCGATCCAGGCCACTCTTCTGGGCAATCTGGCTCAATTGTTTCATCAGTTGAATCGGTTCGAAGAGGCGGAATCGATGATGCGAAAAGCCCTAGTACTAATAGAGGAATGTCACGGCTCTGAGCATCCTAAAGTTGCTGGCTGGATTAGTAATCTGGCAACTTTGCTCCAAACGATGCACAGGTTTGCAGAGGCCGAACCACTGAATCGTCGCTCGCTTGAACTCAGCGAGAAGGCCTTTGGCCCGGAGCATCCCAATGTGGCGACCGCCCTTGGGAATCTTGCTGAATTACTGAAGTCGACGAATCGACTCGTGGAGAGCGAGGTCCACCTTCGACGAGCCCTCAAAATCGACGAAAAGGCCTATGGTCCCGATCATCCGATGGTGGCTACTCGTATGATGAACCTCGCCCAACTACTCAATATGACCAACAGGCTGGAGGAGGGGCATTCCTTGGCTCGTCGCGCCCTGCAGATCGATGAAGAATCGCTCGGGCTCGAGCATCCCACGGTTGCGACGGACCTAAGTACCCTCGCTTCCTTGCTGGAAGATATGGACCGCATCCCCGAAGCGGAGTCACTCATCCGCCGAGGCTTGGCGATCACCGAAAAATCGTTTGGGAATGATCACCCTGAGGTGGCATTGCAGCTCAATAGTCTCGCCGAGCTTTTTCAGGCGACGAAGCGGTTGAATGAAGCGGAACCTTTATTGCGTCGAGCGCTGGAAATCTACGAGAAATTTTACGGGAGTGAACATACCACGGTCATCAAGATTCGCAGCAATCTCGCGCGGTTGCTAAGCGCGACGGACCGGCTGGAGGAGGCAGAGTCGCTGATGCGGCAGGTGCTTCGATGGGGAGAAGAGCGATTGGGTCCGGATGATCCGATTCTAGGTACTTTTCTCAATAATCTCGCTCAATTGCTTGAGTCAACCGATCGACTCGATGAAGCAGCCTCACTGAGCCGTCGGGCATTCCGAGCATTCGAATTGTTTCGCCTAAGAAATGGTCATGAACATCCTTATGCTCATTTGAGCCAAGGGAATTTCCGCAATATCCTTCGCTCACTCGGGCGTACCGACAACCAGATCGAGGACGAAATGGAGTCCATCCGAGTGGAAGTTAAGAATGGCGATGGTGGCGAGGAAGAAAACCAATCCAAGGTTCCGCTTCGATGAAGCCTTCATCTCCATTTTCGAGCCGCTCATTGCGTGGAACGAAAGTGGAAGATTAAAGGACATCCAGCGGATAAAAGAAGTCTAGGCGCCGAAATCCGCTGATGGCGGGAGACGACCGTCCGCATGGAGCATGATCGTTATCTGTCAGAGCCCCTGTTGCAGGATTGGTCTGTGGGCCAGCGAAGCCCGAAGGGAGAACTTGAGATTCGTAGGCGTTCTGGCATGTTCGATTGGGACAACCTTCAGCCTGCAGACCGTCAAAAGGATCAGGAGCAAATCCAGCGGATTTTGGACTCGATGATCCACTATACTCAGTCCGTGGAAAATGTCCGACTGAGTTTTGCCCTCCGGAGTGATAGCGAGGATCTTATGCACCCCAATTCTGATTCGCATTCAACCCCCGAGCCCAGGCACCTGAATGCTGGAGGCCAACTTCTTCCTGAATTCGGAGCGATCCTTCGTGTGGCGATCAAACATCAGTCCCTGTGGGCTCGTCGCGTAACAGAAGCCGAGCAGATCGAATCACTGGAATCGAAGAGCCAAACGGCGAAGCCGGGCGACTTTATCTGCCGTGGCATTCAGGGAGAGCTGTGGCCGCAGTCGGAAAAATCGCTCCTGGGAAGCTACACTGCCAGCGGAGAGAAGGATGAGCAAGGTTTCGAGAGATACGATCCGCGGCCTGACGCACCTGCCGTCGAGGCAACGCAGGTGAATGAGCCATTCTATGTGATTGCCAGCTGGGGAAGGCTGGATGGCAAGCCGGGCGACTACGTTGTCCGCAGGCAAAAGGACCCCAGTGATATCTGGATTGTGGATCGAGCGATTTTCGAGAACTCGTACAAGTTTCAGACCGAATGAAGGAGGGGACAGTATGGACCTCCGTCATCCCCAATGGATGAAATCGGGGTTGATGGAATAGCCGCACTGGGAGCATTTGGGGGCTTGGCTACTGACAGTCGTTTGCTCGCAGTTCGGGCACCGGTCATGATCGAGCATCCACTTGACCTGTTTACCCATCGAGATGCCGCATTGCGGGCAGGTGGGATGAAGGTCCTTGACATCCCATTGGCCCCAGCACGAAGGGCAATGATCGTGCGGCACCACGACTACGGTTCCGTCGACCAGATAGCGATGGGGAGTTGAGTCGCCGTAGCAGAGATAAGGGTCGGAACCCTCGTCTGTGGCGAACCCCATTTGAAGCAGCGGAAGGGAGTTCTTTTTCTCGGAGTCAACGATCTGAAGCTGGATATCAAGCGTCGCCGAGCGATGATCTCCCAGCAGTTGTCCGATCTGGCCGACGAGGTCTCTTATCGTTTCCATTTCGGCGAGCTGGAGCAGGTGCTCCAGCCGGTCGGCCAGCTGGTCCAGCATCGGATCAATGCGATCAAAAGTGTCACGTTCCATCGGATCGAACCTCTCAGCGTAATTGGATCGCGAAAGCACTCCATCGGTCCGAGGCGCTGGGACTTACCTTTCACCCAGCTTTCATTTCGCGAAGACATCAGCATACCCTTCGGCTCGGTCGCAGGTAACCGCTGCGTTGCGTGGGGCGTGCTGTTGGGGGCACCGAGACGCTCTCGCGAATCCGGAATTGTCTGAGGTGCAGGCCATTGCATAGGGAAATCGTTTGCTGATCCCAACGACTGCTAAGTGTTGGTTTTCACTGGTACTGCAAACCTGTCGAGTGAGGCCGCAACGTAATGGACCACTCCGTGGTCCAAGTGCTGCACGAATGCTGCAATGGAAATAGTGGGTTCGATTTGGAGTAGTGGTGAGGAAAGCATGGACCGCGGAGCGGTCTACGACTAGCCCGCTTTACCCCTCAGCCATGCCTCGGAAAATCCAGATCTTGGTCTGCATTCCATTGAAAAGATATTCGATTTCCTCATGTCCTACGTTTCGAGATGGTGGATGCGAGCAGCGGAGTCGCTGGATCGCGAGCGGTCGATGTAGATCACGAAACCAACCATACTCCCCATGCCAGCAGCAGCACCAGAGATAGCTTCCATGGCAGATGCTCTCTTGCCTCCTGCTCCCCTATCTTCCCCGTCAGCGCGTAGAGCAGGAAAGAAAAAACAAAGGTATAGCCGGGAATCGTCGATTCGACTGCGGCTACTAGCGAGGGAATCCCATGATTCACTGCGTAGTGACTGGTTGCGATCGCTGTCAGGTTGGCAGCCTCGATGGCAAGCAGCAGGCCCGTCACAGGTCGAATCGACTTCCAATTGGATACAAGGCTACGGCGAATCGGAGCCGCAACCAGCGGAAGAGTCGCAATCAGTGCGATGAATGACGAAATCAGGACAAATCCCTGGAATGCTGGACATGACTTCAGCAGATCTTTTTGAATCAGAAAGTATGCCACCTGCAGCAGAGCTCCGAGGAACATCATTCCGAAGGCAGACCATCGGGACTGCATGTTTCCATCCAGCAAGCAGAAAGCGACGGAGCCTGTGACCAGAACAGCACTTCCCGCCGCCTGTCGCCAGGAAAGCCATTCGCCCCAGAGGAAATAGCTTGCTACCGGCAGCAGCAGGGGAATTAGATTCCAGTAGGCGGCCACGATTCCCGATTCGGTGATCGACAATGCCTGGAAGTAAAGCCGCTGGCTGGCTACGAAAAGAAGTCCGCAGGCGAGGCACTGAAATATCACAATCGTCGAAGTTGGCTCGATTCCCTGCAGCAGAAGAATCATCCAGAGCGCTGGAAGGATCGCCAGGGTACACAGCCCACTGGTGATCAGGCCCATCCAGGGCTTGTCGAAAATGCGATCGACGCAGTAGGCATCCAGGACATGAACGATCGCCCAGAACGCCGGACTGGCCAGTGCAAAGGCAAGCCAGATTGGCGTGTGCTCAAAGATGATGGCGAACATGGTCGGACTAATTCCCATCACCATCCAAGGACATGGGCGAAGATAAGCGGCGCCACAATGGTAGCATCGCTTTCAACAATGAACCTCGGGGTCTGTGGCCCCAGTTTGCCCCAGGTGATTTTCTCATTCGGCGTAGCGCCGGAATACGATCCGTAGCTGGTCGCTGCCTCGCTGATCTGGCAGAAGTACGACCACAACGGCACATCCGGCTCTTCCAGGTCCTGCGTCATCATGGGGACGACGCAGATGGGAAAATCGCCCGAGATGCCGCCCCCGATCTGAAAAAAGCCAATTCCCGCACCATCCGAGTTGCATCGGTACCATTTGGCTAGCCAGACCATCGCTTCAATGCCCGACTTGATCGTAGACGGCTTCAGCTGATTCTTGATGACATAGGAAGCAAAGATGTTTCCCATGGTTGAATCCTCCCAGCCGCCGATGACGATCGGAAGTCGTTTCTGGGCAGCTGCGACCACCCAGGAATTGGCGGGGTCGGCATCGTAGTTGGGAGCCAACTTGCCTTGGCGAATCATTCGGTACATGAACTCGTGAGGAAACAGCCGTTCCCCGTTGACCTCCGCATCCTGCCACTCCTCAAATAGGACCCCTTGAAGCCGGCGAAATGCTTCCGCCTCAGGAATGCAGGTGTCAGTGACGCGATTCAGACCACGGGCAAGCAGGTCACACTCTTCCTGAGCTGATAGTTCGCGATAGCCAGGGATACGATGATAATGGGAATGAGCGACCAGGTTCATCAGGTCCTCTTCCAGGTTGGCACCCGTGCAGGAGATGATGTGGACTCGATCCTGGCGAATCATCTCTGCCAGCGAGCGACCAATTTCGGCCGTGCTCATGGCGCCACCCATTGCAACAAGCATTTTGCCACCGGCAATGACATGCCTTCGATAGGCCTGCGCCGAATCGACGAGTGCAGCAGCATTGAAGTGGCGGTAGTGTTCCTCGATGAACTTACCGATGGGCCCGACGTCTGGGATTGGTGGTGTTGCCGTAGACATGCTGAGATTGACTCCTCTAACTTGGACTAATGCTTCTTTCGGCGAGATGTTGCGACGCACCAAAAATCGGGGTGCCCGCGACGCTGGAAGGGAAACGAATAATTCGCGGCGCGATGTATGAATTGGCTTGAAAAAACGACCTTATCGATCGAAATCTTCGCTCCACGTTAGGAGCTACCGATTGAAGCAATTTGCCACGTCCGATTGATCGCCAAGAAGTTTGGGAAACTGCCGCTTGCAGAGACTCTGGTCGATTCCCTGGAAATTCTTTTGTCTTTCGCGGTAGGCGATGTTTTGCCGATTGTTCGATCTCATGTAAGCGAGGTGGTCCTTCAACTTGATTCGTTCGTTCGTTCGTTCGTTCGGTCGTTCGTTCGTTCGTTCGTTCGTTCGTTCGTTCGTTCGTTCGTTCGGTCGTTCGGTCGTTCGGTCGGTCGGTCGGTCGTTCGGTCGGTCGTTCGGTCGTTCGGTCGTCAAGAAGCGCGACCTGCAGGCTCTGCAATCCTCCACCGAGTAGTGCTGAAACCTTCAGCCGAATAGGTACTCCTTCGAATACTTGGAATGGTGAGACGGGAAGGATTTTCTCGCCATTGAACGTGAGAGTTGAAGCCAGCGGTAATTCCTGGGTCAGGTAAGCGATTGCAGATAATCGCATCGAATTGATCGTTCCCGTTCTTTGCGGCGCTACAACGAAGTCAATGTCTAGGTGAGGGCTCTGAAGCTGACAGAAGTTCACTTCGAAAACCGATTTCTTGCTGGTAAGCGGAACAAATCCTGTGGGACACCAACCGTCTTCAGGGTCCAGGTCTGGCCAGTCATGCAGGGGATAAGTGATGCGGAGTCCATAAAAGCTGAATTCGGAATAACCAAAGGTGACCACCGCCTCGTATTTGCCTGGTATTACTTGGGTTGTTGGCTTTAAGATGCCCTGTTCTTGTAGTGATTGGATTGCCGGAATCTGATGCTCATCAAGTAGCCAGGTATCGATCATTTCCGCTATCAGCAGCTAGTGTAATTTCTCTTCTGTAAATTCATCGCTCTCCAGTACCGTTCGAGTTCGTGAGCGCAGCGAACGAACTCGAACGGTACTGGGGCGGTCGGTCTGCTTGAAAAAGTGG
>JBIINB010000267.1:0-2723 GCA_044337705.1 Pirellulaceae bacterium | reverse complement strand
CCCTGCAGCAACTCAAGAAAGTCGCGGCGAGCATTCGCATTCTCGAGAAGATACCAATCCGAAGGAAGCGAACGGTCGCGTTGGCGATCGACGGCGACTACGGACTCTCGGAGAAAGAGAAGATCGCCCGGATCGATCACGCGGTCCCCATTGGCATCCAATACCGACAGGCTGACAGCCGCACTTGCTGCCTCGTTTACGTCGATCGTCGCATCGGCATTCCGATCGATCGCTCGGAAGACTTGGGAATTCTGCCGCTGGCCGCGTGTTGAAGCATTAGCATGCTGCAACGTGACGGGAGTCTCGCGAACCAGTCCTCTCGACATCCACCGCACCAATTCCCCTGCTTCGGCTAGTTCGTTTTCATTCTCGTCGTACCGCTCCATCAGCGTCGCCTGATCCGGAGCAGCATCCCCCGCAACTCCTGCGGTCACCATCAGCCAAGACTGAACCAAAATACCAAATGGATGCTCCAAAGCCTGTGTCCAAGTCAACGGGATGGAAGGATCTGCACCAAACCAGCTGGCCACTTGATCCTCCACCATCCCCCGATAGCGATCGATCGGCATGCCGTCGATCGTCAATAGAAGATCGAGCCGCTCGGGAATCCCCAGGTCAACCCAGCCGATCGGAATCCTTGTTGGAATCACCTTGGATTCCGGTCCCTGCTCCCGAGGTTGGCTTTTCTGGCCCTCCACTCCATCACCGGACGCTTCCTGCGGTGCACTCGCCAAGGCATCTATCGCCACCACCGGCAGGTTGGGAGTTGGCGAAGGACTTCCTGCCTCGGGTTGCTTCGATGTTTCGGAATCTATTTTGTCACTCTTGGCGACGGCGACGGTTTTCGCTGGCGGAGTCTGGCTGTTCTGACAACCGATCGAGAAAAAAACGATCGATACGAAACATAACAGTATCCGAAGCGTCTTCATCTTCGCCGGCTCGCCATAGATTCAGCATCGAAGTGCATCGGGGCTCTCATGGTGTCATAGCAAATTCGGTGCTGTTCAGGAGCGCCCAAAGAAGATCTTCTTCTATCGAAAGATCATCTTGCGAATCGCCAGAAGCAGTTTCTCTTTGCAAGGAAGTGATTGCTTCCTGCTCCTCGGGACGCGGAGGTCGCGCCAACACCAACCAGAAGAGTTCCTCAAGCCTCTGCGCCTGCGTCAGATGCGGTGCCTGGAGCGCCTTAAGCAGCCGAGAGTTGGCTTCATTGACGAGCTGATCGAGCGATGGGCCATTCTGAAGCTGAAGTGCCTGCAGAACATCGCCCGCATATTCGGAGCGTGCTGACCTCAGCGCCCCCATCTGCTGCGCCAGGGTCGCCCAAAGATCGTTGTCCGTTTCACCCGCAACATCCCGGGCGATATCGCGAAGAGTAGCGGCCACCTGATCACCAGTCAGCGGCTTGGAAGGCATCCGGAGTGCATTGACCGACTCGCTGGAAGAAGATCTCCCGTACCATCGGGTGCCCGCTATCGCTCTCACCAACCGCCGCAGATCGTAACGATTCGCTTGAAAATCGTCGGCTAGAACAGTCAACGTTTCCGGAATCTCCTTTGCGTCGATCGGCAATTGGTCGATCGGCTCGATCAGCCCCTCTCCCATCAACATCGCCCACATGCGATTGGCCGCATTGGCTGCAAACCACGGATTGTCGCGATTGGTCAGCCACAACGCAAGTTGCTGCCTTCGGGTGCCACGAGCCATCGATTCTTCCAAACGAGCGGTCAACGCTCTCGGAGGGATGATCTTCTGGGAATCGGGCAGCTTCACGTCCCCCATCGCGAGGTCCGAAATACTGGGCAGCGATCCTGGCGTCATCATTTGTCCGTCTACCTGGATCTGCGCAAAGTAAGCGGCAACGCCCCAGAAATCTTCCTGCTTCCACGATGCAAAGGGATGGTCGTGGCACTGGGCGCAGTCCAGCGATATCCCAAGGAAGACTCGGCAAGACTTCTCGGCTAGCTTTTCCGGCTGAAACTCCTGAGCCACAAAAAAAGCAATCGGAGAAACCTCCCCTTCTCCTTTACTCATCAGGAGGTCTGCGACGATGCGATCGTACCGCTGATTGGATGCAAACCGCCGCATCAACCACGTCCTCAGATGACGCCTGGATCGGTCGGTGAGCCCTGGCGAGACGCGGCCTTCACCAACCAGCATACGCGTCCAGCTATCGGCCAGCCTCGCCGCGAAGGCGGTCGAATGGATCAATGATTCGACCAAAAGACGTCGTTTGTCAGGTCGACTGTCCTCCAGAAACCGTCGCACGTCCGCAGGTTGCGGGTTGCGGCCGGTCAAATCCAAATAGACTCGCCTGACGAATTCGGTATCGTTGGTCATCGGCCAGGAATCAATCGGTCCGTGCTGCTGTATGAATCCGGCATCGATCCGATCACTGAGATCCCACGAGTCAATCTGCTGGGAAGTCGCTTCTTGGGCGGCCAGAGGCGAGACCGCCGAAGTACTGAGTGACGACAAAACGGCTAACAGCAGTAGCCACACGCTCATGCAAAGACCAGGCGACCAACGACGCAGAATAGGCGTGCGGATGCCTAGCTTGGATATCTTGTCATGGCACTGCATGGTTGAATGATTTCCTGCGAAAACCAGCTTGCACCGAAAAAATTACCCCAAATTCTCCTCAGCCGTCTACTGTTCCTGCCACTGTTTCCTCGTAGCCAACGCCGCCAGGCGGTGGAGTGCTGCAGAGGTCGTCGTACAAA
>JBIINB010000150.1:0-10358 GCA_044337705.1 Pirellulaceae bacterium | reverse complement strand
TGCCTATCTGGGCTGTCTGTACCTGATGACATGGATTCGTGCTCCTCGCCCTACAGCTTAATTTCCGCAGAGGCAGTTGTCTCACGTCATGTTGGCACAGAGGGGCCAGCGCGATCGAGCATCATTTTTACAGTCGCGGGGTCTGAAACAGCCGCTCGCGGTTTTCGTCTTAGCGTGAATTTCCAGCCGTACTTTCTGAAGCCGCTTTGTTATGGCGATGTGGGCTTTCGATACCTGGCATAAGACTGCGACGCAAAAAACCGCCGGTCTAGCGTCTCTTCTATAAATTCATCGCTTTCCAGTACTGGTCGATTTGGTGCGCCGTGGTCCCGACTCGAACGGGATGCGAGTGCGGCACATGCATGGAGGCAAGTTACACTATCCCGCACCTTGGTCCCTCCAAAACCGGCAAAAGTCGCTGGGAGAGAAGCGGTTTCAGTACGCCGGAACCGGTCTTTCAGAAAATGGGTTCCCTGGCGTCCATGGAGTGATCTGCTAGGCTGGGTGTAGTGTCCGGGGGTAGAGCCCCCAAAATGATCGATGACGGTAATAAAACCAATGGATGAGCCCGGCAGATGAGTGCCGAGAGCCTGGATAATTTGGAAAAGGAAACCGGTTCGGTCTCTCACTGGCTGAAGGGACTCAAGACCGGTGATCGGAGTGCCGTTGATGCAATCTGGCATCGGTACTATCAGCGAATTGTTCAGTTTGCAATTCGAAAATTGAAAGTCAACCCGGATCGAGCCGTCGATGGGGAAGACATCGCGCAGATTACGATGCACCGTTTCTGTTCGTGCGTCGCGTCTGGACGCTATCCTAATCTCGATGATCGAGAGCAACTCTGGGCCCTCCTGGTGGTGTTCACCATCAATCGGATCCGTAAGCATTTGAGGTCTTGCAGTGCTCAGAAACGAGCAGGTTCGCATCGATCGGTATTCGAATTCACGCGAACTGTGGCCCTTCAGGATCTGCAAGCTCCGGAAGCTCCGACCATCATGGCTGACATGGTGCAATGTTGGCTGAATCGACTCGACCTGGAGGATCCTTCAGGGGAACTCAGGCAGATCGCTATTTGGTCTATGGAAGATATCTCTGGAAGCGAGATTGCAAGGATTCTCAAGAAGCGTAAATCGTACGTCCTGCAGCAGATTCGGCTCATCCGACTGCTGTGGGAGGAGTGCGAGACGTGAACCGAAGCGAACGTGATGATGTTTTTGTTTTTGAAACCGACGGGATATCGGTAAGTCAGTGGCGAGGAGTGATGGATGCTTGCCAGGCTTACGAAACGCATCTGCTTGATGGCTGCACAACTTCGGAGGAAAACTTCGCTCTCCAGTTTCCCAGCATAGATGGAAGCCTGCTGATTCCGGAACTTCGCCGAATTCGAGAGGAGCTTTGCGGCGATTCTTCTGTGCCCGTCTCCAGCCACGACGATTTAATTCCCCAGTCTGAACGATACCTTATTCTCGATGAGATCCGAAGTGGAGGAATGGGGCAAGTTTTCCGGGCTTTCGATCGGACCTGCGGCCGTTTGGTGGCTCTCAAGAGAATCCGTCGGGAGTTTGCGGACGAGCCATTGATGAGGCGTCGCTTTCTTGCGGAAGTCGAGCTGACCGCCGATCTGGAACACCCTGGCGTGATCCCGATTTACGATCAGTCAGTCGACCCGGATGGACGGGAATTCTATGTGATGCGACTGATCCACGGAGATGGTACCGGCACTCTTCAGCAGGCGATCGATAGCTTCCATTCTCCTTCCCATGTTTCCGGACCTGGTCGCAGTCTTTCCTGGGATTCCTTCAAACGCGGTGAGTTCCGAAAGCTGATTGAAGCGGTCCTTGTCGTGGCAGACACCACTGCGCATGCACATAGCCAAGGCATCGCTCATCGCGACCTGAAGCCCTCGAATGTCCTGGTTGGTCCCTACGGCGAAACGCTGATAGCAGACTGGGGCCTGGCGAAGCGGATAAATTCCTCTCCGAAGAGTACCAAAAACGCAACCAACAGACAGACTGCCTCTGGTTCCAACGAGACCGGATCGATAGGGTCTTCCCGGCTCAATGGGGTTGGAACTCCGGGCTTTCAAGCCCCCGAAACGCAACTCGGATCGGCAACTGCAAATTTGATTGCTGCCGATGTCTATTCCCTGGGAGCGATTCTGGATTGTGTGATCACAGGATCGGTCCGAAGCAATTCCCAAACACAAGACCGCAAGGTCGAACCACCCCTTCCCAAGTCCAGCCTTCCCTTGATCGCGATCGCCAGCAAGGCGATGTCCACCGATGCAGCAGATCGCTACGAAAACGCTCAATCGATCTGCAATGACCTCCGCAACTGGCTGGCTGGCGAACCTGTGTCGGCATATCCGGAATCGTTGGCTGAGCGAATCTGGAATTGGCCAAGTCGCAACTGGCTGCTTGCAGCGGCGTCAGGTGGTGCAGTCATCATCGCCTTGATCGGCTCGGGCTTTTTTTCCTGGTTGCAAATGGTTCAAAAGGAGCAAATGAGTCGTGCACTGCAAACCGTCTCCTCGCTGCTCGAGGAGAACAAGGAGGCAAGGAAATCGACCGAAGACGCTTTCGCCCAGCGGGAGTCTTTGGCGCTCCATGCGATCAGCGAGTTTCAATCGCTATTGATGCTGGATCCTCGTCTACAGTCGGATCCTCAGTTCCGCCTAGTCCGAGAAAAAGTACTTCTGGAATCCAGGAGCTTCTACGAAAGTCTTGCTAAGTCGGTCGAACAAGCAGCGACTATCGACGACGACTCGATGGGCCGCCTCTGCGACGCAGCCTTCGCGCTGGTTCTTTTGGAAAATGAGCTCGGGAATTTCTCCGATGCCCTCCGGGTCGCCGAATCAGCTTGCCAACGGCTGAGAGACTCCGGAAAAACGTCTGATCGAGTGGAGTATCATCTCGGACGTCTACTGGCTTTCAAAGGGAACATTGCGACAAGAAACGGCTTCAGAAAACAGGGACAGGCTGATCAGGAGGAAGCGGTGCGTCACTTGGAGCCGCTACTGGATTCCAATCAGCTGCCGCTGGAGGATCGCAAAAAGGCAGCGAGTCTATGGAGCCGAGCTGCATCGCCGATGGCTATCGGATTGGCCGCACAAGGCGACTTCGCATCTGCCGACACACTCCTGAAGAAGATCCTCTCAACACTCAACAGCCACGACCCCGAATCCTTACACGATCTGCAGCTCAAAATACAAAGTTATGGCAATCTCGCACTGGTGCGTTACTATTCGAAAGATATCAAGGGCACCTACGAGGCATTGGAGCAGGGAGGAAATGCAGCCGCTAGGTACGAGAAAAGGATCGATGCGACGACTCCCCGCCGGGATATCGTAGAATTCGAAGTCTTGCGGGGAACACTAGTCCGATTCCAAAGCGATCTAATGCTAACTGAAGGGAATGTCGATCCAGCGATTGCATTACAGCGACAGTCTTTGAGCAACCTGACCAGGGCGTTGGATCTGCACCCCGGCAATGCAGAGCTGCAAAATGCCTACCAGTCCTGTAGCAACAGGCTTCAGGCTGTGCTCAGGGAACATGGTAGACCAAGTGAATCGCTGGAAGTTGCCGAAACATGGTTGCAACTGGCAAGGCAGATCCTTCAGTCCGACGAGACCAATCATGGGGCTCGCGAATTTCTTCTGCTAGCTCACCACTCGATGGGACACTTGAAGGAAATGAACGCGGAGCCGTCGGTGGCAGAGCAACACTACCGAGAAGCTCTATCGATCGCAGACGGAATGCAGGAAGTTCTACCTGCCCGCGAGGGCCTTTTGATGCAAGCGATCGAATTGCATGTGCATTTGATACGATCGGAAATCATGGCAGGCCGCCCGGAGATTGCGGAATCGCATTTCGACGCGGCCATCCAAAATGCCTGCCGCCTGAAAGACCTACCCGAACGGAATGATGCAGCTCTTGACACCGCGAAAAAGCAATTAGAGGCAGCTTTACTTTGCCTGGATGGATCAGAACAAGGCGATAGAAAAGAAGCTTGGACCGAAAAATTACGCGCTGCCGTGCTGGGCCAGCTACGAGCAAACTGATGCATGAGCTGCGAAGGTCTCAGGAGCCATCTTCAAGGAGACCTTGCATGAGCACATTGCCGTACGCTACCACCCTCGGCCGGCAATGCAGAGAATTTCTGGATTTCAGGTGCATTCTTTATCCCGTGGTATGCGCATAAAGTCGCCATGGTAGGGAAGTAGGGGCCACGGCCCCTACTTCTGAACAACTCAAAGCCAGTGGCTGGAAATCCAAGGTGCGCCGCTTGACGGACACTACCTACCACGGTCGCGAGGAGCGATGAATTTACAGAAGAGAAGCTACACTATCCGTCTGGCGACGACGAAGTCATCATGGATGGGTTCGTCGCATCAACGCTGACTGTGTTCCCTCAATTCCTTCTTCGGTGCTGCTCTGCTCTGGTTCCAGTTTCCGGTAGGAGCCATCGGAGAGCATAGTCCACGCCAGCCTGCAATCGTTTAAAGACAACTGCAAAATATCCCAGATTCTACGTTTGTGTTCGTGCAGCAGGATCGGCACCACTGCCTCAACCCTTCCAGATAGATTGCGGTGCATCCAGTCGGCTGATCCGATAAAGAATTCGCCTTCTAGGGGTTCTATGTTCCCGCACGAGAACCAAAAAATCCTCGCATGTTCAAGAAACCGTCCTACGAGTGATCGGACATGGATGTTCTCGGTGTAACCTGGCACATTTGGCTTAAGGCAGCAGAATCCACGCACGATCAAGTCGACTCGGACGCCCTGCTGAGAAGCTTCTACCAGACTCGATATCATCTGCCGATCCTCGAGTTGATTCATCTTCAAAATGACTCGCGCTACGCGTCCTTGACGGGCCATTTCCACTTCGCGATTCAATCGATCGAGGAAGCTTTGACGCATGTTGACTGGGGATACCAGCAACGATCGATAATCGTCTTTCGCTGAATGTCCCGTCAGAAAGTGGAACAACCCGACTACATCTTCCGTAATGGAGGGATTGCTGGTGAACAATCCTAGGTCCGTGTAGAGGCTGGAAGTGCGCACATGGTAATTTCCTGTTCCGATGTGAGCGTAGCATTGTAAGCCATGGTCTTCCTCGCGAACAACTAAAGCGACTTTGCAATGAGTTTTGAGTCCCACCATCCCATAAATCACATGGGCTCCAGCACGCTCCAATTGCTCCGCCCAGTGCAAATTTCTTTTTTCGTCGAACCTTGCCCTCACCTCAACGAGAACGGCTACCTGTTTTCCGGATTCCGCGGCACGCATCAAAGCATCGACAAATGGAGTCTGGTCGCCCAATCGATAGACCGTCATTTTGATCGCCCGAACTCGAGGATCTTCGGCTGCCTCATGAATGAAACGAACAACGCTCATTTCGAAGCTTTCATAAGGATGATGCACCAGAAGGTCTTTTTGCCTGATGGCATCCCAGAGATTCAAGTTCGTCGAAGCCAGTTCAATCGGCTCAGTTGGGTGCCAAGAAGAATGTCTCCATCGCTCCGGTCCCAGACCAGTGATTTCCCAGAGTTTTCCATACTCCATCAGCCCGGGCACGATGTCGATCTGCTCGTCTAAGAGTACAAATTCCGCTTGAAGCAACTCCCGTATTTTGGGGTCGTGGTCGGGTGACAATTCCACTCTTACCACCGGTTCGAACCGTCGCATTCGCAACTGATCGTAGACTAGAGCGCGGATATCCTCTGCTTCCTCATTTAGTTCTACCTCAGCATCTCGGGTGATTCGGAAAAGGGATGCGGCGACGATTTCTTTGCCTGGGAAGACCATATGCAGGTGCGATTGGATAAGGGAGACGCTTGCCAGGAACTGGTTGTCGGGGCCATCCTGGTTGCGCACGCGAATCCAACCCGGAACTGATTCAGGGATCTTCAGTCTAGCGAATTTAAGAGGCGATCCAGTTGAGTCTCTTAGCAGGACTCCGATGGACAGAGATAGATTGGAAAGGAATGGAAACGGATGGCTGGGATCTACCGCCAGTGGTGTCAGGATGGGAAGGATATTTCGTTGGAAGTGTTTAGTAAGTGGAATTCGTTCCGTCATGCCGACTTCTTCCCAACTGCAAAGAGCGATGCCTTCCTCTCTCATTTCCCCCTGAATCGCTCGGAAGATGTCATGCTGGTCGGAACGTGCCGCAGCTACAGTCGAATGGATTTCAGCAAGCAGTCCCCTGCCATTGCCGGCGCGCAAAGCCGCTTCGTCCTCCAGGATCGGCTCCATCCTTTTCATGAAGAATTCATCGAGATTCGAGGAGAAGATGGCTAGAAATTTGAGACGTTCGGCCAATGGATTTCGCTGATCCCGGGCTTCATGGAGGACACGCTGGTTGAAGTCCAGCCAGCCTAAATCCCTTTGCCGCCAAACTTGATGTTCCCAGTCCTGGTTCCGATTCTCTGCATTCACGATTGCTTGTTTCCTCGTCGGATCGTGCTGACGGGCCCCGATTGCGCATGCCGGCTCGATACCTGCCCTTCCGTGTCCATGTTCACAGTTTCCAAGATGTTGGAATCTCTACCATGAGTCGGGCGGCATTTTTGACGCAGATCGTTGTAACTTAATATTCGCTAGGGTTTGCGCAGCCGATACCTTTGAGACGGCTGATCTATTTCTACCCAGCGCTTCTTCCACTTCTAGAATCAGGGCGCAACGCAGAAGCGTTTGCAGTGCGAAATCATGATGCGTTTTCAGATCCCCTTAGCGTATTTGCGGCTGTGCGCGCGCTGGATCCCCAAAACCTGGATGTTCTTTCCCCCCCTCCTCCTCAGTTCCCAGCTTTGCGGGCAAGACGCTGGGGAGCTATCGGTTTTCGATGCCGTCGGCACCGATGCAGTGTTTGCTCCATCCGAGGCGTTCGCGGTCGGAAGTTGGAAGGCGGATTCGTGGACCTTGCCCTCCTTGTTTTCCTCCGACTCAAGTGCTTCCGGTACGGTCGTTCAGGCGGGCAGTTTGGAGAGACACCACGTTCACCCTGGAACGATTGGCGGCAAACCGGCAAAACACTGGTGGGAAGAGTTGAGTCTGGGAGGCTACACCCAGGTACGATACGGAGCGGTTTTGGATGAAGGAGATGGCGCAAGCCCGCAGCTTCTGGGGGATCGCGGCATAGGAGAGGTCGACAGCTTGACCTTGAGACGCGCTCGTCTAAAGATCCAAGGTGACGTAGCACCCCACCTAGGTGTTTACATCCAGCCAGACCTAGCGGTGGCACCACCGGGAGGTTCAGAGGCTTCCTCAACCTACTTCGCTCAGGTGCGAGATTGGTATGGCGACATTTATATCGACAAGGAGAAGGTTCATCGGTTGCGAGTTGGTCAGTCGAAGATTCCTTTCGGTTTTGAAAACATGCAATCCAGCTCCAACCGAGCTCCAATGGATCGCACTGACCCGATCAATGTGGCCGTCGCTCCCAATGAGCGGGACCTAGCCGTTCTCTATTATTGGACCCCCGAACCCAAGCAGCATCTTTTCCACGAGCTTCAAAATGCACGCTACAAAGGCTCTGGGGATTTTGGAATTCTCGGCCTGGGACTCTTCAATGGTCAGGGCGGCTCTCAACTGGACCTTAACAGTACGCCCCACGTCGTAGCTCGTCTCACCTGGCCATGGGAAATCTGGGAGGGGCAGATCTGCGAAGCATCGGTCCAGGGGCTCTGCGGGGAATTGGTGATTGTCGGGGACACGATCCGTCCGCTTGGCGCTGGAAGCCCAATCATCCCGTCGGGAACCTATCAGAATGGTGGAGCAGACGGAATCTGGGAGAAAAGAATCGGTGGAACTTTTGTTTGGTATCCGATGGACTTCGGGATGCAGGCGGAATGGAGTGTCGGAGAAGCGCCTGGGCTAAGCGACGACCAGACGATGATTCACGGCCGGCCATTCTATGGCGGCTATGTCATGGCGATGTATGCTTTCGACACGCAGCATCGTGGCACCTTGATTCCCTACACGCGATGGTCGCAATTGCATGGAAGCTATTCCACTCAGAAGAACGCTCCTTATGGAAACAATTTCGAATTGGCTAGTGGCCTTGAATGGATCTTGTTCAAGGAACTGGAATTGACGGTCGAGGCGACCTTGGTGAATCGGGTGAACACGACGGCGATCAATCAACCTAGCGAGGTCTCCTATCGTAACTTCGACGGTAGCGTCTTACGGTTGCAGGCGCAAATGAATTACTGACGCCAACTGTTAGTCGGACGGCAGTTTGCACCAGTCTTCGATGGGGACCTAGAGCCTATCCGAGAACCGTCCCTTGCTTACGCTGCGGGTTAGGATTTCACAGGTTTACGGATAGGTTCCTAGTGAATTCTTTCAGTCCCGGGCAAAGGCTGGCGATCGCCTCCGCTCGCATTCCCAAAATGAAGTTATGAAGAAATTGCGATCCTCTGCGATGCCTCCTCTGGTCATCGATTTCGATTTGAAACAGGATCAGGGGGTGTCGTATGGCGGGATCCACCACCTGTCTGAATGGAATTGGCAAGCAGAACATGAACCCAACCTTTTGGGACGCTTTCGGCGATCTGAGCGTGACTGGTCGATTGCTGCTTGGTTTGGCGCTATTTACCGCCTTTGCATTTGAGTTCATCAACGGATTTCACGATACGGCCAACGCCGTGACGACCGTTATCTACACTAAAACTCTTCGGCCGACGCCTGCCGTCTTTTTTTCGGGGTTCATGAATTTCCTCGGGGTGCTGGTCGGCGGCACCACGGTCGCTTTCAGCATCGTCAATCTTCTTCCCGTCGATCTCCTGATCGAGGGAAGCAGTTCCAAGGCAATCGTTATGGTTATGGCGTTGCTTTTGGCGGGGGTGATTTGGAACCTCTCGACCTGGTGGGTTGGACTTCCCGTTTCAAGTTCCCACACTCTAATTGGCTCGATCCTGGGTGTCGGTCTAGCGAACAGCCTGATGACGTCGGGCGACTTACAAGGTGTCAATTGGTCGAAGGCTTTGGATGTAGGCAAGGCACTGCTGCTTTCACCGCTGGTAGGATTTGTCGCTGCCGCAGTCATGTTGATGACCATGAAAGTCTTTTTTCGCAATCCGAATCTTTACCATCCCCCGGGAGAAGGCGACAATCCTCCGTCATGGATTCGCGGTGTCTTGATTGCTACGTGCGGTGGAGTCAGCTTTGCTCACGGGTCCAACGATGGGCAAAAGGGAATGGGCTTGATTCTACTGGCGCTGATCGGATTTCTTCCTGCTTATTACGCAATGGACTTGCGGGAGCCAGGGCTTGCGACAAGCGTACGCCAATCCGCAGAAGCGATATCCAGCAAGATCGAGCAGCACGGTATCCAGGATCATGCGCTGCAGGGGGAATTGTCGACCATGGCCGAGCTTTTGGCCGGAAAGGAATCGCTCAGTCAAATCGACTCCGAGGACCGCTGGAAAGTTCGTCAGTCGATCTATCGGCTTCAGAAGCATCTGAGCGCAGCGAAGCTGCCGGTAGCCTTAGAAAAGGAAATTCAACCACTTCGGAGACCGCTCAAGCAGGCCATTGAATACGTTCCTTATTGGGTTATCTTAGGCGTGGCATTGGCTTTAGGAATCGGTACGACGATCGGCTATCAGCGGATCGTCGTGACCATCGCCGAGAAGATCGGCAAGACTCATTTGACCTACGCCCAGGGAGCCGCTGCGGAACTGGTGGCAGCATTGACGATTGGTTTGGCAGACCTCTTTCATGCCCCCGTGAGCACCACCCATGTGTTGTCCTCCGGCATCGCTGGGACGATGTGGGCTAATCGTTCCGGAATTCAAGGTAGCACCATTCGCAAAATTCTTCTCGCCTGGATCCTCACCTTGCCTGTCGCCATTCTGCTGGGGGGTGTCCTCTTCTATCTGGGTGTTGGTTTAACGCGATCGCAGTAGCTACAAAGCTTGCCAACCCTATCCAATCGCCTTGCTGAGGCCAGGAATTCCTTCGACGGACAAGCCCTAAAATGGGGCAATTGAGTTACGGAAGGCAATCCGATCGCCGGTTGACAGTTCGAACGCATCGCGTCCGTGTGGACAGGTTCTTTTGATCGTTAGGAGCAAACCAATCGCTGAGTTCTCGTGTACCCATGGTCTAACGGCAGAAGGTGGGAGTACTCATTCCTCGCAGAGCGGTTTCACTTTGCTAGTGGAGTCAAGCAATTCCTGAAGGGTGACTCCCGCAAAAGCTTTTTCTGTTTGCGCGTACGCTTTATCCAGTTCAGCGTGGAGCGGACAGAGCGAAGTGTGGGAGCTGATCCCCAAGGGACAGTGGCGGATACGCTCAATCGGACTGACGGCATTGACCACCTGCAGGAGGTCGATCGACGCCGGGGTTCTC
>JBIINB010000266.1:0-2730 GCA_044337705.1 Pirellulaceae bacterium | reverse complement strand
TCGCCTCCATTCTTTCCGGGTCCGCTCCCGTCTGGCCTCCCACCTTGCCATGCTCGATGCGTCCCATGGCGTGCGATCCAGCGATGATTTGGAGGCAACCATTTTCCTTCGTGGCCCGGTCGATGGCAACGTAGCAACTGGCCATCGTGGGGAACAGGCAACCGAAGTTGTACCAATAGCCGTAATCCTGATGCCATTCCCAGGCCCCACCGACTCGGGGTTCCTTCAGCATCATCTTGTGATGGTAGTGATAGACCTCATCCCCCAGAAACCGCTCCATTGGTTCGACGATCCGCCGCAGGCGTGCCACCGAGCTATAGGGATCGGTTCCCAAGGTGTTTTCCAGCGCCAGCGTCGTGGTACCTCCTTGAGCGTCGCTGCGGCTGGTGGCGCGAGTGGCAAGCTGTTGGTCTTCCTTGGCGTACTTGCGGAGCGCTTCGATCTCTGGTGGTGAGAGGAGAGCTGGCTGAAGCCAAAAACCGTGCTGTTCGAACGCTTCACACGCTTGCCGATCGGCTCGGAACCATCCCATTGGATATCTCCTTTAGTTGCGTCGCCCGAATGCAGGGAACGATCCCAGCGACGCAGTGGCCGCGCCGCTATTGCTGACCAGTCGACATCCTGCTTCCTGCATCCTACGCCGGGCAACCCTGATTGTAGAATGGCAAAACTCCCGGCGGATGTTCAGGGTGCCTGCAGCAGATGCAAGTTGCGTAAGCAATCATTGCGCAGACCAATGGGAAGGCCAGGCAAGTTCTGTCTTTGCCGCTCAATGAGATTCTGACGGGGGGATTGGGATTTTTCTCCCCGTGTGGGATGATTTTTGCGTCGTGGCAGACGACGGCTGCCGATGCCCCGACGGAACCGGAAGTTTACAGCTTGGCGGAAAACGGAACGGTTTGACAAGGCAGTCCTTGCCGATTTTGCCGACTTCATTGATTCGGGGGCGTGGGAGCAATTACACTACCAGGAGTGTGCTCGGAGCAGAAAATGGCCGAAGCTCAACTGGCTGGAGAGTCTTGCCGATCGCATGGGAGCTTCCGGCCGAACGCCGCGAGATTGACGTCCGCGCAGGTTGGCCGTCGGCGATTTTCGGGTTGCCTCGGTGGAAGTTAAGGTATTCTCCTCTTAGGACAGAAGACGTGATGCGACGGAAACCAACCGCCAGGAGTCTCTGGAAGATGAGGACGCAATCGGCTCGATGTCTTCTGGCGATCGTAGCCGTTCTGGGGCTGACAACATCGATCCTCGCCCAGACCTTACCTGTCAGCGTCGATCGTGCCGGCGGTTTCGCGCCTCGTAAGCTGGCCGAAGGGGTGCTGACTGTTATCCCTCCCGATCCGCAACCCGAGGAAACGTCTCTGGGGCCAATCGACCTGGAGTTCGTTGCCAAACATCCGGAGCTGGAGTGGAAGGCACCGGACTTTGAGAATGGTCAGCCGAATTTTTCCTCGGCCAGCGAAACCTTGCTGGCTCAGGGGCGAGGGGTGACGTTGCGGCATCCCGTGTTCGCTTTGGAATTTGCCTTCAAGCCGATGCGGATGATCGAAATGGAGCTGCCGGATGCCGAAGGGGTTCGCCAGAGCCAGTTGGTGCACTATCTGCTCTATCGCGTTCGCTATCTGGGGAACGATTTGTTGCCAGAACAAGAGCGGGTGGAAGCTGGGACGGGAATTCCTAAGGAGCCAGCGAGAACGGTTGCCGATTCGGTCCTTTTCGTGCCGCGTTTCACCTGGATCTCCACTCAGCAGAAACAGGAGATTCCCGAAAAGATCCTTCCGCTGGCCAAAGGTCCAATCGCGGCTAGAGAACGCGTTGGCAAACCGTTGCTGGATAGTTTTGAAATGATTCGCAAAATCGAGCAAACCACCCCGGAAGAGAACAATGAGTTCTGGGGTGTCGCGACCTGGACAGGGATCGATCCTGCGATCGATTTTTTTGCCATTCAGGTCGAGGGGCTAACCAACGCGTACCGAATCGTCGAAGTGGACGGTCAAAAAAAGTTTGAGAAAAAGCGGTTGCAGATCCACTTTTGGCGGCCGGGTGATGGGATCGCCAGCGAAGAGGACCGGATCCGACTTGGGGCTCCAGCCTTCGAACAGCTGGACCGCGTGGAGTACGCTCTACGCCAGCTGGGGCTGAAAGAACGCCTTGATTATCTCTGGGTCTACCGCTAAACTCGTTGACCTATCGCGTAGGATTTCGCTCCTCCATGCGGGGGGCGTTGCAACTATTTTTCAGGTACTAGCAGAAGATGGCACACAAAAAAGGTCAGGGCTCGACGCGCAACGGGCGCGACAGCAACGCACAGCGGCTGGGTGTCAAGAAGTTTGGTGGCGAGCGAGTGCAGCCAGGGTCGATCATCATCCGTCAGAAGGGGACTAAGTGGCACCCCGGACGCAACGTAGGACTGGGGAACGACTACACCATCTACGCTTTGATCGACGGTCATGTGCAATTTGATCAAGGCGGTCGTCGCGTCAGTGTCGTCGCGGAAGCGGCTCAGTGACCGATCGCGTTGCCACCTCTTCTGAGGCAGGCTTTGCGGCTGAATGAAACAAGAGTTCCGGACTTGCGGTTCGGTTGGAAGGATGCCTTTCGGGGCATCTTTTTTTTTGGTGCGTCAGGCATGACGCGGAGCGTCATCGACTGACGCTCGCAACTGGGGAGCGAAAGCGAACCAGGAAGTAACTAGTCGGGTGCAAGTCCTGACGGAGGCCTTGATGACAG
>JBIINB010000149.1:0-10383 GCA_044337705.1 Pirellulaceae bacterium | reverse complement strand
GCGGCCAGTTCGTTCAGCGGCCAGTTCGTTCAGCGGCCAGTTCGTTCAGCGGCCAGTTCGTTCAGCGGCCAGTTCGTTCAGCGGCCAGTTCGTTCAGCGGCCAGTTCGTTCAGCGGCCAGTTCGTTCAGCGGCCAGTTCGTTCCAACAGGGTGGCGACCAGGGAGGTCCAGCCAGTCTGGTGGCTGGCGCCCAGTCCCTTGCCTGTATCGCCATGGAAGTACTCATGGAACAGAATTAGATCCTGCCATTGTCGATCCTTGGCGAAACGCTCGTAGGGTCCGTGGCAGGGGCGGGCGCCGGTTCCGTCGGGAAGGAAGAGGGAGATCAAGCGGCGTTCGATTTCCTGAGCCACTTCCAGGAGGTTCATCAGGCGTCCGGATCCTGTGGGGCACTCGATCTGGAACGAATCGCCGTAGAAGGCGTGATAGTCTCGCAGCGATTCGACGATCAGGAAATTGACTGGGAACCAGACCGGACCTCGCCAATTGCTATTGCCACCGAACATCTGCGAGTCGCTTTCACCTGGCAGGTAGGACACCTTTTCGGTCCGTCCCTCGAAGTTGAATTCGAAAGGATTTTTGCGATGGACGGCCGACAGCGACCGGACGCCGAAAGGGGAAAGAAATTCGTTCTCATCGAGCAGGTACTCGAGCATCTTGCGGAATCGCTTTTCGGAAGGAAGGGCCAGGAGGCGATGGGTGAGCACCTTGCCGTTGGCTTCCTTGCGCGATTGCAGAAAGGTCATCTTCTCGGTGACCTTCTTGTTGTGATTGAGGAACCACTGCATCCGTTTTTTGAAGCCACCAATGGAATCGATGGTTTCGTCAGCCAGTAGCACGCTGGTGCACAGCGGAATCAGACCGACCATCGATCGGATGCGCATGGGGTAGGGAGTTCCGTCCAGATAGAGATGGTCATAGTAGAATCCATCCTTGCTGTCCCAGAGTCCCGTGCCGTGAAGGCTGTTGACTGCATCGGAAATGTTGACATAGTGCTCGAAAAATTTGCTTGCCATGTCCCCATAGGCATTGTCTCCCTCGGCCAGTTCCAGCGCCATCTGCAGCATGCAGCCGCAGTAGAACGCCATCCATCCGGTTGCATCGGCCTGTTCCAGGTGGCCTCCTCCCGGGAATGGTTTGTTGCGATCGAAGACGCCGATGTTGTCCAGTCCCAGAAAGCCACCCGAGAAGAGATGCTTGCCGCGGATATCCTTGCGATTGACCCACCAGGTGAAGTTCAGCAGCAGTTTCTGGAAGGAGCGGGCGAGGAATTCACGGTCGCGCTGGCCCGGCGGGCCGCTCATCTGATACACCCTCCAGCAGGCCCATGCGTGGACTGGCGGGTTGACATCTCCGAAGGCCCATTCGTACGCAGGGATCTGCCCGTTGGGATGCATGTACCACTCACGGAGGAACAGGATCAACTGCTCCTTGGCAAACTCCAGATCGATCCTCGCCATGGGGATCATATGGAACGCCAGATCCCATGCGGCATACCAGGGATACTCCCATTTATCTGGCATGGAGATGACGTCGCGGTTGAACAGGTGCTGCCAGTCGGCATTGCGTCCCTGGAGTCTTGATCCGGGGAGCACTGGGAAACCTGTATCGCCATGCAGCCAGCCCTGCACGAAGTAGTGATAAAACTGTTTGGACCAGGTCAGGCCTGCGTACGCTTGGCGTGAAACGTTTCGTACCTCGCCCACCAGATGCTCCGGAATCACCTCCCGATAAAACTGATCGGCTTCCTGTTTCCGTTGATCGAAAATCTGTTCGAACGAATCGCCGAACCATTGGTCGATTGCGGGCAGATCCCTCGATCTCAGGCGACAACGAACCACATGGCTCTCGCCCGGTTCCAGAGCGATCTGATACCACGCCGCCACCTTCGTCCCGATGTGACGACGATCGACAGCCGCTTCCTCACGGTCGATGATCCGACGATGGAAGGCATCTTTGAAGTACTTCCCCTCGGATGGATATGCGGGGTGCAGTTGGGGATTGGTTTCGTTGTCGGTGCATAGCCAGTCGATAGGCTGCGTCCCCATCGGCTCTACCCGAAACTCATATTCTCCCAGTGTTTCGTGTTGAGCCAGGACACGGTTGGGATCGGTGGCATCGATGCGAGGCTTCATCGAACAGCCTTCGTGGTCGCATCCCCAGCTCCAGGTGTTGCGAAACCAGAGCTGCGGAAGGACAGTCAAAGTGGCGCGGCTGGTTCCGCGATGAGTCATGGTCAGACGCATCAGGAGGTCATCGGGCGCTTCCTTGGCATACTCGATCTGGCATGCCACATACCCTTCCCGATCCAGACTGCCGCTGTCCAGCAATTCCCACTCCGGTTCGGTGCGCGACTTGCCGCGATTGACCGCCACCAGCTCGGCATAGGGATATTCGGCCAGTGGGTACAGGTAGAGTCCCTTCAGATAGGATGCCGTGGGCACGGCATCCTGATAGAAGTAGCACTCCTTGACGTCCTCCCCATGGTTCCCTTCGGGCCCGCTGAGTCCAAAGAGTCGCTCCTTGAGAATCGGGTCGCGTCCATTCCAGAAGGCAAAAGAAAAACAGAGGCGACACTGTCGGTCGCAAATTCCCAAAAGGCCATCTTCGCCCCAACGGTACGCGCGTGATCTGGCATGTTCGTGCGTAAAAAACGACCAAGCATCCTGGAAGTGCGAGTAATCCTCGCGGACCGTACCCCACTGCCTCTCCGACAGATAAGGACCCCATCGCTGCCAATTGGCGATGCGCTCTCTAGCTTCCCAAAGTCGATGCTGCTCGGCTCCTTCAATGCGTCGATTCCCGGCGCTTTGTTTCCCTTTGGGCACCCTCGAAACCTCCCTGAATCGGCCATCCTTTGCCTGGTGACGGTCCTGAAGAATAAAGCCGCCGGGGATCCTCCTCCGGTGCTTCCACCAAGCGTTGCTGCGGTGAGCTGCCCGCCAATGCAACGCCTGCCAACCGCCTGATGCGAGCGACTCATTGTAGCAATCGCTCAGGAAGTGCAAGCCAGAGGCCGATCCCCGTCCCGCTCATCATTCCCGTCCCGCTCAGCGGGCCCATCGCCCCTTGATCAGTCCCAGAAGGGCCAGCAGTAGACCAAAAGCGACCAGGAATCCCACAAACAGATAGATCAGCCAGTCACCGAGAAAAAAAAGTCGCTCGGAGGCCCATTCCAGGTAGAGCGGTCGGAAGGCGACGATGGTCAGCAGCGAACCGAGCGCCAGGTAGGGTCCCAAAGGTGTCGCCGGATCGCGGGTCCAAAGATAGACAAGGATCACCAGCGGAATGGCTGCCATCGGACCGATGAAAAATGCCAGCCACGCAGGCTGCCAGCCCAGCACGGCTCCTACCATCGCCATCAACGTCACGTCGCCGAATCCGATCGCCTCCACCCCCATCGCCAGCCGGGCTACCAGCCTGAGCGACCAGACGAGCGCTCCTGCCATCGCCATCCCGAAGACGCTGTTGACCACCGCCGACCACGCAGCCGGCGTGCCGCGAGCGTAGATCCAGCCAAGTCCCATCAAGCCGAACAACCAGATCCCCAGAAGCAATTTCCAGGACGGGTGGCGCACCAATCCTGCCAGGAAGTAGTGCCACGCTTTTTTCCAGCCGCGTCGTAGGATCCAACGGCGATCGGCCAGGGCAAAACACCAGAGGCTATAAAGCAGAAGGATGGTCCCAAATCCCGATGAGCTGTGCCACCAGGGATTCCAAGGATCGGGGCTGGCCGGATGCAATCGAGTCACCACCCAGCTACCTTCGGGGCTCAGCCCGGTCACCCAGAATCTCCAGTCGGGAAAAACGGCGGCGCCAAAAACCGCCAGCAGCGTCAGCGGTGTTGTCACCGTGTCGGGAATCATCCGCTCGTCCAGATCGATACAGGTAGCGATCACCAGCATGCTGATCAGAGAGGCGTGAACCCAGAACTGCCAATTCAGTCCAAGTTCCCCTGCCAGCCTTGGATCGGCCGCCAGGTTCCCCGGAAGAAGCTGTCCCTGAAGCTCCCAGCGATAAAGCCAGAGAAGAAACAGGGGCAGAAGGCACTCCAGCGCCATCGGCCGAAGCCAGAAACCGGGTCCATGATGTCCCGATTCGCGCCGCAACCTGAACCAACCCAGCACTGGCAACCAGTCCCAGCCTCCTCGCTTCGGACAACCTTCTGGGGCTGGCCCAGTGCGGCCGATGCCACGAGGCCAGTAGGCAAGGCGATCGATCGCCTCGTTGATACCCATCGCGGCCAGACAACCCAGCAACCATACCATCCATGGACCAGTCACTTACATGCCCTCTTGCTCGGCAGGCAGAACGGAAGACGAATCGGTAGTTTCCCTCGCCATTCCCAGATTGCTTCGTTGACGCTGACGCCACCACCTGGCGATCGTGTCGGCGATCTCCTCGGATCGTCGATCGTCCACCAGCACGGTCAGGTCGGCTGCTTCCCGATAGAGGGGCGTTCGTTGTTCCAAGAGGGCGATGATCTCTTCGTCCTGAGATAGGTTGGTCAGCGGCGGACGATTGGCGTTGCTTCGCGTGTCGCGTGACAGTCGCTTCCGAATCGTCTGGGCTGAAGCCTGCAGCCACACGGTCAGACCGGTCTGGGCGATCCAGCGACGGTTGGCTGGACGCAGGACCGCACCACCTCCCAGGGAGACAATTGGAATGTTCCCCTGCGCCAGCGTGGCGACTGCTTGCTCTTCCAAGTCTCGAAAACCCTGCTCGCCACAGCGCTGGAAAATATCTCGGATCGTTTCTCCTGCCGATCTTTCAATCCATTGATCGGCATCGACCCATTCGCATTCCAGGCGCCTGGCAAGGCAACTGGCGACGGTCGTCTTTCCCGCACCACGAAATCCGATCAGATAGAGCTTGCTGGCTCCGCCCGGTTGCATGCGGCTGACTCCATCACTGGGAAATTTCGGGCGACTCGCCCCCTCATCTGCTGTCGGCCACAAGGCATCTGCCTGACGATCCCCGACTGGCTGGCTCTGGACATTATGCCATCGGGCGTTACGATATCGCTCTGACGAAAGATTCTGCTAGGGGCGGTAGCTCAGTTGGGAGAGCGCAGCGTTCGCAATGCTGAGGTCGAGGGTTCGACTCCCTTCCGCTCCATTCTATCGTTGATCTGCTTGATCCCCTACCGGCCACGCGCTGTCGGGACTGAGTCGGCTTTTCTGAGGCCACCTGCGGGTGGCTCACCAGCGTCAACTCTGAACTGGCTGCACCTCATGGCAGCTCTGGCAGTGACCTTTCAAAAGAATTTCTGTCACCTTTCCAACCACCTCCGACTGTCGCCGGCTGCTTGGTGTCAGTTCCAGATCTCCCAGGCAGGTGACGGACCCGCAGTCAACGCAAAGGAAGTGAGGATGGGCTTCAAGCGGCTGAGCGGGATCGGCGGATTCGTAGCGCCAAAGCCGGTCGCCCAGTTCGGTGCGACGCGCCAGCCCAGCAGCAACCAGATCGACCAAGTTGCGAAGAACCGTCGCTTTATCGACGCCCAGCTCCTGGATCTTTTCGGCTACTTCCGCATGCGTCAGTGGTGAATCGGAATGCTCGAGCGCCAGCAGCGTTGCAACGCGAGCCGGGGTGCTGCGGAGGCCTGCAACCCGAATCTTGTCGCGAGCGGTCGCTCGCAATTGCTCCGAACTCTTCCCCTTCCCCCGGTCCTTTCCCATCCGCAACCAACTCCCAGAAACAGCATTCCGTCGATTCCACATCCGGCTCGCCCACTTCCCCCCCGTCGGCTCATCTCCTCGGCTCAATATACTCCACAGCCAGGGATTGGGCACTCATTTTTCGAGGGAACTCGAAGGGTGGCTTCCCCATAGAAATCAGAACAGCCCCAGTTTCCACCCCCGATAGAGTTCGTAGAGTCCCGGCATCAGCGGGGCCAGGGTGATAGCGGGAAGCAACCAGAGGAGGGTGGCTGACTGCCAGTCGCGGTGTTTTCCAGTCCACCAGTCGATTCCCGCCATCGCCATCCAGTAAAGGCAGACGATCAGGCTCATCGCGGCGCCCAGAGTCACCTGGAGAACGATGGGGTCCCAGGCGGTCATTCCCCGTACTCCCCGGGAAAAGAGGACCGAAAAGCCGAGCAGGAAGAAGCGAACGCACTGATCGATCACCAGGAGGGCCAGACCAAATTTCCATCCAAGCGATATCTTGCTGCGGGTGAGGGCGTACAGAGACCAGACGGCAGCGGTGCAGTGCGCACCCATCGCACACGCCTCGCTGGGAGGAATCCCTTCGGTGTAAACGCGCCATTCATCTGCCAGGCACTGCTGACAGAGGTCCAGCAGCACCATCGCGACGCTCAAACCCCATAGGATCCTCGCTGGATGCTCCCAGAACCTAACCGCGCCATGCGGGACCAGGATCGCTGGCACTCCAATTCCAATGACGGTTCCATAGGCCAGCGCCAACAGAGTCTGCTCGGCACTCGATCCCCCTGCACCTCCGCTTCCAGGGAGAAACCGCAGCACCTGATGCATCAGTGCGACCGACAAGGTCCAAAACAGAAGGTGAGCGATCGACCAGCGCGGCCCAAAGAAACTTCCTTGCCACTTCCGCTCCACTTCATCCATCGAGTCCGTTACCCCACAGGTAAGGCAAACATTGCGTTCGGATGACTGCTTATTCTATCCCGCTAAGCATCCGCCACGATAGCTCACCGCTGCATTCCAGTGAAACCCTCGGCGTACGGCACCTCCGATGGTGGAACCCTAAGAGACTGTTTTCTACAATAAGTAGTTGGTCCCTCTGTAAGGATCGTGTGGGAACAGGGCAATCGCCAACCCATCCGCCTCCTGCCCATAGATCCCCTCCGTTTGCCACGCCTTCCCTACCGGGAGTTTTTTCATGCGATCGTTCCGATTGTTTGGCTCGATGGGCCTGATTGCCGCCTTATTGGCAACCGGCTTGACTACTTCGTGCTTCGGGCAGGAAGAAGCCATCCAATTCAATCGCGACATCCGGCCGATCCTTTCCGATCATTGCTTTGCATGCCATGGGCCCGATGCAAACCGACGCGAAGCCGATCTACGTCTGGATACCGAAGCGGGACTATTGGGAAGTGACGGGCAGCCTGGTGCGGTAGTCGCCGGCAAACTGTCCGAAAGTCAACTCTGGGATCGTATCACCACCGATGACCCCCAGCTGCGGATGCCACCCGATTCGACCGGAAAACCACTCAGCGACGAGCAGCGAAAGTTGCTTGGGCGATGGATTGAGCAAGGGGCAACCTATGAAGGCCACTGGGCTTTCCAGCCGATCGATCGCCCCGCCGTCCCGAAGGTGCAGCTACCCGATGGCAGCAACGCCATCGATCATTTTCTGGCCGGCCCGATCACCAGACTTTCGCTGGAGGTTTCGCCCGCCGCCGACCGACGCACCCTCATACGGCGGTTGAGCCTGGACCTTCTTGGCCTTCCTCCCAGCCCACAGCGGGTCGAGCAGTTCGCCAGCGATGCATCGCCCTATGCCTACACGCGTCTGGTGGAGGAACTGCTCAATTCAGAACACTATGGCGAGCGGATGGCGATGCTCTGGATGGATCTAGTCCGTTACGCAGACAGCGTCGGCTACCACGGCGATCAGGAGATGAGCGTTTCGCCCTACCGAGATTACGTGATCGATGCATTCAACCGCAACGTGCCGTTCGATCAGTTCACCATCGAACAGCTGGCCGGTGATCTCCTGCCGCAAAACCCGGGCACTAGCCAATCGCGACGTTTGCAGATCGCCTCCGGATACAACCGGCTGGGGATGATGAGCGCCGAGGGAGGCGTCCAGGATAAGGAGTACCTCGCCAAGTACATCGCCGAGCGGGTTCGAAATCTGGGCGGTACCTGGATGGGGCTGACGCTGGGCTGCTGTGAATGCCACGACCACAAATACGACCCTTTCTCGATCCGCGACTTCTATCAGCTGGAAGCATTCTTCGCCGATATCGAGGAGAAAGGACTCTATGCCGGTGCCAACGATACTGGGATCTGGGGCCCCAGCATCCCGGTGCCGACCCCCGAGCAGGAGGCTAGGCAGCAACAGCTCAAGCAACAGCTGGAAGAGGCGGAGGCCGAGTATCGATCGGCAGGCGCGCAATCACTACCTGGATTGGACCAGTGGCTTGCGGAGCTGCCTAAATGGTCCATCGTCCCTCCTGATCAATCCACCTCCGCCCAGGGCGCCACACTGACGCTGCAACCCGACCACTCCCTGCTGGTATCTGGCAACTCCCCCCCCACCGACCAGACGACCCTCCTTTGGAACCGCTTTCCGAAGGAGATCCAGACGCTGCGCATCGAAACGCTCCCCGACGACTCCTTGCCTAACAAAGGTCCCGGACGCGCGGGCAATGGGAATTTTGTTCTCAGTGAACTGATCATCCAATGGGTGCCTGAGGGTGAGGGGGAACCGAAGAAGATTCCAATCATTCAAGGTCTCGCCAGCTACGAACAAACGGGGGCCGCCGGGGCCAATCCCTACGGTAAATGGTCGGTCGCCGGTGCTTTCGATGAGGATGCCAAAGGCCCTACCTGGGGCTGGGCGGTGATGGAACGAGCCGGGCAGCGGAACGATGCCTGGTTTGCATTGGACCCAACGGCGATACCCGATCAGGCAGGAAGCCTTCAAATCACGCTGCTGCAGAATCTCGACAACCCCCAACATACGCTCGGACGATTCCGCGTCTCCTGGTCTGCCCAGCCGATTCCAAAGTTTTATCTGGATCAGGCGACCCAGGAGACTCTCGCCGCAGCGGATGCCGCTTCAGGTTCTCGGAGCGAGGAAGAGGCTGGCAGGCTGACCGCATGGTGGAAAGAAAAGTCGCCCACTCTCCAGCCGATGCGAGACCTCATTGCAGCGCGGAGAAAAGAGATTGAAACGCATGAGAAATCGATCCCCGTCACACTGGTCACTCGCACCGTCAGCCCCCGAATGGTCCGCGTGCTAGCTCGCGGTAACTGGATGGATGATTCGGGAGAAGTGGTCGAACCGGCGGTGCCCGAAGTGCTGACGGTGCCTCTGGAGAAAGCCAATCCCTCCCGCGCCAACCGACTCGATCTGGCCCGCTGGCTGGTGGCCCCCGAACATCCTCTGACCTCGCGCGTGCTGGTCAACCGACTATGGAAACATTTCTTCGGCGCCGGGATCGCGCGACGAGTCGATGACTTCGGATCTCAAGGTGATCCTCCCAGCCATCCTCAGCTTCTCGATTACCTTGCAGCACGTATGATCGACTCGGGCTGGAACATCAAGGAGATGGTCCGTCTGATCGTCCTGTCGTCGGCCTATCAGCGAAGCGCCTCAGCGACCGACAGGCAGATGGCGGTCGATCCAACCAACCGCTGGCTGACGCATCAGAACCGCTACCGCATGGATGCCGAACTGGTACGCGACAACGCACTGGCGGTCAGCGATCTGCTGGTCCGGTTGGTCGGGGGCCGAAGCGTTCGCCCCTACCAGCCACCCGGTTATTGGGCCTACCTCAACTTCCCGACGCGCGAATGGCAGAACAGCCAGGGCGAATCGCTCTATCGAAGAGGGCTCTATACCCACTGGCAACGGCAATACCTCCACCCTTCCCTGCTCGCTTTCGATGCCCCAAGCCGCGAGGAATGCACCGCCGACCGACCTCGC
The DNA here is from genome assembly GCA_044337705.1 of Pirellulaceae bacterium. GTDB lineage: Bacteria > Planctomycetota > Planctomycetia > Pirellulales > Pirellulaceae > JBEISR01. The sequence continues at coordinate 741 of JBIINB010000149.1, read as the reverse complement.
TCCAACACGCCGCTCCAGTCCCTAGTCCTGCTCAACGATCCGTCCTACGTCGAAGCCGCTCGGCATCTGGCCGAACAACTTCTGGCCGATCGCCAACCGATCGATGATCGGCGGCGCCTGGAGATAGGTTTTCATCGCGTCGCCGGACGCTGGCCTACCGAACAAGAGACCCAGGTGCTGTCGGAATTGCTGGTCAAGCACCGCAGCCAATGGAGGGAAGATGTGGAAGGGTCCGCCAAACTGGTTGCGGTGGGAGCTAGCCGTACGTCCCTATCACAGGATCAGTTTCCTGAACTGGCCGCCTGGACCAGCGTCTGCCGAGTCCTGCTGAACCTCCACGAAACGATTACCCGACCCTAGCGCGGTTCCTCTGCGAAGTGGCACGGGCGTCCCGCCCGTGAAGGTCTTCGTCCCAAGCGGCACGGGCATCCCGCCCGCAATGATCGTTGTCTGAAGTGGCACGGGCGTCCCGCCCGTGAAGGTCATCGTCCCAAGCGGCACGGGCGTCCCGCCCGCAATGATCGTTGTCTGAAGTGGCACGGGCGTCCCGCCCGTGAAGATCATCGTCCCAAGCGGCACAGGCGTCCCGCCCGCAATGATCGTTGTCTGAAGTGGCACGGGCGTCCCGCCCGTGAAGATCATCGTCCCAAGCGGCACGGGCATCCCGCCCGCAATGATCGTTGTCTGAAGTGGCACGGGCGTCCCGCCCGTGAAGGTCATCGTCCCAAGCGGCACGGGCGT
>JBIINB010000049.1:0-30702 GCA_044337705.1 Pirellulaceae bacterium | reverse complement strand
GATGGACCCCACCTACTTCCGGCCCGAGGCAGGTGAGCGAATTCATCGGATTCGCCTTCTGCAGGAGATCGGATGCTTTGTCTTTTGCATGTTCCTCGCTCTGCGTGGACCTCTGATTCAAGGAGTTGCCTTCGATCCACTCTGGGTCCAGGCATACCTTATGGGAGTGACCATCCTGACGTTAAACAATGTCCGTACCTTGGGTGCTCACCGGTGGACCGGCGATGGCGAGCAGCTAACCTTTGAAGAGCAGTTGCTGGATTCGGTCAATTATCCAGAACGACCATGGATCACCGAGCTCTGGGGACCGGTGGGGACTCGCTATCATGCGATCCACCATCTGCTGCCCAGCCTGCCTTACCACAATCTGGGGTTAGCCCATCGCCGTTTGATGGAAGGTCTCCCGGCAAACAGCATCTACCGATTGACCAATCGCACCTCACTGCTTGGCGAGATCGCGACCCTTTGGCGACGCTCAGCCAATCGCCACGGGAAATGGAAAGACCACCACAGCAGCTCAGGCAATGATCGCCTGTCGGCCGCATAGCGAGCGGAACACCGGAAGCGGAATGGCATAGTAACCGAACGAGCGATTCGCAGATGACCGCATGGCAACTACCTACCCGGGTTCTTTCCTGGGCCTCAATGCCTCGGATCATGGGGATTGTAAACACCACCCCGGATAGCTTTTCCGATGGAGGGAGATGCATCCTGCCCGGAGATGCCATCGATCATGCCCTTCGTCTTGAGGACGCTGGTGCCGATATTCTGGACATTGGAGGAGAGAGCACGCGTCCGTACAGTGAACCGGTTCCTGGCGATGAGGAACTCCGCCGGGTCATGCCGGTCATCGAAAAGCTGATTACGAAAACTGCTCTCCCTATCTCGATCGATACCTCAAAGGCCAGAGTTGCAAGAGCGGCGATCGAGGCGGGGGCGGAAATCATCAACGATGTAACAGGACTGACTGGAGATGGCCAGATGCTGGAGGTGGCTGTCGCCTCCCGAGTCGGCGTGTGTGCGATGCACATGCAGGGGACTCCTCAGACGATGCAGGATGCACCGACTTATCAGGATGTCGTCGATGATATCCTCCACTATCTGGCTGATCGCAGCCGCGTCATGATCGATGCGGGCGTCGCCCCCAGCTCGATCGTGCTCGATCCCGGCATTGGATTTGGGAAGACGCACGAACACAATCTTCGACTGCTCCGCGAAGTCCGTCGTTTTCACGCCCTTGGCTTTCCCATCCTGGTAGGTCACTCGCGAAAGGGCTTTATCGCCAAGACGCTGGGAAACAAGGAAATAGATCGCGATCCTGGAACACTCGGCGTCAGCCTGGCGCTTGCCTTGGCGGGGATTCAAGTGGTACGTGTCCATCAGGTTGCCATCCACCGACAAGCGTTTCAATTGTTTGAAGCCAGCGGAGGATTGGATCGGATGGACCTACCAAAAGGCTCGGCCTGACTCGACAAATCGCAAATGGTTGTCTTGTAGTTGGCGACCGGTCCGTCGGCTTTGGTGCTGATTTGGATCTCTCGTTCTCGGGTCGCTGCGAGAATAGAACCACGGGCCACGCAATGTCCGCTTTCCCAAATCGACCCAAGCTTCCCTTCACGCTTTCCCAGGCGCTGCATCACTGCCAATCCTCGACCTATCGACGATTCGGCAACTTCGCTACAAAATACAATGAAGGAAATTTTTCGAAACATCGTGGCCCGCGAGTCATCGACGCATGTCTGATCCAGCCGATTCCAACACAGACCGGTTGCAGCATTTTTGCCAAAAGATCGCCCGCCAAGCGAAAGACGCATCGCGAAAGCTTGCTCACATCGACTCCCGTGCAAAGGACCAGTGGCTGAAAGCCTGTGCTGAAACCTTCGAATCGCATGTCGATCAGATTCTGCAGGTCAATCAGGAAGACTACCAATCCGCACAGTCGGCTGGACTATCAGCCGCCAATCTGGATCGCCTCCAACTGAATCGACAGAGAGTGCTGGGAATCGCAGGTTCCCTCCGCTCTATTGCAGGATTGCCAGATCCGGTCGGCGAAATCATCGAGGGTTTTCGCCGACCATCGGGAATCGAAGTCCGGAAAGTACGAGTGCCTATCGGTGTGATCTTCTTCATCTACGAAGCGCGCCCGAACGTCACATCCGATGCCGCTGCAATCTGTGTAAAAAGCGGGAATGCAGTCATCCTTCGATGTGGTAAAGAAGCGCTTCGAACCAGTAGCCTAATGGCTGGTCTGATGGTGGAGCAACTGGAGACGGCGGGACTGCCCAGGCATGCGATTCAAATGATCGAAACACCAGATCGGACGGTTATCGACGCGCTTCTGGCACGACCTCAGGAGATCGACCTGGCGATCCCTCGAGGTGGAGAAGGACTGATCCGAAGAGTCTGTGATCTGGCGAAAATGCCCGTCTTGAAACACTTCGACGGGAATTGCCATGTCTATGTCGATGCCTCGGCCGACCTCAAGATGGCCGTCGAATTGATCGTTAACTCCAAGTGCCAGAGAATGGGTGTCTGCAATGCCTGTGAATCCCTGGTGATTCATCGATCCATTCTCAGAGATTTTTTGCCGGTCCTGGCAACCGCACTGGAGCCGTTTGCGATTGAAATACGGGGCGACGAGGAAGTCTGTGCCATTCTCCCCGCGGCGATACGCGCCTCCCAAGACGACTGGTATCGGGAGTATCTGGGTCCCTGCATCAGCATCCGAACGGTTGATTCGATTGAAGATGCGATCACCCATATCAATCAGTACGGTTCGCACCACACCGATGCGATTGTAACCTCCTGCTTGGAGTCGTCTCGGAAGTTCTCTCAGGAGGTCGATTCTTCCGCCGTCATGATCAACGCCAGCACTCGCTTTAACGATGGTGGGGAACTTGGATTGGGAGCTGAGATTGGAATCAGCACCGACAAATTCCATGCCCGCGGCCCCTGCGGCCTCAAAGAATTGACGACCACCAAGTTCATCGTTACCGGCCAGGGACATATCCGACAATAAGATCCGCTGCAGTGAATGTCTGCTCGTTCAGGCGGAGGATCCAGCGACTGCAATCATGCAGCGAACCGACCGCGGGCTGCATCCGCTGGAACCTTTCGCAACCAGTCATCGAAGAAAGTAGTTTCTGACTGCGGTTAGCGAGTAATCCATCCTGACCGCTCGTGCGGCATCGTGGAATGTCACCAAGGACTTCCTGATACCAAATGCCCATGCAATCTCCCATCGCTCTGCGTCAGAGGAGGGAGAATTTCGCGGCGCAAAAGATGTTGCCCGTCGTCGATCGGTGCAGCGGCCCGTCGAGGTATTCAATGAGCCGCTTGTTCGCAAGGAAGCGATTGCAAAACAGAGGCAAATGCTTCGGTCTAGCGATCCGCTTAGAGTTATGCTCTGAGCCAGGGGAGGTTGAAAATCGTCAGACGACTACTTTCAAGGGACCGCTAGCGACCTGCCCTGACGAATGAAGATGATCGCTTAGAATTCATGTTTCTCGCAAAGCTGGCACGCATACTTCTTCGGTCAGTTCTCAGATAGTTTTTCCGAAAGAAATCCTCGAAAATCTTTTGGCTTATCTTTTGCCGCACCACGATTGAGTCTTGGGATCCGGTGAAAACACCTCCTGCGAAAGACAGGTCGTTCGTAAGCTCAGATCTTCTCTTCAAACCCAGCGCTTGACCACCAAGAAACGTTCCACTTTCGACAGTAGATGGCTGAGAGCGTAGGCTTTGAATCATTTCGGGACGATTCAAGGAGGGTAATGGAGCGACCAAGTCGGCAACACCATCATTCCCAAGTATCTTCATCCTTTCGTTCAGCCATTTGTTGGCTTTGACAGGTGGACCGACCAGTCGATCTTCCACCGCGGCAGAAGTCGCTGGGTTGTTTGAACCGCCATGAGACTGTACGAAGGAAATCGCAGCTTGCAGTCGCGATGTAGATACTACGGCGCAGATGAGCCAAATCGAGAATGCGCAACGGAAACAGGCTCTACCGGTCAACATAGGACTTAGCCCTCATGTGCGAAAAATGCGAATTGGGATCCATCGGCACGACTATCTAACCAACGTAATATCTTCATCCACTCCAAAATCACGCAACTCCCTAGTTTAGCCCGCGCGGCGCGTTCGTCAAAAGCGGAACACCTTGCCATGGCTAAATCGGTATCTGTTTCCGCACCAGGGATTGCCAACGGTGGGAGAAGTTCGCCGATTTTGGGACGGCTTCCTACCCTTTCTCCTCCGGTTCGCCCCGCCTGCAACCACCCCCCCAAACAGGGTGCGACGTAGCCTATACATTAGGCTCAATGAATCGAGAACTCGCTCCATCTTGCCTGGTATAATTTCCACGATTCCTTTGACTCGCGAATCGCTGACCGACGCGCAAATGCCACTTCGTCTTTCCAAGCGCGTATCGCCTCAGGAGTCCCTTCAGCGATCGCCAGGACTGAACCGTCTGGTTCATTTCGCACCCACCCGGTCAGCCCATGCTCTTGGGCCAGTTTGCAGACCGTCGCGCGGAAACCGACTCCCTGCACATGTCCCTTCCAGCAGATCTCAATTTGCATCATGGGTTGAAGTTCCATTGGGGCTCCCACCTTTAGGAGCTGTCTGCGAGGACTGTGTCCAGAAGGCGCTAGTGGATTGCCTTCGAGTCAAGAGATCCCTATGCCGCCGAATCACCTCCTCCGCTCGACGCCACTGACCAGCCGATGGCGGATAGGACTCCATCCCTTCGAAAGGCAGAGGCATTGTTGATTGGCCTTCCAAGGTGCTCAAGTCTGCGTCCTTATCCCATCCCACGTTATGCATTTGAAAGTCTCTTTGCCATCCCTCCCGAAGCGACTGCAAAGGAGCTTGGAACCGTAGATCGATTTCGTCTCCCGATCCCATGACCACTAGGTCTCCATCTCGGTCTTTAATCCACTTGGTCACATCACCATACCGAGTGAACCCGTCCTGCATGGGCGGCCAGGCGGGGACCGTCATAGTCTCCTGATAATCGAACCCGTGCGGTTGTTCGCGCGACCCCATCACCATCCGAGACACCCCTCGGAATCGAAGCTCCCCAGAGAGTAGCTCCAACGGTTGGCGTACGAGGACATTGGAGTCGTTCGGATCGAGCGACTGGTCGACGGCCAGGGCCATTCGATCCCAGTAGATCTCCTGCGATCCTTCGATGCGGAGAGCGGTTACTTCGAACGGCAACTTTCCCGTCAGATCGATGACGATGCTCTTGGGTTTGCCTCCCGGGAACCCCATGAATGGCAAGACCTCCTTCCAGTTCCCTTTTCCATCTCTAGCCCAAAGTGCCGGAGGTTGAGGCGGATCGAGCGTAGGGTTCTGGTCGATTGCAATATTTAAGGAGGTGTCGGTGGGAAAGATCCAGCCATGGAGGATCAACTGTACCTGGCGGGAAGGAAGGAGGGGCTGAGCGAGTTCCAGATCCAGTCTGGTTGGTTCCACAAGCCCCTGGCATATTCTTCTCTGGAACGGAACTGCATAGCGACCATCCTGATGTTGCAGCCATTGCGTCCAGTCTTTTCCATGGCCATCGACCACGCGGTGGATCGGTCGCAGGTCCCGAAAAGCCCAGACCCTCGGCTCGGCTATCCCCGCTGGCCCGACTTTCTCGTTGGTGAACACCTCAACATCCGCAGGATGATCCAGCGCAACCATTTGGACCGTATCCATGTAGGCAGCTTCCCACAGTTCCTCCGTGACGCGCAAGCCGTAGACTCCGTCGATCGGCTGCACCAGGCGACCTGGCAGCAGAAGATATTCCCAGGCGCGATCGGGCAGGGATTTGCCTCTGGCAATCTGAAGCCCCAAGGGTGCATTCCAGCAGAGGTCGGTAATGAACTGCCAACGCTGTCCGTCAAAACCATAGACGAATGGACATGACCCTTTGGGTGCCTGGACTTCTTCGACCAGAGACTGGGTAGGTGGCTGAAAGATATTCTGCGTCAGGCCATTGTTGAAGAGAATACGAGCGTTGACGACGTCCCCATGCTTCCCAAGTCCAAAATGGGTCACATCATCTTCGATCCAAGCGGCTTGATATCGCCCCTTGGAATACACTTCCAACAATCCCCCCAGTGGCGCGTTGTTGATCCGCCCCCCGCCATTGGTGTCTGCGATTCCCTTGACTCGGAACTGCGTATACGGCAGCTCGGGAGACGCAAACTCGCCCCACCAGTGCAACGTACCATCCACCACGGCCAGCACGTCCAGGAGACCATCTCGATCGGCATCCGCGACCGCGACATCGGAGGCCGTTCCCTGCTGCAGGACTTCAATCTTCCCGCTGCGAAAGCAGACCAACCCCTCGGCCCCTGCACCAATCCAGTCGATCTGCGCATCGTTATCGAGGTCTCCCAGTCGCAACGTTTCGACCGCCAAGCCGAATTCCCTTGGCAATCTGGCAGCGACCTTCCCGAGTTCGTCCGTCGTGGTGGTAAGCAATTGAACCGGCTGAGCGGTTCCGGATGCAAGCCAGTCCCACGAAACATTGCCATCCCATTCGACAGGCAACAGCAGGTTCTTCCCCGCCAGTGCACTCCAGGGCCCCTCCAGCGATCGGTAGCGAAACTGACCATGCAGGAGATTCTCCAGCATTCCGACAGTCTTGCCGTCGTCCCCCGACACCAGCAGATCTGCATCCACATCTCGATCTATATCGCAGAAGGCGATGCCTGCAAGGCGAGGCATACCTGATAGCAGTTGATCACCGCTGGTGTCTCGAAAGGTACGGTCCCCGAGATTAACCAGGAACCAAAGACGATCTTCACCCAGCACTAGGAGATCCAGGTCGCCATCGGCATCCCAGTCATTGACCTCCAATTGCCTTACCCCCACCAAGGACTCAGCCCCAGGCAACACGATCGGCGAACCCGACTGAATCTTGCCCGTCTTCGGATCGCTCTGCGTTGGGACCACTCGAATCCCTCCTGGCCCCCAGAAAACCAGATCCTTGAGCGTATCGTGTCGCTGCCCCAAGAGTTGGTCGATTTGGTCGTCGGTCCAATCCGGCTGCCTTTTTCGAATCACTGCCCGACGACTCTCGTTAGGCACGGTCGGTCGCGGCGGATACTGGGATTCATAAAGGTCGATCGCTTTCCATTGCGTTGTCCCCTCAGGAAACGGAAACTCCGAAAGGATCTCACCCAGCGTTTTGGATTCTGGAATCCAACGTGCGACGCGAAACATCCCGGCATCCGACCAGGCGACCTCCGGAAAGGTATCGACATCCCAATCCCACCAGCGGACCCGAGCTGCTTGGCTGGCAATCCCATCACGCAAGACTTCTTTCGACTGAGGAGCCTTCCGCTGGGAATCAGATACCGAAACCTCTTCGGAAAGAGCGCGGGCTCTTACCGCCCGTTCGATATCGCTCAAATCAACCAACGCCAGTGTCGCAGGTGCCAACAGTCGGTTGTCTGGTTTGAATCCCGATGTGGATCCAAGAGTATTTAGCCACGGGAGGACGTATTCGGTCGCCTCGTCCCATTGCTCCTCTTTGATCAGGGCAATCCCTCGATCCAGATACCCGATCGGGTCCTTCTCCCCCAGTATCGGCTCCATCTGCCATGAGAATGGCTTCGCCAGCTCCTGTGCGGTTTGTAGGATAGTGATCAAACGCGGATCGCGCGCATCAAAGAGCCGTTCGCTCAATATCTTGGCGAGAAATAGATTGCGAGGCTGCCGGGCAAAGGCATCCGCCAGAGGCTGGATCGACTTCTTGAAAATGCCTGGATCCTGCGTCGACAATTCCTCGGATGTCTCATAGAAAGCGAGAGCCAGGGCGGGATTGCCAGGGCTTTTTTGCAGGTAAGATTCCAATCTATTAAGCAGCTCCTTTCGCAGTTCATCGGCCACCAAAGGCAATTGAGCGATTCTCTGGCGCGCAACTGCAACGGCAATCTGGTAGGAAGCAGGCTGATCCGGCTGGGTCGCAATGGCTTGCTGAGCGGCAGCTTCGGCTGCTTCTAACGCATCAGGTATCTGCTTGCGAATCGCCTCGCGATCTTCCGCCGGATCCGATGCCTTCTTGGCCAGCGTCTCCAGATGGTTCAGCCAGCCAATCGCCAGATTGCGCCGAAACGAGGAGACCTTGGGGTAATCCTGAACCAGTTGCTTGTAGGCTTCGATCGCTTCGATTGCCTGGTTGTTCTCCAGCAAAGCGGCCGCGGCGATGGCTCGTTCAATCTCCTTGGGGGCCAAGGTTCCACTATCCGACTTCGTAGCGGATGGATCACCAGGTTGGATACCCACCGTCTGCCCGGGGTCTTGGGATAACTTACGGAGAAAAAAAGCGGAAATTCCGATCGCTAACAGAATGACAGGGATCCAATACCAACGCGCGGAGCTGGAGGAATTTCCATAGTCACTCATGCGGATACTCCATCGGACGGCTTACATTGGCATCTTCGGACAACAGCTTGTCCCAACGGCCACTAAGGCGCAGTCGCAACTACTTGCGTCCAGGCGGCGCGGGCCAGTCGGATCAATCAAGCCGGATCGGGTGTTGATTCGTAGATCGCCAACCATGTCGGTTTATCGATCACGGAAACTTCGGGCAACGTCGATTTGAGAAGGGACAACTTTTCTGGTGGCAGAGCGCCGGATACAAGGAGGGTTTTCAGGCGGCGAAAATGAGTCACCCAGTCCCACAGATCGGGATCAATCGAAGCGTTCTGCAGATCGAGGACTTCCAGCCGATCAAAATCCTGCATCGCCTCCAACAGCGGCTCGTCAATCTTCGCACCCGCTGCCAAGAAGGCTCGAATCTTTCGTCGATGACGAAGCGGCACTTGGTCGACCGTCTGGTGCGGTGATTGCTCGGGAAGCACCACCACACACTGGTCGATTCTCAGGGGCCAAACCGCCATCTGACTCCCTGCCGATTGGAACTGCAACCCTGCAATCGATTCGTTTTGCTCGCGTCTCCACACCAGCCAAGTCACCACGATGCCGATCAAAAGACCAAGCATCGCCAAGTGGTGCAGCGACGAACCTGCATCTGCATAATTCCCGCCTCCTGTATTCTGAATCACCGAGGCAACCAGGGCAGTGACCACCCAGCCAACAAGCCAGATCAGACTGAGCTGCATGGAGAGCGACAGACGCTGAAAGGACCGCCACCACCCCATCGATATTGCCTCCGTGAGTTCCCAGCAGGAAGATCAGCTATCCGCAAGCTTGCGCAGCACGGTCGGGAGAATTCCCCCGTTGCGGTAGTAGTCGATTTCCACCGGCGTATCGATCCGTACCAGGGCATCGAATTCCAGGCGCGAACCATCGGGTCGTTTCGCATGCACTCGCAGAGTGGAACGCGGCTGCAAAGAATCGTCCAAGGCTGGGAAGTCGAGCACTTCTTCTCCGGTGAGCCCCAGGGATGCTGCGTTTTGCCCAGGCAGGAACTGGAGCGGCAGGACTCCCATCCCCACGAGATTGCTGCGGTGAATCCGTTCGTAGCTGACCGCTAGCACAGCACGAACGCCGAGCAACAAAGTTCCCTTGGCGGCCCAGTCTCGGCTGCTTCCGGTCCCGTACTCCGCCCCGGCAATCACCACCAGTGGCACACCATCCGCCTTGTACTTCACCGATGCGTCATAGATGCTCATCACCTCGCCACTTGGCAGATGCTTTGTAACCCCACCTTCCACTCCTGGGGTCATCTGGTTTCGAATACGAATGTTGGCGAAGGTTCCACGCACCATCACGCGGTCGTTCCCTCGGCGCGAACCATAGCTGTTGAAATCCCTCGGTGGAACTCCATGCTCTTGAAGGTATCTGCCGGCAGGCGAATCCTTGGCGATCGATCCTGCAGGGGAGATATGGTCGGTGGTGACCGAGTCTCCTAGCACCGCCAGCACGCGGGCACCGCGAATCGACTGGATCGTGCCGGCGGCGTGATCCAGCCCTTCAAGAAACGGTGGCCTCTGAATGTAGGTGCTCGCATCGCTCCACCGGTACAACTCCCCTGGCGTGATCGCGATGGCGTTCCAGGATTCATTCGAGGTGAAGGCTCCCTGATACTGTTTGCGGAACATCTCCGGAAGCACGCAGCCGTCGATCGCCGACTGCACTTCGGCCTGCGTCGGCCAGATATCCTTCAAGAAGACCGGTTGCCCCTTGGTATCGGTCCCCAACGGCTCGCTGTCAAAATCGATATCGACGCGCCCTGCTAGAGCGTAGGCAACGACCAACGGAGGACTGGCTAGATAATTGGCACGCGTCAGCGGATTGACGCGGCCTTCGAAGTTCCGGTTGCCGCTCAGCACCGCTGCCGCCACCAGGTTGCCGCTTTGAATTGCGGAGGCCACCGCTTCCGGCAACGGACCGCTGTTCCCGATGCACGTGGTGCACCCATAACCCACCACATGAAATCCCAGAGACGCCAGCGGCTCGATCGTCCCGGCCCGCTCCAGGTAATCGGTGACTACCCTCGAGCCTGGGGCCAGGCTGGTCTTGACGTAGAAAGGGACCTTCAGACCGCGTGCCGCAGCTTTCTTGGCAAGCAATCCAGCCCCGAGCATGACGGAGGGGTTGCTGGTGTTGGTGCAACTGGTGATTGCGGCAATCACCACGGCTCCATGCCCCAGCACCGCCTCGCGCCCCGGCTCAGCCACTTTTCCACGCGCCGACAATTGATCCTTGCCAAGCCCAAACCCTCGGGAAGCCACTGGAGCCTCCAGAGAATCCTGAAACGTCTGCTTGACGCGAGTCAGCGGAATTCGGTCCTGCGGCCGCTTTGGACCGGCCAACGCTGGCTCCACCGTCGACAAGTCCAGGTGCAGTCGCTTGGTGTATCGCAGTGGCTTGTGGCCATCGACACGGAACAGTCCCTGCTCCTTCATGTACTTCTCAACAAACGCCACTTGTTCCTTGTCGCGACCCGTACGCTCCATGTACCGTAGCGTCTCTTGGTCGACCGGGAAGAAGCCCATCGTGGCGCCATACTCGGGCGCCATGTTGGCGATGGTCGCGCGATCGGCCAGCGACATCCCGGACACACCCGAGCCGAAGAATTCGACAAACTTATTGACCACCCCTTCCTTGCGGAGAATCTCGGTGATGCGCAGCACCAAATCGGTTGCCGTCGCCCCAGATGGAAGAACTCCCGTCAGCTCCATCCCCACAACTTCAGGCATCAGCATGTAGAGCGGCTGGCCCAGCATGTTGGCTTCCGCTTCAATCCCACCAACTCCCCAGCCCAGGACTCCCAATCCATTAATCATGGTGGTGTGGGAATCGGTCCCAACCAACGTGTCCGGAAATGCGACCGGCCCTTTCGCATCATTTCCGCGGAAGACGACCTGCGCTAGGTATTCCAAATTGACCTGATGAACAATTCCTGTATTGGGAGGTACCACCCGGAAATTGTCGAACGCCTGCTGGCCCCACCGAAGGAACTCATATCGCTCCTGATTTCGCTCGAACTCCAGCTCCACATTCCGCGCCAACGCATCGGGAGCACCAAAAAAATCAACCTGCACACTGTGGTCGACCACCAGATCAACAGGAATCAATGGATTGATTTTGCCGGGATCTCCTCCAAGGGCACGCATCCCGTCGCGCATCGCCGCCAAGTCGACAATTGCTGGCACACCTGTGAAGTCCTGCAATACGACGCGAGCTGGCTTGAATGGAATCTCCAGTTCGGCTGGCTTGGTCGCCTCCCAACTGGCCAGATTTCTCACATCTTCTTCCGTCACCTGATAGCCATCGCAATTCCGCAACACTGCCTCCAACAGAATCCTCATGCTGAAAGGGAGCGTGCTGATTTCGCCGAGCCCCAATTGCTCTAGGCGTCCGATTCGGTAGATGCCAATAGCTCCCCATGGGGACTGCATCGTATCGCGAGCTTGGAAGGGATCAAAAACGCGTTGTTGTGAATTCATGGCCGATGCTGATCACCCAGAGGAATGATACGGAAAAACTGAACCCAAACCGCCTTCCAGTGTAGCTTTTTTTTCCCGAATTGTCTTGTCCCCAACCGACTTTCAATCGGCTCCAAAAATCGTTGGAAATCGCGTTTCAAGGACTTTCCTACCCCTCCCCGCAACCCGATCGTCCAGGCCCTTCGACTGGCCTGTTTGTTTTCGTAAAACACCAAGCCACCGTCCGACCGGAAAACGGCAAACCGACCGGCTAGCCCTTGCCGTCCATCGCATTCACGGAAATCCGCTCCCTCCTCTCCCTGTGCTTTTCTTAAAACCTACCCGTAAGCCTGCAAAATCCTAACCCGCAGCGTAAGCAAGGGGCGGTTCTCGGATCGTCTCTTTATTTTGTCGATCGACCGCACCCTAGCCCCCTAATAACTCAGCCACCAGACAGCCTCCTATCGACTCCAATTTCCTCCATGGAAACAGGATCCGGCGACGCTAGCTAACAAAGGAGATGGCGATTCAACGCGAAAGGGAAGATTGGCATTCTGTAGCGATTCCAACGATTTCTCTGAATGTTCTCATGCGGGTGACTTTGCCGATTCGATACCCAGTAACATCGATTCGCTGAAATGTCCTCCTTTCCTCATGGAATGGTCGGCTTGGAAAGCGATCCACAACGGCCAATGACTAATGGTCGCCACACCCCAAGATTTCTCGATTGGCTGGGGAAGGACTCTCGATGAAAAAATCCTATCCGTCACCGCGATGGCATCGTGAAGGGGGCTTCTTGGCGCGCCGAGTTTCTCTGCGAGATCGCTATGCATGGAGCTTCGTGGTTGGCTTGGCTATGGTTTCTTTCCTGCAAGCTCAGGGGAACGCGCAGAGTCATTGCGAAACGCCTGGGTGCGATTGCCGCACCGGTCAGGTGACACCCTGCGATGCCGTCGCTTCGATCGGTTCCAGGTCCTTCGACTCCCTGATGCTCCCTTCGCTCGCCGAAGCGACTCTAAGTAACACAGATCGACTTGGGAATGCGATTGAGTCAGCGACGCTGAAGTGGATGGAGCGAAGCAGGCAATTTTCGAAGCGTTGGCGTTTTTCTGATTCCAGTTGCGATCGATGCGATGCCGGAGGTCACGACAGTCGGGCATGTGGTTCCGAACATCCACCCATCGCCAACCAGGAAACAGAAGAAATGGGGCAGGAGAAATCCGGTTCAACTCCTCCGCCAGAGTGGACGGAACTTCCGATGGCCCCAAGCGCCTCAGTTGCCACGCCACCAATGCCACCCCACTCCAGTACCCCCGTGTGGGTTGATCAGCGCCAAGGCACTCCGGAGTTGCCACAGCCAAACAACAAACAGAATCCGCTGATCGATCCATTCATCGACGATCCCCACCAGCCAGCACCGATCATCCCCAGCGTCCAGGGCAAGCCACTGGGAACACTATTGCGAAAACGCGACGACAATTCGGCAACGCCATCGTCCGCCATCGATGTGCCTCCTGTCTGGATCGCAACACGAACTGCTGCCGGAAAAAGGACTGCGGCCGCAATCGATCACGTTGAGAAGCCATCCGCCGACACGGAGATAATGCCGTCAGACCTGATTCGCCAGGCCTCTGACTCCCAACCGATCCGAGATCCTGCGGCCTCCACAGGCTCCAAAACACCCGCTCAGGCGCCTCGAAACAAAAGACGGCCCAAACCATTTGAGTCGAGCCAACGAAGTCAGGTGCCTGCAGTAGCTACCCCTCCCATTCCACCAGCCGCTACTCCCCCTCAACCCGACACAAAGCCTTTGCCGACTAATTCGATGCAGTCGTATGAGGAGTTTGCCAATCGGCTTCAGGCATCGAGATCCGGTGGGAGGCGAGCCACTGGCTCAGCCAATCAGCCACTGTCCGAAAGTTTATCGGCAGCTTCATCGGCCACATCCGAAGCAAAAAGTGGGTCCACCTCGGAGCAAGCGATCGCAGAGCCGGAACCTACAGCGTTGCCCTCCGAACCATCGGTTGAAGCAGCAAGGAATGCTGCCCCGCTAGACGCAACGTCAACAGGAGTCGATCCGTCGGAAGCTACCGAGCTTTCCGCCATCGCCGGTGAAGGTGCGTCGAACCTAACATCTTCGGAAACATTGGTACCTGAAGAAAGTACCTCGCTACCTGGGGATGCCACGGATGCATCGGAGGACGCTGGAGAATCAGGTGAGGAACAGTCCCAACGCGTCGATTCGGATCGTCCAGGGGAGGATGCCGAGGCGATATTGGATGCCCGCATCACGCAACGCATTCTGACTCAACTCCAGATCGCCAAGGATCAGGGCGCTTTAAAGCAATTCGAACTGGATGTGTCGACTGTTGCCGGAGAGGTTTGGGCGCGCGGTTTCGTCAGCCGCCCGGAGCACAAGAAGTTGATTCTGGATACGATCCAGCAGGTCCCTGGGGTCGTCGTGGTCATCGACGATGTTTCGATCGCCCGGCCAATGCCAGCCCCCATGCCTCCAAGGGCTCCCGAAGAAGCGTTCGGGTCCCAGGATATTGAAAAACCCGGCACGCACAATTCAAATTCAGCGGCTAGCGTTGCGGAAGCTCAGCGCGGGCTCTCGTTGCCCAAATGGCTTCGGCCGAAAGCCGGCGGTGCCGAGAAGGAAAACACCGACTTCAGATCGACACTCCAGTCGAGCCCTTCACGGGGGAGATCTCCCGATGCGACAACCATGACGCCTCGCAGTCGAACTCGTGGAACCTTTGGCGCGCCGGCAGGGTCTGGCCGAGCCATTGGCGCTGCGCCACTTTCCAGTCCCGTCACTCCAGTCAAGCCAACGGCACCCACGCCGATCGATGCAAACTCTTCCGGGCATAACCCCATCGCCGGGGCGACGGAAGAACTGCCTCGACGAAACGCCTCAGCGTCGGGGATTCCAGAAAGCCGAGCTGATATCGATCGCAAGACGAAAGCGAGGCTGGCCGCCACGGCGACTCGCGTCGACCAGCCGATAACCGGAACATCCGGTCCTTCCAAACTTTCTCTGCCCACGCCTCCATCGGCTTCGGGAGAATCTCCAGCGGCGGCGACAAGCCAAAGAACAAGTGAGTCGACCTCAGAGCAGGGATTGGACCTAAACAGCTTCCTGCAGCGCGTCAACGCAGCCAAACAACAGAAAGATCGGTAAACGGAAAAGGTGTCAGGACTCTTTTTCAAAAAGAGTCCTGACACCTTTTCCGTCTGACTGTGCTGAGGAAACCAGCCAGTTCACACCTTCGGACAATATCTCAAGCCGTTTTCCGTGCCATCCGTGCCCACCCGCGTATTGCGCCAGCTCCACCTTTGCGCCAATTGATGCCAGATACGTTCGAGCGGCTTCCGCATATCTGAAGGGTGTGACTTTATCTTCAGGCGACTGCAGTAAGTAGAATCCAACAGATGGTGGGGTAATGGGTTTCGAGTGCTCACGCTCATTAAATACGGACATGGCGATAAACGCGCCCGCGATTCCCGGCTTGTCCCTTAGCGCAATTGCATATGCTGCGGGACCACTGGAAGACCACGCAAGAAGATAAACCTCACTGCGATCAATCAAACAGCGAGCAGCCACGTCGGCAAGGACATCGTCAAAGAGTTGTTCCGTGGAAAATCGAGCTGTTGGAAGCGGCATTGATTGCAATGGCCAGACAACGTTCTCTCCTCTTCCCCATTTCGGAGCAACGATTTGCGCTATAACCCATTCGTCGTTTAACGACGTTTGATAGATACGTCTGACGAACGGCGAGAACGAGGCACTGCCATCCCCACCCGGCATGACGACCAAGACTCGTCGACCAACCTTTCTGGGCGATGGCGATTCGACATTGCCGATCAGAAAATATCGCTTCTTCTCATCATCATCGATTCGAACATCCAGCGCTGGAACATCAACAAGATCCGGTGGGATCTCCCACGGCGGCTCGGAGTTCGCTGGGCGAATGACAACCGGATACAAAACACTATCAGGCTCCTTTGGAAGCCTCGTCAGGGAGTTTGCCGTAACGGCAAACGTGTGTGGAAAAATCGTCGTCCGGTGATCTGACTCTGCATCAAGATGAACGGTTACCATCACATGACGAACACCACCAAAGACGCTTGAGATTCCGATGGGCGCTAAATAGGCATCCGCGCGGATCGCTCCATCGTCACCCCAATGCTTGGGATTAGCCCACTTGTCCGGCAACGCTTGGTCCTGTGGTTCGAGGAGTTCTCCAGCCCGTGCAAAATTTCGCGTATTGATGGCATTCACAAACTCGCTTGCACGGTCAGTAGATCCGCGCAACCTAACCCAAATCACCAGACAAACCAGCGCTGTGATCGAGGCGACAGCGACGGCAATTCGACGAAATCGCGAAAGGTTGAACATGGGTTAACCCGAAGGTCTGCGATCACCGGGTGGCCGCGGATGATCTTCTATTTGAAAACGCACTGTCGGCCACTTCGCTTTCATCGCTTTTTTATGCCCGACTTTGCTTCAACCACAAGTGTAAACGGAAAAGGTGTCAGTAAACGGAAAAGGTGTCATAAACGGAAAAGGTGTCAGGACTCTTTTTGAAAAAAGAGTCCTGACACCTTTTCCGTCGCCACAAAATAGTACCAAGAGCCTATCCGAGCACCGGCCTTTGCTAACGCTGCGGGTTAGGAATATCGCTGGTTTAAGAATAGGTTCCAAGCATCAGGCCGGATTCCGAAAAAAAGGCTGTGCAGTAATGACAATTTATTTACCTGCCGGCTTCAATTCGGCCTGCCATCGCTCCAATAGTTTCCAAGCTTCGATCGGGGATAGCTGGGCTAGGTCAAGCGATTTCAGATTCTCTAGGAGAGGATGATCCTCTAAGGCGAATAGCGTCATCTGCAATGGCGCTTTGCTGGGAAGAGATCGGGCCGAGCGGATTTTGGGGACCGGCTGCTTGCTTCCCTCGGCTTCAAACTGCTCCAACAACGCCTCGGCCCTTTGATGCACCTCCCGAGGAATCCCCGCCAACCGGGCGACATGAATCCCGTAGCTGCGGTCAGCGCCTCCTGGAACGATCTGGTGCAGGAAGACCACGGAGCCCTCCCACTCGCGGGCGGCAACATTGAAGTTTCTCACCGACGGAACCGATTCCTCCAGCTCAATCAGCTCGTGGTAATGGGTAGCAAACAAGGTCCTCGGAGCACCGCGTTCATGTAGAAATTCCACAATGGCCCACGCGAGACTCAGGCCATCGTAGGTGCTGGTGCCTCGCCCGATTTCATCCAGGATCACCAGCGACCTGGGGGTTGCCGTATGAAGAATCCTCGCCGTCTCCACCATCTCCACCATGAACGTGCTGTGCCCCTTGGACAGTTCGTCGCTGGCGCCGACTCTTGCAAAGATTCGATCTGCGATCCCGATCGACGCTTTTTCAGCAGGGACGAAACTTCCCATCTGTGCCATCAAGGTGATGAGGGCGACTTGGCGGATGTAGGTGCTTTTGCCCGCCATGTTCGGGCCGGTGATCAGATGAATCGCTCCGTGATCCCCTCCCAGCCGTGTCTCGTTGGGAATAAAGGTTCCGCGGTCCAGCATACGATCAAGAACTGGATGGCGCCCGCGATCGATCACCAGGGTAGGATCGAGATGCACCGTGGGGCGCTGGTAGCCATGATTGGACGCCAGGTGAGCCAGCCCTGCTAAGGTATCGAGTTCCGCAAGGGCTCGTGCCATCTGCAACAGAGTCGCCAATTCGCGCTGGACCTTCTCGCGAAGCTCCTGAAACAACGCCTGCTCCAGCCTCTTTGCCGACTCATCGGCCGACAGAACGCGATCCTCATACTCCTTGAGTTCCTGCGTGATGTAGCGTTCCGCGTTTTTCAGTGTCTGCTTGCGGACAAAGTGTGGAGGTATCTTGTCGTGGTGCGCGTGCGTCACCTCCAGATAGTATCCGAACACGGAAGTGAAACCCACCTTGAGACTTGGGATCCCTGTCTGCTCCGCCTGCTTTGCCTGGTACTGAGCGATCCACTCCTTGCCACCGCTTGCCAAGCCTCGCAATTCATCCAGTCGCTCGTCAAATCCCGGACGGATGAACCCGCCATCGCGAACCTGCAACGGGCAATCCTCTTCCAACGCATTTACCAGCAGCTTTTGAAGCTGGGGATGGGGATCGATCAGGTCGCGGAGTCCGATCAATCGGCGCGGGGCAGACGGCTCGATCCTTTCTATCAGACTGGGCAGCATCGCCAACGTTCGCTCCAACTGCTTCAAGTCGCGGGGACTGGACCGGCCGGTAGCCACGCGCGCCAGCAATCGCTCTGCGTCGTAGGTCCCGCTGAGTTGCTGCCGCACCGCTTCGCGTCTCTGATGGTCGGCATGAAACCAGGCGACCGCATCGAGTCGACTTTCGATCTCCGCAAGATCGGTCGAAGGAGAGGAAAGCCAGTCGGCAAGTCGCCTAGCCCCCATCGCCGTGACCGTTTCATCCATCACCGCCAGCAGGGAGCCGCTGCGATCACCGGTCCGATACGTCTCGGTAAGTTCGAGAGACCTTCTGGTTGCGGTATCGATCTCCAGATAGCGGCACTGCCTGGCGGGCACCAGGCTCCTGAGGTGCAAGAGCGAACCTCGCTGAGTTTCCTGGAGGTAGGCCAGCGCCGCTCCCGCTGCACTGATCGCCGGAGCATCGGCAGCCTCCCATCCCATACCGCTGAGATCGTGCAGCGAAAACTGTTCGCACAACAGACGCTCCGCCTCCTTCGCGCCAAACTGCCAGACCGGCCTTCGGGTGATGGCATAGGACGACACATCCGGGCGCTGCCACCAACCGTCATCGTCTCGCACCAAGATTTCCGAGGGAGCCAGCCGCGCTAACTCGTCGACCAGGGCACCACGAGGAAATACCCCTGCCTCAAATCTTCCTGTCGACAATTCCAACCAAGCCAGCCCGATAAGATCCTTTTCCGGAGCTGCCGAGAGCGGTTTTGCCGAGACAGCGGCCAAGTAATTGGGCTTCTTTGGATCCAGCAGCGTGTCATCTGTCAGGGTGCCAGGGGTGACGATTCGTTGCACTTCACGTCGGACGATCCCCTTCGCCTCCTTCGGATCCTCCACCTGTTCGCAGACTGCGACGCGAAACCCCTGCCGAATCAGCTTGGCCAGGTAGCCATCCAACTGATGGTGCGGGAATCCAGCCATCGGAATTGGATTTTCCCCTTTGTCTCTTGCGGTCAGCGTCAGCCCTAACGCCTTGGCGACCGTTTTCGCATCCTCGTAGAAAAGTTCGTAAAAATCCCCCATGCGAAACAGCAGCAGCGCTTCCCCGCAGGCAGCCTTGGCTTCCATGTATTGCCGCATCATCGGGGACTGGCTGCCACCACTCATTGAAGACTCCCAATCCACCATTTCGGGGTAAATAACCCGCTTCCAGGGGGAGGAAGCGGCGACCGCCCTTGACGATTCCGCGAGAAAGTCATTATTATTTTGGGTTTCCAGCTTCCGGGAAAGGGGGAACCCTTTTGGATTCCTGGGAGAAAAAACTGCCGGCGTAGCTTCAATTGGCAGAGCACCGCATTCGTAATGCGGGGGTTATGGGTTCGACTCCCATCGCCGGCTCTTTTTCATAGTCGGATTGCGACGATTTCCTGCTGGTTCCGCTTCGGACTGTTCGGAGAGGCGGGGATTATCAGGAGTCGTCGTTGCGCTGGCTGGTCGTTGCGTGAAACCATTCAGGGGTGCCGTGCCGATGGGATCTTCGTTGCTGGTCGATGTTCGCGAAATCGTTCTGGGCAGTCAGGGCTTCGGACCGCAGGATGTTGAGCGGATCAGTCATGCCATTGCCGAAGATAGCGGGCAGATTGCGACGCTTCGCGATGCTGTGCAGGAACTCGAGCAGTCGGGAGATAGCTCCCCTGCCGCTCACACCCGTCGTGGTGTCTGCCTTTATTTGCTGGGGCTGTTTCGAGATGCCGATGCAGCGCTCAAGCAGGGAGATGGTGGCGCGGTAGCGCAGTATTACATGGGCAAAATTGCCGGAGAGCTTGGGGAATACGACGCAGCAGAAAAGTATTTCCAGGCGGCTCAAAAGGCTGGCTACATGCCCGAGCTATGCCAATTGGCTGCGGCCGAGGTCAAGCGAAACGCCGGTCAGCATCAGGAAGCGATGAACCTGCTGGATAATATTTTTGGCCCTGTCGAGCAGACGGCTGAGTATCTCTACCAGCGCGGAGCGACGGTGGCTGCGATCGGTGGAAACCTTTCGGAAGCCGTGGCGCTGTATCAGCGAGCTATCGGTGTCGATCCTCGCCATGCTGGTGCCCTGTTCGGTCTGGCGCTGGAGAACGATCGCATTGGAAACGATGAAGAAGCTTTCGATTACTACAAGCGAGCCGCATCGGCGTTCCCCTCGCACGTCGGAACGCTAGTCAACCTGGGTCTGATGTACGAAGATCGCAACGATTTCAGCCGTGCTCAGGCTTGCTACCGACGCGTTCTCGAAATTTTCCCAGACCACCCTCGCGCCAGGCTATTTCTGAAAGATGCTGCCGCCGGTGGCAGTATGCTTTACGACGAAGACGCTCAGAAGCGGAACGAGCGGTTGTCGCAGATGCTCAACATTCCGGTCACCGACTTCGAGCTGTCGGTGAGGTCGCGAAACTGCCTGCAGAAGATGGGGCTCCGCACCCTTGGCGATCTGACTCGGATCACCGAGCAGCAGTTGCTGACCAGCAAGAATTTTGGCGAAACTTCGCTCTTTGAGATCCGGGAAATGCTCGCCTCCAAAGGGCTCTCTTTGGGCCAGTACGCCCATGAGAAAAAGGAGCAGGAACCGCCTATCGATACATCTTCCCTTTCGCCCGACCAGCAAGTGCTGCTTGACCGGCCCATCGCCGAACTGAACCTATCGGTCCGCGCGCGAAAGTGCATGGTGCGGTTGCAACTGAGCACCATTGGCGAGCTGATTCGCAAGACGGGGGACGATCTGCTGGAGTGCAAGAACTTCGGGGTGACCAGCCTCAACGAGGTTCGAGAAAAGCTGACCGCTCTGAATCTCAAACTTCGTGGCGACTGATCATTAGGTAGCCTTCGTCGCCGATGCCACGTGATCCTCCGATCGGCTGCCCATGTCGGCTGATCGATGCAGGCCAAGTGAGTTGCCTGGGTGACCGGGACAGGTGGCAATAAGCCTTCAGATCCGAATGAGCGTCTATTCTCTTGAGCAACGTCCGGCCTGACGCGATGGAGGCGAATCGTAAGGTGGCTGCCCAAGTTCCCGAAAGGAGCTCCCGCTTCCCCTTCGAGTGCCTAGCTCTCGATCCGCTCAGCCAAGCCAGACGCGGCAGGCTGCATCTACCGCATGGCATCGTCGAGACGCCGACCTTCATGCCGGTGGGGACTCAGGCCACCGTCAAGGGTGCAACCATCCAGCAGCTGCACGATGCGGATGTGTCGATCCTTCTGGGAAATACATATCATCTGGCGCTTAGGCCAGGATCCGATCGCATTGCCAGGCTGGGTGGCCTCCATGCTTTCATGGGATGGGACCGGCCCATTCTGACCGACAGCGGTGGATTTCAGATCTTCAGCCTCTCGGATCTTGCCAAGATCAATGAAAAGGAGGCCGTCTTTCGCTCCCACCTGGATGGTTCCCTGATTCGATTGTCGCCAGAACGCGCGGTAGAGATTCAGGAAGATCTCGGAAGCGATATCGCCATGGTGCTAGACCACGTTGTCGCGCTCCCCGGCGAACCAAGCGTGGTGGCCGATGCCTGCTGGCGAAGCGTGCGATGGGCGGAGCGTGCTCTTGTAGCCGCGAAGCGCCGCGATCAAGCCAGATTTGCGATTGTGCAGGGTGGGTTGGACCTGGAACTGCGACGACAGTGCGCAGATGCCCTGGTGCAGATGCCGTTCGATGGGTTTGCGGTAGGTGGCCTGAGCGTAGGGGAACCACCGGCGGAAATGTATCGCGTTCTGGACGGAATCACCCACCACCTTCCAGTGCAAAAGCCGCGTTACCTGATGGGGGTCGGCAGACCGATCGATCTTCTGGAGGCGATCGCCAGGGGCATCGATATGTTCGATTGCGTCATGCCGACGCGCAATGGCAGAAACGCCTTTGCGTTCACCTGGGAGGGAATCCTACGACTTCGAAATCAGAAGTACGCCGAGGATCGCTCGCCACTCGACCCGGATTGTCCCTGCCCAGCATGCCGACACTCCCGCGCCTACCTTCGACATCTTTTCCAGTCGAAAGAAATGCTTGGCCCAATCCTTCTGACTCTGCACAATATCACCTTCTACTTGAGACTGATGAAAGAAGCGCGGGATGCGATCGCACTGGGACAGTTCCAGGCTTTGCTGGAGCGGGCAAGAGCCAAGTGGTCGCCATCAGAGAAGGCAGACTAGAAAATGCGACCGGAACTTCCAGACTCCGTGGTGGTTCAGGTTTGGCCAGCCAACGGCGATTCTGCGTTTCATCCCACGGATCTCCAACTGGCGAAGGCCTGGATCCCCAGTAGCCGAGTCTTTCTCCGAACCGGTTTCGACGGACAGTACTATCATCTGCGCTATGGAGATCAAACGCTGCGTATGGCTCCTTCCCTGGTCACCAAAGTTCCCATGGAAGACTTGCAAGTAGGAGACCGCGTCGAAGTCCTTTCGCTGCTATTGGAACGCGATCCAGTTCTGGCAGAGATCATCGAGAAACGGTGGGACCAGGACAAGCAGCAAATCGTCTATGAGATCACCCAGCGACAGTTGCCGGTCGAACGATCGTATGGAATGACGGAGCTTCGATTGCTGACACCACGGCATCCCACATTAACTTCCCATGAAACGATCCGCAGAGAGATCCCTCCGGATGTAGGATGATGGCGACGCTTCGGATGAATCCGTCCCTTCATTACCGTGAGGAACTTGGTAAGTCGCTTCCTCCAAGCTGAATGAAATGAACATGCAATCGAGTCGTCTGCTACTCTTGGTGCTCTTCCTGCTGGCTTGGTCCGCCTTGCTGAAGGTTGTCGTGGCCAAAGAGCCATGGAGCGACCCGCGACTGCCGGTGCAGAAGGGGTTGGCGTGGTGGCTGGATGCATCGCATCCATCAAAAGAAGCTCCTCCGACATCCGTCCCCAGCCAACCGCTAGACCGCTGGTGGGATGGTTCCGGCAACCGTCGCGATCTCCATGTGCCAAGCGCATCTTCGCAACCCATCTGGTATCGCACAGGGGATACCGCCATCGTCCGGATGGATGGGATCGACGACGTGATGAGGGGTGTGCAGAGCCCTGGAGATCTGGCGGAGTTTGAGCTCTGGGTGGTCGCGGTTCCGCGAGCCAACCCGGGGATCTTTCGTGGGCTGCTGGCTTTCAATGGCAGAGACCAAAAGGACTACGAAAGCGGTTTCAACTTGGACCTTGGCCCCACCGCAACCGCTGAATGGACGACGCTGAACCTGGAGGCTCGCGGGGCAGGG
The DNA here is from genome assembly GCA_044337705.1 of Pirellulaceae bacterium. Classification (GTDB taxonomy): domain Bacteria; phylum Planctomycetota; class Planctomycetia; order Pirellulales; family Pirellulaceae; genus JBEISR01. Next base: position 7,340 of record JBIINB010000049.1, on the reverse strand, counting down.
GGTGCCACCAATCTCCTTTCGCAACCTCGCCCCTGGCGAAAACCTGCACGCATCTATGTGCAGGCCACGACCGATCAGTTTTCTGTGAAGATCGATGGCGAGCAGAACGGTGTGCGGAAGAGAAAGGAACCTAAGATGGCCTGGGACGAACTGACGCTGGGTGCTCGCTTTTACAACAACCAGCAAGGGCCCCAACAGATCGCTGGACCCGGTGCATGGGACATCGCCGAACTGCTTTTGTACGATCGCCCCTTGGTGGAGGACGAGCGAATCCAGGTGGAAACCTATTTGAGCGAAAAATACGCGGGTCTTGCCGCAACCCTCCCGGCTTCCACCGAAGCCTCCGATCCGTGGCCTCACGTCGATGATCCACCGGCGGTGCAGATGCTGGTCCCTGGATTCGACGCCATTCCGCTTCCGATCGATCTACCGAACATCAACAATCTGCTCTATCGCCACGACGAAGTGTTGGTAGCTATGGGCTACAACGGCAACGTATGGTTGCTGAAAGATACCGACGGCGACGGTATCGAGGATCATGCCAAGCTCTTTTGGGATGCAGGGAACCAATTGCGTGGTCCCATCGGCATGGACTGGACACCTCCGGGATATCCGCATGGGCAAGGTGCCGTGATCGCCTCCAAGGGTCAGGTAACCCTCGTTTTCGATCGCGATGGGGATGACGTCGCCGATGGTACTCAGGTGCTTGCGGGGGGATGGCCGGAGATCGCGCAGTCGGTCGATACCCTGGGTATCGCTTTCCATCCAAAGGACCACAGCCTTTGGTTTGGACGAGGCACCGGGGACTACACGCAAGCGTACCGAATCGATGGGAACGGGAAGGCGGCGTATCATTTGAAGGAAGAGACGGGGACGATCCAGCGTCTGTCGGCCGATCTCAAAGAGCGAAAAATTGTCGCCACGGGGATTCGATTTCCGGTCGCTTTGCGTTTCAATGCCCAGGGCGACCTTTTTGCAACCGAACAGGAAGGGGCTACCTGGCTATCCAACGGGAACCCCTGGGATGAACTGCTCCATATTCAAACCGGCCGTCATTACGGCTTCCCACCCTACCACCCAGTGCATCTGCCGAATGTGCAGGATGAGCCGAGTGTGTACGACTATCAGCCGCAGCATCAATCGACCTGCGGTCTTGCATTCAATGAAACAGGTTTTCAGAACAGCGTCTCCTTTGGACCAGAACATTGGCGTGGAGATGCTTTCGTTTGCGGCTACTCCCGAGGAAAGCTCTACCGCACCGCTCTTGCAAAAACCCCTTGGGGTTACGTCGCTGGAAATCAACTGATCGGTTGCCTGCAGCAGCTGACGGTCGATGCGGCCGTCGGTCCCGATGGATCGCTGACCGTTGCCTGCCACAGTGGTGGTCCGGACTGGGGCAGCGGCCCGCAAGGGAAAGGAACGCTTTATCGGATCGTTTACCGCGATCACCAAACCCCTCAGCCTGTCCACATCTGGGCGGATGGACCACGGCGTTTACAGGTTGGATTCGACCGGCCCGTACCGCTAGAGTGGGGAAAACAGCTTTTGGAACGCGCGGTCGTAGAGCGAGGGCCGTTTGTCTATCCAGGGGATCGCTTCGAATCGCTTTGGCCAGGCTATGGCGTCGTTCAGATGCAGCGGCAGTCCAAGAGGCAGAGGATTCCGATCCATACGGCTCAGTGGAGTCCTGATGGGCGCACCCTGTCACTGGAAACCGATGCCATCGACGTGGCAGAATCGTTTGCTTTGACAATCCCTTCCTTGCTCCCTGAAAACCAAGGTGCGATTCCGGTCGCAAAGGACTCGGAATCCGATGCCAAGGTTCCCGTGTCTATCCATCCTGAGACAATTCGACCGATTCCCGACACGGAACTTGGTTTTGACTTGCACGGCGTGGAATCCACCTGGCAGCCGATGACCGGACCAGCGCTTCGCGCGATCCTTCCCCATCCCGATCCAATCGTCGCTCGCAAGCTCTCCGGCAACAGCGATCCTCAGACCATGCTGCTGAAATCGATCGACGCTCCTGGCACGCTGACCTATGCGATGCGACTGGACACCGATCACTTGGTCTTTCCCCACGTCCAACCCAACTCGACACTAGACTTTGCATATCCCGAGGCAACGGTGGAACTGGTTGCTGAGGGCAATGCTCCGTTCCAGGTCCGATTCTCGGAACCAATCGACTCTAGTGGAAAAGATTCATCGGATGAGTCCCCTTGGATCGATGCGATCGAAGAGCAAGGCAGGTGGAAATGGAGTCACCAAGCGGCCTCCAAAGCCAACCGGACCGGAAAGTTTTTGCCAGGAACGATTGGTCCCGCAGTCGATGTTCGCATTCAGACGGGGACGAACCTAAAGCGCCCGCTGCAATGGTCGATCGGTTGGAGGCGCATGGACAAGCCGGATGCATCGCCGCTACCACGGCCGCTTCCGGTCCATCGGTTCTGGTTGCCGTGGGCCATCGCCGCCGACTCCCCTGTCCCATCGAAGGGATCTTTGCCCGGTCAGCTAGCTGAGGGGGATTGGGGGAAGGGGCGGCAAATCTTTTACTCCTCCACAGCAGGCTGTTCTCGCTGCCATGCAATCCATGGAACCGGTCCGAGGATCGGCCCCGATTTGACCAATCTGATCCACCGCGATTACGACTCAGTCTACCGCGACATCGCGCACCCAAATGCGGCAATCAACCCTGATCATCTCAGCTACAACCTTCTTACGACCGATGGCCAATTGATGGTGGGTACACTGGAAAAGACGTCGATAGGATTCCGGATCGTGGATGCCAAGGGAATGATGCAGGAAGTGTCCGGCGACGACGTGCAGATGCTCAAAGTGGCAGATAAGTCGCTGATGCCGGAGGGAATACCGGAGTTGCTGGGCCCAGATTCGATGAAGCATCTGATGGCCTTTCTGCTGAAGCCGCCACCTGCGATGCCGATTCCCGAAGGGATGCCTGGAGCCCCTCCGTTGCGCAGCAGGAGTGAGGTTGAACTGGCGCTTCAAGGGAGCTCTTTGTCGTCGGATCCACTGCGTCCCATCCGACTACTTTTGGTTGCTGGACCGAAAGATCACGGACCAGGAGAGCATGATTATCCGGCATGGCAGAAGATGTGGTCCCAACTGATGAGCGCTGCCCCGCAGGTCGAATTGCAGTCGGCTTGGGAGTGGCCCGACAGCGATCAATGGACTTGGGCCGATGCGGTGGTATTCTTCCATCGGGGGAATTGGGATGACCAGCGAGCCGTCGATCTGGACCAGTTTTTGCAACGTGGCGGCGGCGCCACCTGGATCCACTGGGCAGTCGACGGTCGGCAGCGCGGTCAGGAGTTTGCTCAGCGAATCGGTTTGGCAGGTGCAGGAGCGATCGCGTACCGCCATGGCCCACTCGATTTGATCTTTCCAAAAGAAAACGATCATCCGGTTCGACGCAATTTGGACCGACTGAGCCTGGTGGACGAAAGCTATTGGAATTTGGCAGGCGATCCAACCCAGATCCTGACACTCGCCGATTCCCTTGAGGAGGGTCAGCCACGCCCTCAGGTCTGGGTGAGCGAGCTAGGTAAGGGACGCGTCTTTGTCTCGATTCCTGGACACTATTCCTGGTCGTTTGACGATCCTCTGTTCCGACTGCTTTTGCTGAGGGGGATCGCGTGGACGGCTAGGGAATCAGTCGATCGCTGGAATGATCTGGTGTGGCCGGGTGCCGCTGTAGCTCCTGCTGCTAGATCGGACCGATCCATCCCGATTCCATCCTATCCGACGCCCGAAAGGGCTCCCCGCCCAATCAGATGATCCTGTCGTTCGCCAACTAGCAAGGAGACTGAAGGTGCCGACGGAAAACTTCGATTTGATCGTGGTGGGTGGAGGCATCGTCGGCCTCGCAGTGGCTCGCGCCGCTCTCGCTGATTCGGCTCGCGTCTTGGTGCTCGAAGCCGACGCAATATCCCAGGGAGCTTCGATCCGAAATTTCGGGATGCTGTGGCCGATCGGCCAGCCTTCGGGGATGCCGCGCGCCTTGGCCCTTCGCAGCTGCCAATTATGGCAGCAAGTCGCCACCCACGCCTCGATTCCTCTGGAACAATGCGGCTCCCTTCACTTGGCTCACCATGATGACGAATGGCGGGTGCTGCAGGAGTTTGCATCCCTTCCGGATTCTGCCGATCTGGAACTCCAGATCCTTGGGCCGCAGGAGACGATGCTTCGCACACCGTGCGCCAATCCTGAGGGGCTTCGAGGATCCTTGTGGAGTCGTTGGGAATGCCGAGTCGACCCGCGGGTCGCCGTGCGGCAAGTGGCGATGTGGTTGCAGGCGCAGGGAGCGATGATCCACTTTCAGACGTTGGTCACAGGCATCGAGGGAAATCGGGTGATGGCCAGCGATGGACGGCACTGGACCGCGCCACGCATTATCGTCTGTAGTGGTGCGCAGTGGATGGCTCTCTACCCACAGCACCATCGAGACGCTGGACTGAAGCGATGCAAACTGCATATGCTCCGTAGCCACGCACCCGAACGGTTTATTCTCGGACCTCACCTAGCCAGTGGTCTGACACTGCGCCACTACAGCAGCTTTGCATCCTGCCCCAGCCTCGAGAGCCTTAAGAGTCGCGTGCAGGCGATGACCCCGGAACTGGATCAGCACGGGATCCACGTCATGATTTCCCAGGCCGCCAACGGCCACTTGGTGCTTGGTGATTCCCATCACTACGACGACCAGATCAGCCCATTTGAAGACGATCAGATCGATAGCCTGATTCTACGCGAGATCCAAAAGGCTTATCGCTTGCCCTCCCATCAGATCACGCAGCGCTGGACCGGAATCTATGCAAAGCATCCGAAACACCCGTGGATCCACCAAAGGGTGACACCTCAGGTGGAGATCCTGAATGGATTTGGTGGATCGGGGATGACGCTGAGCATGGCGGCAGGCGAACATGCTTGGCAGTTCAAACCCTAAGCTTTTTCCTTTACGAAAGTTTCACCATGACTTCTGCTTCGCTTCATTCGGTTCTCTTCGACTGGGCAGGGACTCTGATCGATCCAGGAAGCATTGCACCCGTCGTCGTTTTTCAGAAAATCTTCGAACATCAGGGGATTCCCGTAACTCTCGCGCAGGCGAGGGAACCGATGGGTATGGGTAAACGCGAACACATCGCTGCGATCTGCCGCATGCCCTCGGTCGAATCGGCATGGAAAGAAAGATATGGTCGAGTCCCTGAAGATCCGGAGATCGATGAACTCTACCGGCGGTTCCTGCCGTTGCAGTTGGAAACGCTTGCTCATCACGATCGGTTGATCGAAGGGGCCGCCGAAACGGTCCAGGAACTGCGCCGACAAGGACTCGCCATAGGCTCCTCCACCGGCTACACCCGGACACTGATGGAACCTTTGTTGAGTTCAGCGCGTCGCCAGGGCCTGGAGGTCGACTGCTGCATCTGTTCGGACGACGTCCCTGCAGGTCGCCCCAAACCTTGGATGATTCATCTGGCTCTGCAGCGGCTGGACCGCTTCCCCGCCTGGGGAGCCGTCGTGGTCGATGACACGCTGGTAGGAATCCGCGCCGGTTCCCATGCGGGCTGCTGGACGGTCGCCGTCAGCGAATCGGGGAACGAGATGGGACTGCCTGCCGACCAATTGGCGGCGATACCCGAGCCGCAGCGGAAAAGAATGCGGGAGGAGATCGAGCGACGGTTTGCCGCGACGGGAGCCGATCTGGTGATCGCATCGGTCGCGGAGTTGCCGGAAGCAATCCAGCAGATTGGAGATCGGATCGCTAGGGGTGGACTGCCCAGGGCATTTCATCCCGATGGCAGGTGACAGCAGCTTTTGGCGGCTTCGACTCAGCCCGAAAAATCGATCCCGACACGCAGAGGCGCCAGCGGCCCGGACGCATGTCTCACCGCCTGCTCCAACTGATCCAGCGGATACCACGCACCCACCCACTGCGCCATCTCCTGCTGCTGGACTTCCGGCAGCGACTCCAAAAACCGCACTGCTTCGATCAAATGAGTTGTGCCATAGTTGTGGATTCCACGGATGATCGCGCAACGACGCACAATGGCTTCCGTCGAAATGGACCACGGACGATCTGGCCAAACCGAACCGACCAGAATGAGGGTGCCACCGATGCGCAACTTCGGAAATGCGCTTTCGATGGCAGCAGTCGAACCGGTCGTATCGATGATCCAATCCGCCCCGGCGGGATGATGTTCCTCCAGCCACACCCGCCATCGATCCTCCGGTTGGGCAATCACCCCAGATGGATTCTGGCGGGGCAATCGATGGAGGGCGCGATCGGTGACGATCACTTGGTCGATTCCCTTCCAATGCAGCATGCGAACGGCAGTCTGCCCCAGCATGCCGGCGCCAATCACCACCGCAATCTTACCGGGGCTCGCCAAGACCGATTCCAACGACGCAGAGATCGTCGCCGTAGCGCAATTTGCAGGACAGACCAAGCCTTTGGGGAGGGAAGGGTTCAACTTGACCAGCGGCGTGCCTGCCGGAAGCACGCTTTTTTCCGAAAGCCCACCGATCGCGTTTTTATCAGCCTGCCAAGGAAGATGCCCGAATTTTTGAGCAGTATGGCACTTCTGTGTCCAGCCATCCCGACAGGAATCACAACGGCCGCAATGAGCTACAATCCCCCAGGTGATCCGGTCACCAACCTGCAACGATTGCCCCAACCAATCTGTCGACGGTGCATCTGGCCCCATTTCGATAATCGAACCAATCGCTTCATGCCCCAGCACCGATGGTGTCGGTTCATGCCGACGGCCTTCCAGGGTATGTAGGTCGCTGCCGCACAGCGTGCAGGCTTCCATCTGCACTCCGATCTCCCCGACGCCAACGGGCTTCCATACGGCCGAATGAATCTCCATCGATCGATTGGCACCATGAAAAACCGCGGTGCGGTAAATGCCTTGAGAAGACCTCACGTTGGTTCCCTCGACGCGACACCCAATCGTTGAAAGTAGAAGATCGCCACGATCAAAGTGGCGATCGAAGCCCATGCGATCCAGCTTCCAATCATCTGAAAGAATGGAAGCACCTGGCCACCATCGGGAAGAAATGGTTTGCCAAGCAGAAGGGCGACCGTTCCCAGGTATCCGATCGAATCTACAAGATACATCATGAAACCGATGTTCCCACGATCCCTGGTTGCCGCAATCAAGCGTTCGAAGATGGTGGTATGAATCGCGACGTAGGGGAGATACAGCCCAAGTCCGACGAGGATCATGTATCGCTGGGGTGCCATAGGGGCAGTGCGGTGCGCGACGAGGGTAGCGACAAGAACCAGAAAGCCGATCAGGCAGATAGCCAGCGATGCGAGCAGC
>JBIINB010000148.1:0-10388 GCA_044337705.1 Pirellulaceae bacterium | reverse complement strand
TTTTTTTAGCCATGGTTTTCTAAGCCTGGACCAAGCGATTGATGCAACCGAATCGAACAATCAATAATCGCTCCCGTAACTTCATCCAGTTCTCTCCGCGTCTCCGCGTGAGATCCCCCGCCCATCTCCCTCTTCTCCGAAGCGACTCATGATTCATACCCCCTCAACCCTGAGATCTCGCGACCACCGGCTCGCTTGGTAAGAAGTGGATACAAATCCGACATCAACGCCAGCTCCCTAGTCCAGTGCCCGGCACCGCGGAACCCCGAGAACCGTAGCTTCGGCACCAGTCCGGATTGGCCATCTTCCCTCGCCGACTCACGCGGAGTCGCGGGGACGCGGGGGTGTTTTGATTTTTTTAGCCATGGTTTTCTAAGCCTGGACCAAGCGATTGATGCAACCGAATCGAACAATCAATAATCGCTCCCGTAACTTCATCCAGTTCTCTCCGCGTCTCCGCGTCTCCGCGTGAGATCCCCCTCCCATCCCCCTCTTCTCCGACGCGACTCATGATTCATACGCCCTCAATCCTGAAATCTCTCTGCCACCGGCTCGCTTGGTAAGAAGTGGATACAAATCCGACATCAGCGATAGCTCCGCTTGCGTCCGGGCCTTCCAGCCCAGGTCGAGCGGTGCCATCAGGTCGCTCAGCTTCTCGCCATCGAAGATCATGCGATCGAGGATGCCATCGACAAACGTCTGCAATGCGTCCGTCGCAAGGCCATGCTTTCTGGCGATACTGGCCAGCTCCGCAGCGTTCTTCTGTTCCTTGAACCGGAGATAGCCTTCGCGGATGACCGATTCGCTAAGTCCCTCGCCCGCCTTGAGCGTGCCGATGTATTCGGTGATCTCCTCCCGCTCGTTCATGAACTTGGCATCCGAGCCAATCAGCCCAATGAGCTGCTCGCGCGTCATCTTGGACTTGCCAGGGCTCTTGGCCGAGAATTTGGTGATCAGGCCCATGATGTAGTCGTAGTCGATGACCGTCGATGCAAAGAGGACGAACTCGAAGTCGAGTTGCTGCAACGCGTCGCCCGATCCAGAGCGGTTGTCGGTCTTGCCTTGCTGGGCCTTGAGCCGCTGCGCCGTTTCCAGATACGCGCCCCGAAAACCACGATGGTTCGCCTCGGGCAGGATCTTGTCGATCTGCGATGCGTTATCCGGCGTTAGATCGGTGTACTGATCGAGCTGCGTCTTGAGCCGTTGGACCTCCTTGAAGTGATTGATGAACGCGGCGCGGGCTTCGTCCCCTTTGAGATTGGGGACCGACGATGGCGTGCATTCGAGCCCCTGGGACTTCATGAAGCCATGCAGTTTTTCGACAGCAGCCTCTAGTTTTTGGATGACGACGGGTGCTTTGTCCACAAGCCATATTTCTCGCGCTTGGTCTGCGGTCTTTTCTCCCGAGAAGAGAGCGATGGCTGCATCGACGGCGTCCTGCTGCTGGCGGAAATCGAGGATGTTGCCGTACGGCTTGGTCCCGTTGAGGACTCGGTTGGTGCGTGAGAAGGCTTGGATCAAGCCGTGATGGCGGAGGTTCTTGTCGACATAGAGGGTGTTGAGATATTTGGAATCGAAGCCGGTGAGAAGCATATCGACCACGATCGTGATGTCGATCTTCTGTGCGGGTGGGTAATCGGTGTTGGGCCATTGCTGGTCCTTGATCCGTTTTTGTACATCTTGGTAGTACAGATCGAAATCGCTGATTCGATGATTGGTTCCATAGTGGGCGTTGTAGTCGTTGAGGATCGCCCGCAGCGCGGCCTTCTTTCCTTCCGGGTCGACTTCGTTGTCGGCTTGCTCTTGCGGGAGGTCTTCCTGGATCTGCTTGACGTCGGGATCCCCTTCGGCAGGCGGGGAAAATACGCAGACGATGTTCAACGGTTTGAAGTCGGGATCGGCAGCCTGTTTTTCGGTCTGCAACGTTTTGAACATGGCGTGGTATTCGATGGCATCGTTGATGGATGCGGTGGCGAGGACGGCATTGAAGCGTCGACCACCGGTTGCTGCATCATGCTTGGCGAGGATGGCCTCGATAACGGCCTTTTTGGAAATGTTCGCGGTACGGTGCGAGCCGTCCGGTGTCGCTTCGGGCTTGAAGTAATCGATATGGAACCGGAGGACGTTGCCATCTTCGATCGCGTGGGTGATGGTGTAGGCGTGGAGAATCTTTTGGAACAGATCCTCGGTAGTGCGCATGGAGGCCTGGGTGTCCTCGATCTTCTGCTGCGACGCGTTGGTCTCGAAGATCGGGGTGCCGGTAAAGCCGAATAGCTGGGCCCTTGGAAAAAACTCCTTGATGGCGCGGTGGTTTTCGCCGAACTGGGAGCGATGGCACTCGTCGAAGATGAAGACGATCCGCTTGTCCCGGAGGGTTTCGAGCTGCTCTTTGTAGGTCGGTTTGTCGTTCTTCTTGCGTTGCTGGTTCCGTTTGCTGGTTTCGTCGAGGGCGAGACCGAGTTTTTGGATGGTGGTGACGATGACCTTGTCGGCATAGTCCTCGGACAGCAGGCGACGGACGAGGGTAGCGGTGTTGGTGTTTTCCTCGACGCAGCCTTCTTGAAACTTGTTGAACTCCTCACGCGTCTGACGGTCGAGATCCTTGCGGTCGACAACGAAGACACATTTGTGGATGTGGTCGTTTTCCTTCAGGAGCGTCGAGGCTTTGAACGAGGTGAGGGTCTTGCCGCTGCCGGTGGTATGCCAGATGTAGCCGTTGCCGCTGTCGTCTTCGATGCACTTGACGATCTGTTGGACGGCGTAGACCTGATAGGGACGCATGATCATGAGCTTTTGCTCGCTCTGGATCAGGACCATGTAGCGGCTGATGGCTCGGCCGAGGGTGCACTTGGGGAGGAATCGCTCGGCGAACGGGTCGAGGTGGGTGACTTTCTTGTTGTCCTCGTCCGCGAACTCGTAGACCGGCAGGAAGCGCTCGTCGGCATTGAAGGCGAAATGGCGGGTGTTGTTGTTGGCGAAGTAGAAGGTGCGGTCGCGGTTGCTGACGATGAACAACTGCATGAAGCAGAGGAGGGTCTTGGTGTAACCGTTGCCTGGATCGTTCTTGTATTCGACGATCTGCTCCATGGCGCGGCGGGGGCTGATACCAAGGGTTTTTAACTCGATCTGAACGACGGGGACGCCATTGATGAGGAGGATGACGTCGTACCGATGGTGGCTGTAGTCGGTGTTGATGCGTAGCTGGTGGATGACCTCGTAGTCGTTTTTGCACCAGTCCTTGATATTGACCAGGGTGTAGTTGAGCGGTGTGCCGTCGTCGCGAGTGAAGGCATTTCGCTCGCGTAGAGTGCGGGAGGCGACAAAGACGTCGGGGGTAATGATCTCGTCGAGCAAGCGATAGAATTCGGTATCGGTTAGTTTGACGCCGTTCAGGGACTCGAATTTCTCACGGAAGTTCCGTTCAAGTCCAGCGCGATCGCGGATATCGGTCCGCAAAGTGTATTTGAGTCCTTCGAGTTTGCGAAGGAACTCTGTCTCGATATCCTGTTCCCGGACTTGAGTGGGGTAGAAGTCGGGTTTGCCTTCGTAGGGATCGTCGCTGGACATGGGGTTGGCGATTTTTTTCGAGGCTTTTGAAAGGAACAACTTGGTGATAAGCGCCAGCAGAGCCGCACGTCGTCGGGGCGGAACGGATGATCTTCAGAGGTGGGAGCTAGCCGAATGGCGTTAAGTTTATCAAACACGCATGCGAACTAACAGCATTGCCGATGTCGTAAATCGATGGCTCTCGGACGTTCCCCCTGAGATTTAGCTCAGCTTGCTGGGGGAATGCACTTCGTAGGGCGTGGAGTTGGATGCAGATGGGCGCGCGGGCAGATTTGAAGCCGGAGAAAGAGGAAAAGGATTCTCTGGTTCATACGACCGGTGGCTGTCACCACCGGCAATGCGGAGGTATCGGCCCTTAGAGCCTGAATTTGCGCAGGGGCATTGGGTATGTGGGGCTTGCAAAGAGCCCGGAAGTCTACCAACTTTTCTGTAGTTTCCCTTTCCCCGGGAGGGAAAAGAGTCCTGACACCTTTTTTAGAAGTTGCGCTGGGAGGAGTCGGGGTAGCCGGCTTCTTTCAACGCCTCGATCAGCTTGCCCGACTCGAAGGCTTTCGAGTAACCGACATACACCACCGGGTCGTCGATCTTCTCTTCATCCTTTTGTGCCGACAGGGAGACGCGTTTGACACCAGGATGAGCCAACAGAAGTTGCTCGACCTTCGTCCAATCGTCCTTGCGGCTCTTGAGCCCCGGGATGATGAACGGGCTGTGATTGACGATCGCTTCGGGGTCGACCGGAGGCGGCGGTAGCTCAGGTTCGGTAGCCGTGGGGGCCGCGGTTGCTCCGGTGTTGGCTCCGCTGTTGGATCCTACCTGCGGGGAGCATCCCAGCGATGCGACTGCTACCAAACCGAATCCCAGCCAAATCGATCGATGCATAAGAAGGTCTCCAGACGGCTTGCACAAAGGAGCTGCATGGAGGCTGGACGCCTCCCATCGCTCCTCATCATAGTCGCTGGCGGGGCCTTGCTGCAAAACCCGCATCCTTGACTGGTACCCTCGAAGGCTCAGCGGCGCAGCTGAACGAACTCCTCCACCTGGCGGCGGATCGCTGTCTCGGTAGGAAGTCGTTCCATGGAGCTGGCTCCATAGAATCCGTCCAGTTCAGGAAGCTCCTTCAGGATCCATTTGGCATCTTCGGGCATTGCGATCGGACCACCGTGGCAAAGGACCAGGACATCGGGTCGGGCGCTGCGGGCTGCCTCCGCGATCTCGGCCAATCGCGGCACACACTGCTCCAAGGTCAGTGCGGTCGCTGCGCCGATGGTGCCGCTGGTGGTCAGTCCCATGTGGGCTACGATGATGTCGGCCCCTGCCTCGGTCAGCTGCCTAGCCTGCACCGGGTCGAACGCATAAGGGGTGGTCAGCAGATCCAGTCGATGCGCGGCATCGATCAATTCGATTTCCGCGGCGAACCCCATCCCGGTTTCTTCTAGGTTCGCGCGAAACGTCCCATCGATCAATCCGACGGTGGGGAAATTCTGGATGCCGGCAAAGCCGAGGTCGCGAATCTGCTTCAGAAAATGATCCCGGATCATGAAAGGGTCGGTGCCGCAGACCCCTGCCAGGACGGGCGTTTTGCGAACCGCCGTCAGCACCTCGTGCGCCATTTCAACGACGATCTGATTGGCGTTGCCGTAGGGCATCAGGCCAGCCAGCGAACCACGCCCCGCCATGCGGTAGCGTCCCGAGTTGTAGATGACGATCAGATCGATCCCACCCGCTTCCTCGCACTTGGCGCTGATCCCCGTCCCGGCACCACCTCCGATGATCGGTTGGCCAGAGGCCACCTTGTCGCGCAGTCGCTTGAGAATCGTCGAACGGGACTCGGGCATCGCATCTACTCCTTGGGTCAAATGGAAACAGCTTCGATGGCAGTCGTTCAGGAAGGGCTCGCTGCCAGTTCAAGAAAACGTTCCGCGATCGTCCGAGCGAAAATCGGATCATTGATATGGCAGGCGACTCGTTCGACGCGATGGAGTTCGCTTGAGGGAAGAAGTTTTTCAAGTGTTTCGAAGAGGGCCGCGTTGGCCTGGGGGGCTTCGAACGGTTTGCCGGTTGCATCCAGCGCCGATACTCCAAGTTCCGGAATCAGAAGGCACCAGGGACCTTTGGCCTGTCTCCATCGATCGGCCATCCACTTGGCGATCGCGACATTTTCGTCGACCGTGGTGCGCATCAGCGTGATCTGGGGGTTGTGTTGATAGAGAAGGCGATGTCGAAATTTTTCCGGAACTGTATCGAGAGCACCGAAATTGACCATGTCGACTGCACCCAGGCTGTAGACCAGAGGGATCGATTTTGCGATCGGTCCGAGGAATCGATTTGGGCCAGCTGGAAAGATCCCGCCAACCACCTCATCGGCCACCTCCGTGGTGGTGATGTCGAGGATCCCCTGGAGCATGCCGCTGGCGACCAGCAGTTCCATCGCTCGACCTCCGGTGCCGGTAGCGTGGAAGGTCATCGGTTGCCAGTTGTGGGCTTCCAGATGCTGCCGGACGGCGGTGACACAGGGGGTGGTGACGCCAAACATCGTCATGCCACAGGCTTGCTGATCGCCGCGATCGATCTGGTGGCGCTGCACCATTCCGGCCATCGCGTTGGCTGCATTGGCGAGGATCGTTCTGGAGACGGCGTTCAATCCGGCGATATCGACCACGGACGGAAAGAGCACCAGGTCGGTGCCTTCGATGTAGGGAGCGGTCTGACCGCTGGCGACGGTCGATACCAGCAACTTGGGCAAGCCGATGGGAAGTTGGCGCAGCGCCTGGCTGATCATCGCCGTTCCGCCACTGCCCCCCAGTCCCAGAACTCCGGCGACTCGGCCCTTGTTCGCTTCCCTGGAGAGGAACTGGGTGAGCCGCGTGGCCATGGCGGCAACCGCCTGGCCGCGATCCAATTGGTTGAAGGGACCATCTCCTTCAGGTGCGACGGCTGCCAGTGTTTCACGCCACTTGGAGACGTCGACCTGGGTGCTGATATCGATGCACCGAACTGCCAGTCCCCAGGCAGCCAGTTTGTCCCGCACGAAGCAGAGTTCTTCCCCCTTGGTATCCAGCGTCGCGATGGCGTAGATGGCGGGAGATTCCATGATCGGAAATCCTCAGGCACTTTTTGGAAGTACGGCCAGTCAGTCGCGTGGATAGGAGTGCAGCTGGGCCAGTCGCGATGGGTGGGGAAAGCCAAGTTTTTTGTCGACCTCATTGAGCAGCGGCTTGCCATCGCGGTAGCGCCGGAGGTTTTCGCAGATCAGTCGAGTTGTGTCATCGACGCGACGCGCTGCCTGAGCTCCTACGTGGGGCGTCAGGATCACGTTGGGGAGTCTCCACAGAGGGCTGGATGGGGGCAGTGGTTCCTCCTCCGCCACATCCAGACCGGCGCCTGCCAAATGGCCCGACTGCAGCGACTCGATCAAGTCGACTTCCTTGACGCAGGCGCCGCGAGCGACATTGATCAGGTAGCTTCCCTTGGGCATGGCATCGAGGACATGGCGATCGATCGCGTGATAGGTTTGCTCGTTGAGCGGCAGTGTGAGGATCAGGATCTGGCTCCACTGAGCCAACTCCTGCAGTTTGTCCGGGCCTTCCAGCGACTCCACTCCCTCAGGCTTCAATTCCGGGTAGTAGTCGATCGCTCGGATCGCGACTCGATAGGGTTGCAGGACTTCCACCAGCCGTCGGCCATTGCCACCAAGTCCGACGATACCGATTCGCTTGCCATGGAGGTCATCGGTGGGGCGACGGACGTAGGATCGCTCCAGGGTCTGTCGAAAGAAGACAGGGAGTCCTCGCAGAAGCCCCAGGAGAAGTGCCATCGTTTGTTCGGCGACTTGGTCGGCAAAAAGTCCGGAAGCACTGCAGACGGTGATCGGAGAATCGATCACGCTGGGAACTAGGCAATGGTCCAGCCCGGCGGCCGAAGACTGAATCCATCGCAGCCGACCCTGTGCGACCACCCGATCCCAATCGACGGGGACTTTGGCATGACCGATGAAGTAGTCGGCCTGATGGATTGCCTCGGCGATCCCTTCCTGGCCGGCGTTGATCCAGTTCGCCTGGGGCATGGCATCTGACATCCAGCGCAAATGCCGATCTTCGACAGGGTAGCAGATCACCGCGCAAGGTTGCGTCATCAGTCGTAAACCTTTTCGATCGAAAAAGTTGCAGGTCACGGACTTGGAGGCAATGGTGACGGACGGTCCATGGCCGCTCCGTTTCATGCCAGTGTAGCGGGATTTCGAATTCTGCTGCAGCGGTGGCAATCGTGCCTGGGGTGCCCAGGGATTGCTGTCGACGGATAGAATGAGCGTCGCTTATTGGAAGCCCGGGCCCGAACCAGAGTCTGCGCAGCTTTCGGGGAAGCAGGTCTGGGTTCGGGAAGCGAAGAATTTTTGGAGTCGTCATGCATTCACATCAACCCGAAGCCCAAGATAGCCGGAACGAGGGCCAAGGGGAGGCTGCGGATGGTTCGTTCGGATGGCTTGGGGCGGGGGGAGCCAGGGAGGTGATGGCGCTTGCCTGGCCGCTGATGCTTTCCACCGGCCTCTATTCGATCACCCTTTTCACTGACCGGATGCTGCTGTACTGGAAGTCGGACGAAGCGGCTTCTGCGGCGATGTCTGCCGGATCGCTGTTCTGGACATTGACTTGCGTCCCGATGGGGCTGATCGGTTACACCAGCACCTTCGTCGCACAGTACATGGGAGTGGGGCGGCTGGAGAGAGCCAGACGCAGCGTCGTCCAGGGGCTATGGTTGGCCCTTTTTCTGGTGCCGCTGTTGATTCCGGTCGGGATGGGGATCGGAGCGATTTTCCAGTGGTCGGGCCATGAAGAGGCGCTCCGCCGCGAGGAGACCAATTACTTTCGATGGCTGTGTCCTGCGGCAGTGGCGATGTTCTTCAGCGCGGCGCTGACAGGGTGGTTCGCTGGTATTGGAAAGACACGCGTCCTGCTGGGGTGCGATCTGATTGCCACGATCGTAAACGTCCTACTCGATTTCCTCCTAATTTTTGGATGGGGAAGCATTCCGGCGATGGGGGTGCCTGGCGCTGCGATGGCGACGTCGGTGGCGATGATCGTCAAAGCCCTGCTACTGGCCTGGCTGATGCGGGCGTCATGGAAGGAAATGCCACAGCAACAGGATGGATCACCTGAGAAAGACCGCCCGCGGGGGGCGATTGAATGGCCATTGATGACACGTCTGGTGCGATTTGGGTCTCCTGCTGGGATGCATGTGCTGGCCGAATCGGTGGCATTCTCGCTGATCCTGCTGCTGGTGGGCAGACTGGGGGCACAAAGCATGGCGGCGACGACACTGGCCCTGGGGGTCAATCTCCTGGCGTTCGTTCCGATCAACGGGTTGGGTATGGCGGTCGCCGTCCTTGTGGGACAGCGACTGAGCGCTGGACAGGTGGAGCTGGCCCAGCGCACAGTGCGCTCCGGTATGATGATCGCCGTCGGCTATGCAGCTCTATTTGCCGTCGCCTACGGACTGTTTCCCAATGAAGTCCTGACCCTCTATGGATTGGGGACCGATCCCGAGCGATTTGAAAAGATGCGGCCGCTATTGCTGCCGTTGCTCCGGTTCATCGCTCTGTACTGCATGCTGGATGCGGTTCAGATCCTTCTCATCTCCGCCCTCAAAGGGGCTGGCGATACACGCTTCGTCTTTGTGGCAAGCCTTCTGATCGGCGCCGTCGTTGTGATCGGGGGGGAAGTCCTGGGGCAGAAGCTGGGGGGAGGCCTGAACTGGTGGTGGGGAGTCATCACCTTCTGGGTCGCTGCCATGGCCGTGGTCTTTGGGATCCGCTATCGGATGGGAGCCTGGAAGCAGATGCGCGTCATCGATATGAAGGAATTCGACTGAGCCGTTCCGCAGCATTTGACCTTTTCACAGCCTTTGATCTTTTCAGAGGGAATTGCAGGAACTGATTCACCAAGATCCTGCAGGCTGGACGAATCGATCGGGAGAAGGAAGATGGGGCCTTTCGAAAGTCGTTGGCACCCGGGGCTCGATCCAGACACCGGTCGCCGATCGCAAGCCTCCTTCGATTTGCCTTGACGACACGCGAGACAACTTTCTCAAGGAGCTTTTCTCATGCTGGATATCCAATGTCCTTCCTGTTTGAAACCGTACCGCGTGGCGCCCGAGCATCGGGGGCGACAGGTGCGATGCCAGCAGTGCGGCATGACGTTTGTCGCTCAGCCCGTCCTGGATCGGCCAGCTCCCGGCGAAGAGCCACCGCCGGTGGGGACAAATCCCTGGAGTCATCTTCGGGAGGAGGAATTGAAGGGGGGCGGGAAGAAGGAAGCCGATGCGCGCTGGACCGGGTCGCGCGGTGGCCGCATCGCTGACGAGATCGATTACGTCATCCGTGGAGACGATACCCAGTTCGTCGAAATCACGTTGGATCCAGGCGAAACGGTGATCGCCGAGGCGGGGGCGATGATGTTCATGACCGATGGCATCGAAATGCAGACGGTCTTCGGTGATCCATCTCGCAAGGGAGCTGGCTTCTGGGACAAGGTGATGTCGGCAGGCAAACGGGCGCTGACCGGGGAATCGCTGTTCATGACCACTTTCACCAACAGCCGGTCAGCCGGTCGCGAAGTAGTCGCCTTCAGCGCACCCTATTCGGGAAAAATCGTCCCGATGCACCTCGATGAAATGGGGGGCGAAATCATCTGCCAGAAAGATGCCTTCCTCTGTGGAGCCAAGGGGATCGAACTGACGATTGCTTTTCAGAAGAAGATTGGAACGGCGATCTTCGGCGGCGAAGGCTTTATCATGCAGCGACTGAAGGGGGACGGTATTGCGATGGT
>JBIINB010000147.1:0-10390 GCA_044337705.1 Pirellulaceae bacterium | reverse complement strand
GCCGACCATTGGGAGTCGGATCGCTGGAACCGGTTGGCTTCCGAAAAACCTGCCACCTGAGAAGCGACGTGATTCCTCCTTTTCACAGCAACGGGCGATGACACCACCGAGCGACTTGACGATGTTTAACGAGCCAGCATCGCCACGACCCGGTGCAGCATCGCCTTCTTCTCAGCATCATCCTGAACCTTGATGCCTTTGGTCGTTACTATCACGTCCTGAATTGCGACGCATTCAAGAGCTGACCCACGAGCGATATCCAGAAATCGCGCACGATCCTTGTGGCTGCGTTTTCCGTTGACCTCAGCAGTATTCAATGGAATCGATTGGGCAGCACGAAGCCACTGATCGCGGGCGTGGCGATGGAGGCCGCCAACGATTGTGATGCTGCGAAGTACCGAGCAACGTAGTCGATCGAGAGACGGTGAACGTCGAGACGTTCATGGTCTAAGGATTGCGAAGTCATCGAGTCTTGTTCCGATTACCAGCACGAGCACCGCTACGCTGAGCACGAGGGCTTCGCCAGAACAAGTCTTCCAGAAAAGCCACCCGCATGGCAGATTCTAGGTCATTCGGTCAACACCGCAGTGAAGTGTCGCGCCGAAGTTATCGAAAGTCAGTTCTCTAATGAATCAACGGGCCTGCTGCCAGATCCAGCTGTCGCAGGTGCCTGTCCTTCTGGCGTCGCTCTCATGCAGACCCCTACTATCCCGAACTACCCGCTGATAAACGGAAGCGGCACCACGCGACCTGCGACCGGGAGGTTTCATTCTTATCAGCAGAAATCAAGCAGGTTACACTGCACTGCGACCAGTTGGATCGTGCAGGAACGGGAAGCTAAGAAAGTTCGTCGTCATCTTCCGGAGGCCGCCAATCCGACATCTGCTCCAGCTGCAGCTTCAGCTGAAGTCTCGCTCGGTTGAGTCGCGACCGGACGGTGCCGATTTCAATAGAAAGAATTTCGGCGATCTCCTCGTAGGAAAGATCCTGCATTTCGCGAAGCACAAGAATCACGCGGTGATCATCCGATAGCTGCTGGAGAGCCTGCTGCACGCAGCGCACCGAATCGTCCCGCATCATCGTTCCTTCAGGCCCCTCCTGGTCATCCAGCGGTTCAATGCCGCTGGTTTCCCGAGCCTGTTCGATCGAGACGTGGCCGCGGTTCTTTCGACGGCGGGAAAGGGCGTAGTTGAAAGCGATGCGGTAAAGCCAAGTGAAGAAGCGGGAGTTGTGCTGAAAGGTGTCCAACTTCAGATAGGCCTGGATCATCGCCTCCTGCACCACATCCTCAGCTTCGTCGGCGCTGCCTACCACCGGGATCATAGCGGAGTAAAGGCGATCCTGATAGCGCTGCGCCAGCACGCCAAAGGCCGAGGAGTCCCCCGACAAAGATGATTGGATCAGCGCAGCCTCGTCGTTCACGTCCCGCCTTTTCGCCTCATTCTCCAGACCTTCGATCGACCCCACCATCCGATGTCGTCGGCGCGCGGACCCAGCTTCCGACAACACCCCTAACCATCTGCCTGGACATTATGGTCCAAAACAGCCGGTGGGACATTGCAGGACCAAAAAAAGGCTTGATGAAGCCCCGAAACCACTGGGGACATCAGAAAAAAGGGGCCGACCCTGTCCGGTCGGCCCCATGGAAATTTCCGAAGAGTCACCACCCCATCCAGCGAGCGGCGGGCGGCAGTCAGCCGTGGACTTCAATCTTCCGCGGCTGATTCTTGACCAGCTTTGGAAGATGAATGTGCAGCACGCCATGCTCAAAGCGGGCCTGCACCTTGTCCTGGTCGACCGTCTTGGGAAGGGCTACGCGACGCGTAAACTCCCCAACCATCCGCTCGGTGCGGTGTACCTTAGCCCCCTCGCTCTGGCAGACGCCTTGCCGCTTGCCATGGACCGTCAAACGATCGTCATGGATCTCGACCGTCACGTCTTCCAACTTCACTCCAGGAAGATCCAGGTGCACCAGAAACTCCGTCTCACTCTCCGATACATCCATCGCCGGCATGAAAGAGCCAGCTGTCGTGCTGCTACCTGAGGACGTCGTTCCCGCACCGCCGGGAACCGGGCGCCCAAAGACGCGATCCATCACCTGCTCCACCTCGCTCGCCCAATCCTGCAGGCTCATTGGCATCGGACGGCTGTTGTGATTGTTGCACTTCATCTTCAGTCCCTCCTCAAGGACAACCCTCGAAACGCTTGGCCGGATCGAGCTCGGCGTCCGTCCCGCTGACCAGCGCCTGCAACTTGCAGGCAGCTGCTGTCAAACTGGCAGCAAGTGACTTAGACGCCAGAAAGATAGTTGCAAGCAGCGTGCCAAAAAACGATTTGCTGCGTCATGAAGGCCGCTTCCCAAGAAAAATTTCCTCCTTCGACACGATCCGATCCCGGTCAGCGGCAGGTCGGATGGTCTGCTGGAGATGCCTCTGTCCGCGTTGCTTCCGTCCTCTCGCAGTTGAAAGCCATCCTCTGGCCACTGCCCGACAGTGGCTCAGCCGTATACTTTGGTGAAGCAAGAGCGGTAGACGGGAAGACCGTTCAGCCGCGTGCGTCGCTCGAAGTGAGTCAGGTAATCCAGATCGTGTTCAACGGGAGATTCGGGAACAAACTCCGGTCCCTGCAGGCGAGTCGTCGCCGCAATCAGCTCTAGAGTCGACTCAAAGTAGTCAGCGACATCGGTCCAGAAGTGGAAATGCCCTCCCGGCTGCAACGCTCGTTCAATCCCCCGCAGCATCGGCTCATTGAGCACACGGCGCTTCTTGTGTCTGGCCTTCCACCAGGGGTCTGGGAAATAGACATGGATCGCTTCGATTCGCCCTTCGGGCAGGAGATCGCAGACTGTCGCAACACCATCACCGCAGTAGACCACCGCGTTGCTCAACCCCGCTCGCTCAACCCGCTTTTGCGCCATCGCAGCGTACTTGGCCGCAAGTTCCACCCCTACCCAGTAGACTTCCTTCTGGCGATTCGCTGCGTTGACCAGAAAAAGCCCCTTGCCGCTTCCGATCTCCACTTGCACCCTCGGATGCTCCTCCAGGATCCTTGTGATCTCTCCCTGAAGACTCGGTCGCTTGGGGAAAGGTCGGTGGTTGTCGTTTGGCACGGGCGATGGATGCTCCGATTCACCTTCGGAGATCGTATCGTCAGGGGCATTCATGCGGAGGTCCGATGGAAGGATAGGGAGCGATTGGGTCAGTGCTGGGGAAGCGACGGGGAGTCAGTCATCTACGCGGCGTTCCAGTCGATGTGGCTCCACCAGCTTCCCATAGTATTCCGGCTGGCGATCGGCGAAACGGTCGATGACGTGTTCCCCGGGGACTCGCACCAATCGCTTCTGGCGGGCTTTGGCAGGATCGATCAATCCCATTATGGCCATCTGGGAGCTTTCATCGGCATCCGCCAGTGCATGCCCGTTGGGATCGCACAGACGGCTTTGTCCGATGAATCGGAATCCTCGTTCGGTCCCGACACGGTTGACAGCCATGAAATAGCAGTTGTTTTCCAGGGCGCGGGCGTTGGGTAGATAACGAGCGAACGTGTCGGCTCCTGGAGGCCAGTTGGTAGGCAGTAGCAAGATGTCAGCTCCCTGGAGCGCCATGGCGCGCGACGCCTCGGGGAACGACCCGTCGTAACAGATATGCATCCCGACGCAGAGTCCATCGATGTGATGCACCTGAAAAGGATCCGGGCCGCGTGTGACGAACCTGTCGATCCCCAGATAGGGAAGATGGACTTTGCGATAGACCCCCTGGAGTCCTTGCCGACCAACCAGTGCTAGGCTGTTGTAGATCTCGCCCGAGTCGCCTCGTTCCAGAAACCCGTAGGCCACCCACCGATTCCCCTGCTGGCAAGCCCTCGTGAACGCCTCCACCGCCGGCCCATCCAGCCGCTCAGTATGAGGCAACGCTTCGTCTAGAGACTGAAAGCAATAGCCGCTCAGCGCGCACTCCGGAAACACCACCAGCCGGCACTCCGAAAGGGACGGCGAGTGGAACCACTCCAGCATCCTTGCCAGGTTGGCTCGGGTATCACCGATCGTCACGTCCATCTGCACACCGGCGATCTTCCATGCTTCCGTCATCGATCAAAACTCCTTGACATCCCAAAGGGACCAATGGGAATAAGAACCTATCCACAAACCTGCAGAATCCTAAACCGCAGCATCGGCAAGGGACAGTTCTCGGTTAGGCTCTAAACGCGTCCTGTAACCGCCGCGAGCATATGCTCCACCGTCTTCACTGGCTCGCTGACTCCTTCCAGTCGCGCCAAATCCAGCGCATGGCATCCGGCAGGATCGCACCTCCGTGGATGCCGTTGTGTCCACCTTCTCCGTAAACAAACTGGTAGTCGTAGTCGGAGAATTTCAAAGCAACAGCCATCTGCTGATTGGCCAGCGGCCAGTTGCCGTGCTGGTTATCGAGGTCGCCCGAACCATCCTGCAGAAAGACGCGGATCGGACGCTTCTTCCCTTTGCGGACCAGCGATGGATAGTGATCACCACCACGGATATCGACAAAACTTCCGACATGGCTGATGACCTTGCGGAACTGATCTGGTTTTTCCCAGGCAACCGTGAAAGCGCAGATCCCGCCCGAACTGATGCCGCAGATCGCTCGCTGATCAGGGTCATCGGTCAGACGATACTGCTTGGCAACTTCCGGAAGGATTTCCTGCAGCAGGAAGTTCGCATACTGATCGCTTAGCGTGTCGTACTCGAAACTGCGGTTCTCAGGTGTCGGTTGCCAGCCCCGTTTCTCGGGGAGTGTTTCTTTCTTGTGCCCTGGGTCGATGAAGATGCCGATCGTGATTGGCATCTGCCCGGCATGGATCAGGTTATCCATCACGACGGTTGCACGAAACTGACCGTTCGGATCGACGTAGGCATGCCCATCCTGAAACACCATCACAGCAGCCGGTTGGGAACCGTCGTACTGAGCCGGAACATAGACCGAATAGCGGCGAATCGTCCCAGGAAAGACCTCGCTTTTCCAAACATGATCGGTCACTTTCCCGGCGGGCACACCTGGCTTGGGCTGGGAGTCGGCACCCAGTTGGTAGATCTCATCGCCTGCCTCCAGCGTCGCCACCAGAAGCCCCAGGGAAAGCAGAAAGGCGAGCCATTGCTGCGGGAAGCGTTGCATGTCGTTCTCCATCGATGATGCCAAGGGATCCCGTCGCCGAAAAATTTGTCCGAACAACTGTTGTTGCGACAGGTATTTTCCGGCCCCCAGAAGCATTCGCTTTCTGGCAGCTGGGTAAAGCCCCAGGATAGCCAAGGGACACCGACCGTTGCAGGGGGCGGCTTGCGAGGCGGGGCAGGGGAGCTGGAGGAGCGTCAGGGAGCCCCCGGGTGGCAGGCAGCCATCCGATGGGTTAGCCTGATGAACGGTCAGATAAAGACTCCCTCCGGCCGCTTCTCCCTCCAGAAGGACCTACCTCATGACGGCTGCCATCTCCCGAATTTTTTTGCTTCTGCTGGCTTCCTTGATCCCCTTGAGTGTGGCTCCTGTGCTGGCTCAGGAAGAATCCTATCCGGAACATCCCGATTCGGTCGAAAAGCCGGGGGTTCCCAAAGGAAAGATCGAAGGGCCGTTCCCCTGGAAAAGCAACATCTACCCCGGCACCGTGCGCAACTACTGGCTTTATGTGCCTCAGCAATATCAGGGGGAAAAGCCTGCCTGTGCGATGATTGTGCAGGATGGTCTGGGAATGGCTCAAGGTTGGAAGCTTCCGGTGGTCATGGACAACCTCATCCATGCCGGGCAGATGCCAATCACAATCGGCATCTTCATCGACCATGGACAGGTTCCCGCTCCCAACGATCAGGCTCAGCCCCGCTTCAACCGCAGCTTCGAATACGACAGCTTGGGAGATCGATACGCGCGTTTCCTGATCGAGGAGATTCTTCCGGAGGTCAACAAGCGGGTGAAGATCAGTGAGGATCCGAATGATCGCGCCATCGCAGGAGCCAGCTCCGGTGCGATTTGTGCTTTCAATGCAGCCTGGGAGCGACCTGATCAGTTTCGGCGGGTGCTCAGTACGATCGGCACCTATGTGGGCCTGCGAGGCGCCGACATTTTTCCGACGTTGATCCGCAAGAGCGAACCGAAACCGCTGCGAGTTTTTCTCCAGGACGGCGATCGCGATCTGAATATCTACGCGGGCGATTGGTGGATGGCCAATCAGAGCATGCTGTCAGCTCTCCGCTACAGCGGATACGATGTCCATCACATCTGGGGACCTGGGGGACATAACGCCAAGCACTCCGCATCGATCCTCCCCGATGCGATGCGATGGCTTTGGCGAGACTACCCAGCGCCGATCACCGCCAGCGAAGGCCCCAAGGCCCGCATGCAGTTGATGATCCCGGGAGAAGGCTGGCAACTGGTCAGTCAGGGGCACCAATTCACCGAAGGACCCGCGATCGGCCCGGATGGGGCGACGTTCTTCGTCGACGTGCCGCGCAACCAGATCTTCCGCGTCGATGAAGAAGGGAAAGTGACCGAGTTCGCAAAGGACACGGGAGGCGTCAGTGGCTTGATGATGGGACCCGATGGGAAACTCTATGGTTGCCAGGGAGGCCGCAAACGAATTGTGCGGTACACGATGGAAGGGAAGGAAGAGGTCGTCGCCGAGGACGCATCCTGCAACGATCTGGTTGTCTTGCCCCATGGACTCTACTACACCGATCCGGGCAACAAGAAACTCTGGTACGTGCCGCTACCTGAAGGCCCCAAACGCGAAGTCGACTCGGGACTCGATTTCCCCAACGGACTGATCGCTTCGGCCGACCAGACGCTGCTACACGTTGCCGACTCCCGAAGCAATTTCACCTACTGCTACCAGATTCAGCCCGACGGCTCGCTGGCTTACCGGCAGACCTATGGCTACCTACACAAAGACGACGCCAAACTGACCGGCTGGGCCGATGGCATGGCGATGGATACCGAAGGTCGACTCTACGTCGCCTCCGAATATGGTCTCCAAGTACTCGACCAACTGGGCCGCACCAACTTCATCTTCTCCAAGCCACAGCCCGGCCCACTTGCCAACGTCGTCCTCTCTGGCAAGGACCGAAACATTCTCTTCATCACCTGTGGCGACAAAGTCTTTCGTCGGAAGATCAACGCCACCGGGACCGCCCCCTGGGAAGCCCCGGTCAAACCACCCAAGCCGGGTCTGTAGGGGGCATTGGAACCGCAATCCTTATCGTCCACTCCTGGGGCCAGACCTCCAAGCCATCATGGTGCCATTGGCGGCTGGCCGATGTGCACTCGCATGACCGGGTCGGCTCGCTGACAAAACGACTGGGACACTTTCACAGGGATCTTCCACACAGTCGGTCACCATTTCACCCCCATCCATGAAGGCATGCGGAAGCCGATCCGTCGCCTCTTCCTGCTCGAATGGCAAGATGGTATTCGTGGGGTGCAACATGGCCGAGACGGCCATGCCACGGGTGGGAAGGCTTCCGACAACGATGCGACACGCCAGCTACCCGCTGTGCACCCTCATGGCCGAGACGGCCATGCCACGGGTGGGAAGACAGCTGAATCCGATACGACACGCCGGCTACCCGCTGTGCAACCTCATGGCCGAGACGGCCATGCCACGGGTGGGAAGACATCCGACAACGATGCGACACGCCAGCTACCCGCTGTGCACGCTCATGGCCGAGACGGCCATGCCACGGGTGGGAAGGCTTCCGACAACGATGCGACACGCCAGCTACCCGCTGTGCACCCTCATGGCCGAGACGGCCATGCCACGGGTGGGAAGGCTTCCGACAACGATGCGACACGCCAGCTACCCGCTGTGCACCCTCATGGCCGAGACGGCCATGCCACGGGTGGGAAGACAGCTGAATCCGATAGGAAAAGCTAGCCAGGGAATAAGCCAACAATGCAAAAACAACCCGAACGAGGGGACCGCGCCGGGAATCGGTCGGTTTGATCTAGCCGATGCAGCCTACTGTTTCCTATACTTTGGGGTTCCCGTAGCCGTGTAGCGACCCGCGGCAACGGATCCGAACGAAAGGTCTCGCATTCTCCTTCAGGTAGTGGTCCAACATGGCCAAGAGCAAGAAAAAGAAAGAAACAGTCTTCTTAGTATGCCAGGAAACCGGCGACATCAACTACACCCTGTATCGCCGGCCGGGGGGCGAGAAGCTGCAGTTGAAGAAATACAGCCCACGTCTGCGTCGAGTCACGCTGCACATCGAAAAGCGAAAGTAACAGGGCGCCGCATGGCGACGGCGAAGGTGGCATGAGCAAAAGGTGGCGGCTGGAACCGATCGACCTGGCACGCGTCGATGCTCTGGCTCAGTCCGCCAACATCTCCCCTATCATCGCTCAACTTCTGCTTCGACGCGGCATGGAAGATCCCATCCGCGTCGCTTCTTTTTTGACCCCTAAACTGAATGATCTTCGCGATCCGCTGCTGCTGCCCGGGGTGGCAGACGCAGTCGAGCAGCTGCACCAGGCGGTAACGGCGGGGGAAGCGATCGTCGTCTACGGCGACTACGATGCCGACGGAATGACGGCAGCCGCGATCCTTGTCCGAGCGATCCGGTTGATCGGTGGCAATGTAGACTACTACGTCCCCAATCGCCTGGAAGATCCGTATGGCCTGAGTCTTGAATCACTGGGTCGACTGATCGATCATGGCAAATCGACGATCGTTTCGGTCGACTGCGGAATCGCTTCGGTGCGCGAAGCAGACTACTGCCGGCAACGCGGTGTGCGGCTGATCATCACCGACCATCATACGATGGGGGAGCAACTGCCAGACGCTGCGGCCATCGTCCATCCAGGACTTGAAGGCTACCCGTTTCCCTGGCTGTGCGGTGCAGCGGTTGCCTTCAAAGTCGCCTGGGCGCTTTGTCAGAAACACTGCCAGTCGCAGCGCGTCACTCCCCAGCTGCGAGACTATCTTCTGTCGGCTGTCGGGCTGGCAGCCATCGGCACCGTGGCCGATGTCATGCCGCTCGTTGAAGAAAATCGAACCCTGGTACACCACGGCCTGCTAAGCCTCGCACAGAAGCCCTGCCTTGGCATCGCCGCTCTCAAGCAGGCGAACAAATTGGGAGGCAAGGAGCGACTGGAGAGCGAAGATATCGCATTTACCTTGGCCCCACGCCTGAATGCGGCCGGTCGATTGGGCCAGGCTCAACTTGCGATCGAACTGCTGACGACCGAGGATCCCCAGCGAGCCACGGCGCTGGCCGAGTACCTTGGAAAGTTGAACGAGGACCGGAACACGCTGGAACGAAGTGTCTATCTTGGGGCCATCAAGCAGATCAAAGAGCAGATGGATCTGGAGCAATCGCCCGCTTTGGTTCTGGCCAGCCCCCAGTGGCATCTGGGGGTGATCGGCGTGGTCGCCGGAAAGATCGCGGAAAAATACCACCGTCCAACCGTACTGATCGCTTTGGATCCCCTGGGGCAAAAACCTGGGACAGGGTCTGGTCGATCCCCAAGCTATTTCAATCTCCATGATGGGCTCCATGGATGTCGCGACCTGCTGGTCAGTTGCGGTGGCCATGCCGCCGCCGCGGGACTTCGGATTGAAGAATCGCGAGTCGCAGCTTTCCGTGCGGCGCTCTGCGAACAGGTAGCGATGCAGTCGGGCAGTAAGACACCCCAAGCCGAAATCGCAATCGACGCCGAAGCCCCCCTGGGAATGCTGGACCTGGCTACAGTCAAAACCATGGAACAGCTAGCACCAT
Organism: Pirellulaceae bacterium; assembly: GCA_044337705.1. GTDB lineage: Bacteria > Planctomycetota > Planctomycetia > Pirellulales > Pirellulaceae > JBEISR01. The sequence continues at coordinate 657 of JBIINB010000147.1, read as the reverse complement.
TCGGACAGGGAAACCCAAGACCCCTTCTGGCGGCTACCGGGGTCTACCTGGCCGAGCCTGCCAAAGCACTGGGAAGCGGCGAACGGCACTGCAGCATGCGATGGAAGCAACATGGAACCACGCTTCGGGGAGTCGCTTTCGGTCAGGCGGAGTGGATTCCATCACTCCAGGATACCAACCGCCCGCACGACATCGTCTTCAAGCCGGTCATCAACGACTTTGGTGGGATGCAGAAGGTCGAAATGCATCTGGTCGATTGGCGGCCGACTCAAGCCTGACGTTCCCCCCGGACAGCCTCCTGCTGCCGCTCTTCCGGAACAAAGACCGCGATCCATACAGTGGGAGGATCGCAACTGGTCGACTCGATGCGGTGCCGACAGTGTGCTGGAATCCAGAACGCATCGCCCACCACCAGCTCCCTGACCGATGATTCCTGTTCGAATCGCAAGCTGGCAGATCCCTGGATCAGTGCCACCCATTCGCCCTGTGGCTGGTCATACCAGAATCCCTCCGGGCTCTTCTGCCCCGTCGACACAATCCGCTCGATCCTCGCGCCACCTTCGACAATCAGCTCCTCCAGCAACTCCCCTCTCTCCATATTCCCCGACGTATCGGGCATATCTTCCAGAAGTTTCCAGTGGCGGACTTGATCGACTG
>JBIINB010000048.1:0-30797 GCA_044337705.1 Pirellulaceae bacterium | reverse complement strand
GGTCGGATCGAGAAGCAATGGTGGAATGTTCTCAAGACGATCTCAGAGCTTCGCGTTGGCAACAGGCCAGGCCGCCAAGAACCACGAGTGCTGAAACGACGCCCCAAGCAATACAAGCTGATGCAAATGCCTCGCGATCCGAACCGAAATCGTTACGCCACAGCAGCTTAGGAACTTAAGTTGGTGCCATTCAGTCCTGACACCTTTTCTTGCCCCCTTGACACCTTTTCTTGCCCCCTGCAGACTTGGTCTGCGAAGTCAACGGACTTCTAGACGAGAAGCTTCTCGAATTGGAACGTCATCTACTGCTCCAGAAGAAGAGAGTAGAAAGTAGAGCAGTAGACCGAGTAGAGAAGAGAAAGGCGATTGGTTCGCGACGTCCAACGCCTCGGGAGAATCTCTCGGCCGTGAACGCTCTACTGATCTACTTTCTCTTCTCTACTCTCTATTTTTGGCCGGAGGCCAAAAATCGGGGTGATAGGATTCGAACCTACGACCCTCTGCTCCCAAAGCAGATGCGCTAGCCAGACTGCGCTACACCCCGTAGACCCATCAATCTATACGATAGACTCGCTTCGGCCAATGGCAGTTCGCGCTGATGCCGAGTTTCGGAAAAAATTACCGGTCCGCTCTCATTATTGCCCCTTGGTTCCTTCCCAAAATTCCATGGGAAAACTGGGGTAGGTGGTTCCCAAGCCCCCGGTTTAGAATGCGTCGCGCGGATTCCAGTCCGTTTGGCTTTCGATGCCAAAAAAGTGGGTCGACTTCAGGATTTTTGACCCGCTCCGTTCGCACGCACCAGGGAGGGAAAAGATGTCCATTTCGTTTCGGTTCCGTTCGCTTGTAACCTTTGTCACCTCGGCAGTCTGCCTCACTTCCACAGGGCTCTTCGCTCAGTCTGCCCCCGGAACCGCAGCACCACCCGCTGCGGCAGCACAGGCTCCTGCAACGCCTCAGGCCCCGGCAACAGCCCAGGCCCTTGCCGCCGCGCAGCAACTACAGCTCCAGCAGCTCCTCGAACAAATCCCTCCCTACCGCCCCACCGCCACCCTCAAAGGGAAAGTCGTCATCTCGGGATCGACCACCATGGCCGATCTAGGACACCAGTGGGTCGCTCTCTTCAAGAAATTCCACCCCGAAGTCGAATTCTCAGGGACCCCTGAAGGCTCCGACAAGGGTCTTCGGCAATTGGCCGACGATCCGACGGTGATCGCTGGCGTCAGCCGGGGTGTCGACGGCGAGGATCTGAAGATCCTGCAGTCTGGTAAGGTGAAAAAGCCGATGGCGATCGTCGTCGCAACCGATGCCATGGCGGTCTTCGTCCACAAGGACAACCCCATCGCGTCGCTCAGCCCCGAACAACTGACGCAGATCTACTCCGCAGCCCCCGGCACTCTCAAATGGGGCACCTTCGCTCCAGGCAGCCCGATTGCCGACCAGCCAGTCAAGCTCTACGAACGAGAAGCCGGTAGCGCCAGCCAAGTCTTCGTCTCGCGAACCCTTCTAGGTGGACGCACCGCCAATCAGGCCGCGGCCGGTAGCGCACCGATCACATCGAATATGGAAATCGTTGCGGCGATCGGAAAAGATCCTCTGGGGATCGCCATTGGCGAGCTGTCGACCCAGAATCCCAATGCAAGGAAAGTGCCTCTGATGATCGACGGATCGCCTGTGCCCGCCGAGTCGGCTTCGGTGCTGGCAGGTCGCTACCCACTGATGCGTCCCCTGATGCTGGTGGTCGACCAGGAGTCTCTCGCCGCTGAAGGAGGCGTCCGCGAAGCGGTGCTGCGATTCGTTCTCAGTCGCGATGGGCAGATGGAAGTGATGAAAGCCGGATTCTATCCCCTGAACCCCAGCTTCATCCGCCAGCAATTGGATCAGGTCAGCGGCCAACAGCTCCGCTAATCGCCTCGTTCCCCTCCACTAAGAAACACTCATCGCCTTTGCTAAGGAACCTATTCCCATGTCCCTTTTTCGTTCCAACCTACGACGAACTTTGCTGCTGGCCGGTGGCCTTGCGACTCTGCTCCCCTCTTCCCTGGCGATCGCTCAGGTCGGCTTCGGCTCCCCCGCCGCAGCTCCCGCCGGCAGCACCTTCGGCACAGCCAGCCGCTGGACCAACGGCTTTTCCGAAGCGATGGTCCAGCTACCGCCTCCGACGCTCAACAGCACCACCGCTGCAGCCGATCCACGACTGGCCCCCTCTCGCCCTCCGATCACGCTGGGTGCGTTCGTGCAAAACACCGATGCCGGGGTGATTCTGACCAGCGTACAGCCGGGAAGCCTGGCGGAACGCAACCGACTGGAAGCCAACGACATCATCGTCGCGGTCTCCGGCTACCAGGTCGGGAACGTTCAGGGGAAGGTCTACGATGTGCTGGAAGAAATCCAAAAGCGTGTCGATGCGTCGGGCCGCGTTCCGATCCTGATCTTCGACGGGAAGGATCGGCGATTGGTCCCGATCGTCTTTGATGCCAGCGCTGCTACCCAAGCCGTCCCTGGCATCTCGGGAACCGCCTCGGTTGCATCCCCGGTGGCAGTCCCCGCCGGATCAATCCTCCGAGTTGAACTCCGCAATGTAACAAAGCCCTACCAGTCGATCGATCGCGGAACCGATCTACGGACCGTGGCTGGCCCAGGCCCTCACCAGTTCGTCATCCAGCCGAACCCCGCGTTTATCGATCCCCGGGATCAATACCGTCTGGTGGGCACTATCACCAACTCCTTCGGCCAGACGCTTCTGGAAGGATTTCAGGATGTCCCAGCTCCCGTCGCTGGTCGTCCTGCCACCTACGCGCTGGCCTTGCGGCAACCAGTCCCTGTCACCAACGCTGGCTTCAACCCGGCCCAGCCAGGGACCACCACGCAGGTCGGTTACGTTCCGGACACCAGCGCCATCACGGCGATGTTTCAGCAGTACTTAGGACGCGTCCCCGACGCCAACGAACTCCAGGCATGGACATCCTTTGTTGCCAAGGGAAATTCGATCGAGGCGGTTCGCGCGGAGCTGCTGGCTAGCCGACAGTTCTATGACCTGTGCGGCAATGATCCGACGCTCTTCTGCCGCCAGCTGTACCAGTCGGTCCGCGGCAAACAGCCATCGCAGGCTGAAGTCAGCAACATGCTGGCTCGGCTGAACGCCTTCCGAGGCGCTCGTCTGCCAATGGTCACCGAGTTCCTGGCGCAGCCGAGAACCTGACGCGGCCCCAAACCGGACAATGACTTCGATTCAGCAAGCCGGGTCTCCACGTGGGACCCGGTTTTTTTGCGCAGTGAGGAGACTTGGGGGAGGCGATCGATCCGACTTATGCCATAGCCGGAAGGAGCTGGCATCCGCTGAAACGACGCTTCCACCATCCGCACCTTCTCTCAGCCGGAATTTGGTAGGCTCCGGTTCGGTGGAACGACGTCATCTTCCAACGGCTTTTTGCAACCTAGTACCCAGGGGCCGCAAGATAGGGTCGGTAGTAAATGGTGCGCCCCACCGGCACCGTCATCCGCCGCGCAGGAACGGTGTAGCTGGGATGGTAGTAGGGAAGAGCGTTCCATGTCGGCCGTGCCGGGTTGTGACCGATCGATCGATAGTACTCCTCGCGAAGCACCTGCTGCTGGGCTTCGTAGAGGGCGCGCCATTGCCGGAACGTCATCGTCGGCAGCTGTGCGGCTTCCGACGCATGCGAGGTGGGCTCCTGGGCCCGAAGCGGATTGACTTTTTCCGGGGTTTCGGGCGACTGGCCCGCAGCAACCAGAGTGAGGTGTGTCAGCAGCGCGAGCGACAAGAGCGACCGGAGGATCATCGTTCCCTACCTCACCTGGGGATGTTTCGGCCAGCAAAAAATCTCTTTTGCGTGGTATCGGCGAGGGTTGGCACTGCCGGTTGGCGAATCTGTAGCGATTTTTCGGAATCGATAAGGTACCCGCCCTAACGGGGATGCAATCAACAGACTCGAGGCTGCCTGCCAAAATGACACCAACGCATTGGATTGCCTGCAGAACTCGATCCACCAGCGACCCAATCCAGCGGAAAACCACCGTGCAGCGCTGCGACAGCGTCTCGGTGGGAACCCGCGACCGGATTCGGCACGTTTTTTGCAGCTATCGGTCGCCATTCGTGATGACTGCCAAGACGGCATAGTGGTTCGGGGACTGCTGGGAGATCTCCGGGGATTCTCGGATCGTGTTTTTGGTCTGGTAGTGCGAAGCGGATTGTATCCAGGCTTCGAGCGGTTGGACCTGGCAGCAGAAACCAAGCAACGATGGTGCCCGGTCGCTGACCCGATGCGTCCGATCGGCTCAGAAGTGTGTTCCAAAAGGAGTTCAACGTGGCGAAGCAGATGGTCTTTGATGATGAAGCCCGGCAGCCGCTTTTGGCTGGGGTTTCGAAACTGGCGCGAGCGGTCCGAAGCACCTTGGGGCCTCGAGGTCGCAACGCCGTGCTCGACAAAGGTTGGGGTTCTCCCAAAATCACCAAGGACGGTGTGACGGTTGCTGAAGAGATCGAACTGGAAGATCCGTTCGAGAATCTTGGCGCCCAACTGGTTAAGGAAGCTGCAAGCAAGACCAACTCCGTCGCTGGTGACGGAACCACCACGGCGACGGTGCTCGCCGAAGCGATCTTCCGCGAAGGCCTGAAGATGATCTCGGCCGGTGCCGATCCAATGGCTCTCTCACGCGGAATCGCCAAGGCGGTTGAGGCGGTGCAGGACCATTTGACCAAGATGGCGATTCCCATCAACGAGAAGAGCCGTAAGGAAATCAAGCAGGTCGCGACCATCGCGGGCAACAACGATCCAGAAATTGGGGACGTTCTTGCCGAAGCCTTTTTGAAGGTGGGCAAGGATGGCGTGATCACGGTGGAAGAAGGCCGTGGCAGCGAGACGACGGTGGAAATCGTCGAAGGGATGCAGTTCGATCGCGGCTATCTGTCGCCTCACTTCGTCACCAACCAGGAAGAGGTGACAGTTGAGCTGGAAGACTGCTACATCCTGCTGCACGAAGAGAAGATCAGCAGCAACAAGAAGCTGATCCCTCTTCTTGAAGCGATCAGCAAGGCGAAGAAGCCATTGCTCATTATCGCCGAAGACATTGAAGGCGAAGCCCTTGCAACGCTGGTGGTCAACAAGATGCGAGGCATCCTCAGCGTCTGTGCCGTCAAGGCGCCTGGCTACGGCGACCGCCGCAAGGCGATCCTCGGTGACATCGCAACGCTGACCGCCGCCAAGCCGATTTTCAAGGATTTGGGGATCGACCTGGAGAGCGTGAAGCTGAGCGACCTGGGGCGAGCGAAGAAGATCCATATCACCAGCGAAGAGACGATTGTGATCGGCGGTGCTGGGAAGAAGGACGAAGTCGAAGGTCGAGCGACTCAGATTCGCCGCGAGATCGATGCCACCGAAAGCGACTACGATCGCGAGAAGCTGCAGGAGCGGCTGGCGAAGCTCGCCGGCGGTGTTGCTCAGATCCAGGTCGGAGCTGCGACGGAAACCGAAATGAAGGAACGCAAGGCGCTGATGGATGATGCCAAAGCGGCAACCCAGGCGGCTCTTGCTGAGGGGATCGTTCCCGGTGGCGGCGTCGCGCTGCTCCGCTGCGAACCTGCCTTCAAGAAGTTGAATCTGACCGGGGACGAAGCCCTGGGAGCCAAGATCATCCGCAATGTGCTCGATGATCCCTTGCGAGCGATTGCCAACAATGCGGGTGTCGATGGCGCGGTGATCGTCAACCGAGTTCGCAACCTCAAGACAGCAACCGAAGGCTACGACGCCAACAGCGACTCCTACGTCGACATGGTGAAGGCCGGTATCATCGACCCCGCTAAGGTGGTCAAGACCGCTCTCGGGAACGCGGCCAGCGTCGCTGCACTGCTGCTGACCACCGAGTCGTTGGTCACAGAGATTCCGAAGGAAGAAGAGCCGGCCGCTGGTGGTCATCACGACCACGGAGGCATGGGCGGAATGGGTGGCATGGATATGGGAGGAATGGGTGGTATGGGCGGCATGATGTAATGGCCGTCGCCTAGCCGCTCATTGCGTAAGGCAACGCATGCCAACCCTTTTCGGTTGGCGTGCGATCCATAAAAACAAACAAGAGTTCAATCGTTTCAGGAAGGAATACTACAGATGGCAAAGCTGAATCTTCGTCCCTTGGATGATCGCGTCGTTGTGGAACCGATGGAAGCCGAAGCGGTAACTTCCGGCGGTATTGTGTTGCCCGATTCGGCAAAGGAAAAGCCGCAACGTGGCCGTGTGGTTGCGGTTGGTCCAGGCAAGCTGTTGGACAGCGGATCCCGTGGTGCGCTGAGCGTCGCCGTGGGCGATCAGGTGATCTTCGGGAAGTACGGCGGAAGCGAAGTGGAAGTCGATGGGGTCGAGTACAAGATCCTTCGTGAGAGCGACATCCTGGCCAAGCTTGGCTGATGCCCGACACAAGTCGGTCGCGATCGGCACCGATTTGCTTGTCCGCGGACAATACTCTGATTTCCAAGCACTGAAATACAAGGTGAAAGAGCGTGGCTAAACAATTGATGTTTGACGATCATGCCCGAGCGCGCATGCTGGCGGGTGTGGAAAAATTGGCCCATGCCGTCGCGGTCACGATGGGCCCAACCGGCCGCAATGTGATCATCGACAAGAGCTTTGGTGGCCCTACTGTCACTAAAGATGGTGTGACCGTTGCCAAAGAAGTGGAACTGGAAGACCGCTTCGAGAACATGGGTGCCAAACTGGTGGTGGAAGTAGCTCAGAAGACCAGCGATCTGGCTGGTGACGGCACAACGACCGCCACCGTGCTGGCTCGCGCTATCTTCAAGGAAGGGCTTCGCAACATCGTCGCGGGCAGCAACCCGACGGCGATTCGTCGCGGGATCGACAAGGCCGTAGCAGCAGCAACCGAAAAGCTGCACCAGCTGGCCAAGCCGGTCACCGATCCCAAGGAAGTGGCTCACGTCGGCGCCATCAGCGCCAACAACGACATGGTGATCGGCGAACTTCTGGCCGAAGCGCTGCAGCGAGTCGGCAAGGATGGCGTGATCACCGTCGAGGAAGGCAAGACCCGCGAAACCACCGTCGAGTATGTCGATGGGATGCAGTTCGACAAGGGATTCGTCTCCCCTTACTTCATCAACGAACCCTCCGACATGACCTGCACCCTGGAGAACGCCTTGGTGCTGATCTACGAAAAGAAGATCAGCAACATCCGCGATCTGGTGCCGATCCTTGAAAAGACCAGCCAGACCGGCCAGCCTCTGCTGATCATCGCCGAAGATGTCGACGCCGAGGCGCTGACGCTGCTGGTGGTCAACAAACTGCGTGGAACGCTGAATGTCTGTGCCGTCAAGGCGCCAGGCTTCGGCGATCGACGCCGAGCCATGTTGGGTGATATCGCTGTTCTAACTGGCGGCACGTTCATCAGCGAAGACCTCGGTGTCCAGCTGGAAAACGTCTCCATCGATCACCTCGGCCGTTGCGGCAAGGTCGTGGTCGACAAGAACAACACGACGCTGGTCGAAGGGGCTGGAGAGCGGGTGGAGATCGACCGCCGAGTCGCGCAGATTCGGGCGCAGATCGAACAGACCGACAGCGAATACGACAAGGAGAAGTTCCAAGAACGTCTGGCGAAGCTGGCCGGTGGTGTGGCAGTCATCAGCGTCGGTGCTGAAACGGAAGCCGACATGAAGCAGAAGAAGGCTCGCGTTGAAGACGCCTTGCATGCTACCCGAGCTGCTGTCGAAGAAGGGATTCTCCCGGGTGGGGGTGTCGCACTGCTTCGTTGCCGTGACGCGGTAAAGGCTGCAAAGGACTCGGCCAAGGGGGACGAAAAGATCGGTGTTGAAATCGTTCTTCGTGCCCTGGAAGCACCTTTGCGTCAGATCGCCGACAACGCCGGCATCGACGGTAGCGTCGTCGCAGACGAAGTGGGCCAGAAGCCTTTGAACACCGGCTACGACGCCAACAAAGGTCAGTATGTCGACATGATGTCTTCGGGGATCATCGACCCGGTCAAGGTCGTGCGGACGGCGCTCACGAACGCCGCCAGCATCGCTGGATTGCTGCTGACCACCGAGGCGATGGTGACCAACATCGATAAGGACGAACCCAGCAAGCGAAAGCCTGAGGGTGTCGTCTCGTAACGGCCCCCCGGGCTGGTAGCGACAAGAGTGATTGTAAGGCTACTTTCCCGGCGGGAAGGTAGCCTTTTTTTCTGAGGATCGACGATGGCTTCCAAGCGTGATTACTACGAAGTTCTCGGGGTGGCAAGGACTGCCACTCAGGATGAGATCGCGAAAGCGTATCGCAAATTGGCGCTGAAGTACCATCCCGACAGCCATCCCGATGACGCCAGTGCAACGCAGAAGTTCAAGGAGGCGACCGAGGCGTACGAAGTCCTCGGAGACCAGGCCAAACGTAGCCGGTACGACCAGTTCGGACATGCTGGAGTCGACCCTCAGGCGGCAGGAGCAGGGTCGGCTGATATGAGCGACCTGTTCGAAGCCTTCGGCGATGTCTTCGGTGGTTCGATCTTCGAAGACTTCTTCGGACGAGGGAGAGGCAAGCGGAGGGTCCGTCGTGGAGCCGACCTGCGATGCGACGTGACTTTGGATCTGGAAGAGGCAGCCAAAGGGGTCAAGAAGACCGTTTCCCTGACCCGCTTCGCCACCTGCAAAGACTGCAAGGGATCGGGGGCCGCCAAAGGTTCGCAACCGGAAGAATGCCGACGCTGCAATGGGCGAGGTCAGATCGTGCAGGCCCAAGGTATCCTTCGTGTGCAGACCGCATGCCCGGTCTGCCGCGGCTCAGGAAAAACCATCTCGACCCCCTGCGGCACCTGCGACGGTCAGGGGATGACCCCAGTGGAACAAAAACTGGAGGTCTCTATTCCTGCGGGAGTCGATGACGGCATGCGGGTGCGTCTGTCCGGAGAGGGGCAGCCCAGTCCCGATGGCGGACCTCCCGGAGATGCCTACTGCTTCGTCCATCTTCGCCCTCATCCGGTGTTCAAACGCGATGAATCGAATTTGATCCTTCATCTGCCTATCACGTTCAGTCAGGCAGCCCTCGGCACCACGCTAGATGTCCCCACGCTGGACGGCAAAAAACCGCTCGACATCCCCTCGGGGACCCAGAGCGGAACCGTCTTTCGAATTCGCGGCATGGGTGTTCCTGACCCCAGAACTCGCTCCCGCGGCGATCTGCTGGTTCAGGCGACAATTGAAGTTCCCAAGAAACTCTCCAAACGACAGCAGGAGCTGCTCCGCGAACTTGCGGAAACAGAGAACGAGCATGTGACACCGGAACGCAAAGGTTTCCTGGACCGCCTAAAAAAATACTTTGGCGCCTCCGACAACTCTTCCACTTCGGGTAGTTGAGCGGTTCGGTAAGGCGCGGCAAAGCTAAAAAATTGCATACGACGAAACAAGGATTGGATCGATGAGCAACGACAGCAACCAGAACGAACATGACGATCGGACACGCGATACCTCAAGCGACGAGGCGACAGCGGCAGTCGGTGCTGACCAGTTCGCGGCAGAAATCGGTGCCCAGCCCACCGGTGATCCATCTGCCCGTTCCGAAACCGATCAGCTCCGAGACGAATTGGCTCTGACCAAGGAACGGGAGCTGCGGACCCTGGCAGAGATGGAGAACATGCGGAAGCGGCTGGCGAGGGATCTGGAGCAACAGATGCGATTCGCCCATCTCCCGCTGCTCAAAGACATGCTCGATGTCGTCGACAATCTCAAGAGGGCCCTGGACGCCTCACAGCCCGATGCATCGGCCAAGCAGACATTGCACAGCGGTGTTCAGATGGTTTACACCCAGCTGATGGGGACTTTGGAGAAGTTTCACTGCAAACCAATCGATGCCATGGGGAAACCGTTCGATCCCAACCTCCATCAGGCGATCGCTCAACTGGCCAGCACGGAAGTGCCCGCTGGCCATGTCCTTCTGGAAGCCTCGGCAGGTTTCCTGTTGCACGATCGAGTCATCCGCCCCAGTCAGGTCATCGTATCGGTAGGGCCTCCAGCGACCGATCCATCATCCCCCGCAGCATCCGATACACCCCAGGACGGATGAACGCCAACATCGAACGAGGAAAAATATCCTAGCCTGGGCATTAGAGACACTCGGCCCTAGCTCTGGAGCCTCAGAGGAAACGAAGGAGAATCGCAAGACCATGCCGACCTACGAGTATTTGTGCGACGCCTGCGGGCATCAGTTTGATCTTTTCCAGAGCATCCAGGCCGATCCCGAAAAGAAATGCCCCAAATGCCGGAAGCTGAAACTGCGCCGATTGATTGGTGCTGGAGCGGCCGTGGTGTTCAAGGGAAGCGGCTTTTACCAAACCGACTACCGCAGCGAAGGCTACAGAAAGTCGGCCGCCAAGGACTCCAAGCCATCGGATGCAGGAGGCGGCTCTTCGGAATCCAGCTCCAAATCGGATACCAAATCAGCTGCCGGGTCGGATAAACCAGCTGCTAAGAAAAGTGCCAACGCCTCCAAGAAGTCCGCCGAATGACCTACCGACCTCCCGAAGTTTTCATTGAAACCTTGGATAACGGCTTGACGGTTCTTGGTGAACCGATGCCTTGGTTGCAATCGAGCGCCTTCACGTTGTTGGTTCCTGCTGGAACCGTGCGAGAAGAGGAATCGCTCCCTGGGTCGGCCGGTGTGCTGCAGGAATGGATGCAGCGAGGAGCAGGGGACCTCGACAGCCGACAAATCGTCGATCGCCTCGATTTTCTCGGTGTCGAACGGTCCAGCTCCGTCTCCAGCCTTCACGCCATCTTTTCAGTCGCTTCCCTGGCCGAATCGTTCGATGAGGCGATGTCGATCTACGCGAAAATCGTACGGCAGCCCCACTTCCCGGAGGAGGAATTGGAGGATGCCAAGGCTGTAGCGATCCAGGAATTCCATTCCGCCGAAGACGACCCGGCTCATCGCTGCCTTCGTGGGATGAAGGAACTACGCTACGGATCTCCCCACGGAAGATCCTCGTATGGAACCTTGGCAGGGATCGAAGCGATCGATGGCGACTCACTGACCACATTGCATCGCGATCTCTACGGTCCGCAGCAGGCAATCCTCGCCGTGGCAGGCCGCTTCGAATGGAAGCGCTTGGTCGAACAGGTCAATCTGCTCTTTGGCGACTGGGCCAAACGCTCCCTTTGGAATCGGCCCGAGGTGACGGTGCGATCCGGTTCCCAGCACATCCCCCACGACAGCCAGCAGACCCAGATCGCTGTCACCTACGATGCAGTCCCCTACGAGCATGCGGAATACTATCAGTCGCGCGGACTGGTGGGGGTATTGAGCGATGGGATGAGTTCACGGCTTTTCACGGAAGTACGTGAAAAACGGGGGCTGGCTTACCACGTATCGGCATCCAGTCAGTCGTTTCCTGGAGCAGGCAACGTTCTTTGCTTCGCCGGTACGACGCGCGAAAGGGCACAGGAGACACTGGATGTTGTCCTGCAGACGATCGATTCGCTTGGGGAATCGATCAGCCAGTCGGAGGTGGCACGCCTGAAGACGCGAATCAAAACCATGCTGGTGATGGAACAGGAATCCAGCATGGCCAGAAGCTCGCAAATCGCAAGCGATTGGTACCATCTGGGTCGTGTTCCTTCGCGTGCGGAAGTCGCTGGGCTGATCGAAGCGATCACGCCCGATTCCCTGATCGATCACTTCCGCCGCCATCCCCCGACGCGCTGGGCACTGGTGACTTTGGGCGGCGATCCACTGGAGCTGCGTCATGGAATTTAAACGACATACATTGCCCAACGGACTGGAAGTGATCGCGGAAGTCCAGCCGGAAGCCTTTTCGATGTCGATCGGATTCTTCGTGAACACCGGCGCCAGGGATGAGACGCCCGAACTATCGGGTGTAAGTCATTTTCTAGAGCACATGCTCTTCAAAGGGACGCCAACCCGAAGCGCCGAGCAGCTCAATCAGATGCTCGATGACCTCGGCTCGCAGTCCAATGCATACACCTCGGAAGAGCAGACTGTCTACTACTTAAGCTCTCTGCCTGAGTTTCAGGGTCAAGCGTTGGACCTTCTGGCCGACATGATGCGCCCTGCACTGCGCGAGGAGGATTTTGAGACCGAGCGGCAGGTGATCCTGGAAGAGATCGCGATGTACGACGATCAGCCTCCCTACGGTGCGATCGATCGGTTGATGGAAGACTATTTCCAGGGCCATCCACTTGCCGGACGTGTCCTTGGGAGCTGCGAGTCGGTCTCTCACCTCAAGACCGATGCGATGCGGCGATACCACGAGGCCCACTACGCGCCCAACCATCTCTGTCTGGTCGCCGCCGGGGCCGTCGACTTTGACCGCCTAGTCGAAGAGGCCCGTGCAGCCACCGAGTCGTGGCAGCCAAGGCCCCGCCATCGCGTGACGCAATCCCATCAGCCAAAGACCAGCCGTCGCATGCTGGTTCATCCCCCAGCCATCCAGCAGTATACAGTCGCATTCGCTCCAGGCCCCAGCCGCAGCGATCCGGAAAAACATGCCGCGCGACTGATGACAAGCATCCTCGGCGATGATACTGGTAGCCGCCTGTTCTGGCGCCTCGTCGATACAGGCGATGCCGAAGCTGCATCGCTGTTCACTCAGGAGTATCAGGATTGCGGTGTCATAGGCGTTTTCCTGTCATGCCAGCCAACTGCCAGTTCTAGCAACTGGATGGCGATAAGCGACGAACTGAAAAAGGCTCTCAAGGACAAACTGACAGAAAGCGAACTGCAGCAGGCGAAGAACAAAGTCTGTTCCTCGATCGCTCTTGCCGCCGAGCGACCTGGCAATCGGCTCTTCTCCGTCGGCAACGCCTGGACGCTTCGGCAAACCTACGAAACCGTGGCCGAATCGGTTGCGAGATACCAACAGGTGACCGTCGATCAGTGCCAGGCCGCTTTGGAGAAACTGCTCGCAGCTCCTTCGGTAATCGTATCGGTGGGACCTGAAGAAAACAGGGATCTTTCCGATGCGATTCAGTCCCCTACGATCGGTGGCTGAATCACTTCCTTCCACGCTTGACTCCTTCGACTCCCTGCACGTTGCCGCCAGATTGGTAAATGGTGGGGAGATCTGATATACAAAAAGGACGGTCAGGGATACGCCCATCGACGTGCGTCCCCTTTTTCCTCCTTGTGCCCAAGCCCTGCGAGTGGCGTTTCATGGCCAGCAAGCGATCTAAAGAGGGTATGGAGCTGAGGGGAGAGGAGGAGCCGATCGAATGCAAAATGCAGCGTTGCCAAGCTGCGATCGGCTACCAGTTCCATGACCTGAAACTGCTTCAGGCCGCCCTGACCCACGCTTCCAGCGCCACCAATCGACTGGAGAGCAACGAACGGATGGAGTTCTTAGGTGACTCGGTTCTTGGCACCATCGTCTGCCAGTACTTGTACGAGCGGTATCCGGAGTTCATGGAAGGAGAACTGACGAAGATCAAGTCGATCGTCGTCAGTCGACGGACTTGTGCCAAGGTTTCGATCACGTTGGGGCTGGAGCGATGCCTGGTGGTTGGAAAAGGGATGCAAGGATCCATTAGCGTACCCAGGTCGCTGCTGAGCGATCTGTTCGAATCGCTGATCGCAGCAATCTACCTGGACGGCGGGTGGGAGGCGGTAAGAAGTCGTGTCTTGCAATGGCTGGAACCGGAACTGAAAGCAGCAGTCGATGGATTCTCGGGAGGAAACCATAAATCAAGCCTCCAGCAATGGACACAGCGCGACAACGGGAATTCCCCTTCTTACCAACTTTTGGAGGAAAAAGGTCCCGACCACAACAAGCTATTTCTGGTCGCCGCTGTCGTCGAAGGGCGAAAGCACACCCCGGCATGGGGCAGAAGCAAAAAGGAAGCGGAGCAACGAGCTGCTGGGAACGCGCTTGCCGAAATCCACGGCACCCCTCTCCCTTTCGCCTGATCGATCTACGGCCCGACGGCCCGCTCAACCCTCTCTCTCACGACCGCGGGAGTTAGGCCGCTGGAATGAAACAGGTCCAGCAACGTGTAGCCATTGAACCTTTGATTGCCTAGTCCCACCTCTTTTCCGGGGCATGACGGACTTTCAGTCCGCCGACAGATCTTGCACCGACGGACCGAAAGTCCGTCGTACAGATGGCACAGCTTTGTCTGCGATAGACACATATCAAGAGATACCACGGCATCAAATCACTTCTCTTGCATGATGAGTCAACAATCGGAAGCCACCGTCACAGCGGGCAGGTGCGCGGTATGGAAAATACCAATTTGCGTCGATGCGCCGAATTGCGTCGGATTGTTCGATACGCTACCCTTGCATGCAACTCGGCCTGACGCGCAAAGAAGCGCAGGGACCAGTGCCGATCTCCAAAGAGTTGCATGATGAGAAAGGGGTGTGGTCGATGGTGGTTCCGTTGGCGGAAGCGAAGGTGTTGTGCACCAAGGAAGAGTTGGCAGTAGTCAAGGCCAGCCGACATCCGGAGTTGAGCAAGCTGACCGCCGCGCAGGTGAAGCGACACGCAACACTTGCCCGCAAGCTGATGGACAAATGGAGCGATCAGTCGCGGTCTCAAGCACGCACTTCTAACCGGTCTAGCGGATCGGCAAATCTTGACAGCCGGAGTCACGCCAAAGTGGCTCTCTTTCGCGAAACGCTCGATGCCCTGGAGCTTCGTCTGGCGGAACTGGAAACGGTGACTCTCAGCAAGACACCGGTTCCCAAGGGTACCCCCAAGCAGGTCAGGGCCAAGCAGTCGCGAGTGGCGAGATCCCAGGAACGCCGTAATCTGCACGTGACGAAAAAAGGAATGAATGCGGCCGCCAAGCCGGCACCGGCTCGAGTTGTCGACGCACCAGTGGAAGTAGCCAAGCCAGTGGCCAAGAAGACACCACGGCGAAAGGTTGCCACCAAGACTGCCACTGCGGTGAAAGCGGCTGTGGCCAGTCGAGCCAAGAAGCCGGCCAAGAAGGCGGTGGCTAAGGCGGCCAAGGCAGCACGTCCAACCAAGCGAGCGATCGCGAGTGCCGCCGCTGCCCCAGTTGCGTCTTCTGCACCTGTCAATCGCGCCGCGTCGCGGAAGGCGGCCGGTACCGCTGCATCACGCAGCAAGGCCAAGGCAGTTCCTGCAGTCGATCGCCTCAAGGCCAACCGCATCGCTGCCTCCAACAAGTCCTCCAATATCCTCGGACATGTTTCGGGCAAAGGCAAACGCGCTCAAGCCAAACGCGATCGTAAAGGATGATGCATCGTCGACTCATCCACCTGCGATGACCCGCGACGAATGGGCGCTTGTCTCGGACAAATCCAGATCGATGACATGGGGCTGGTCAGTCTTCACGGCTGAGCCAGCCCCTACTCGTCTGATGTTCATGATCTCCCCAGTATTCAAAGCTCGCTCACGCGTCAGGCAGATGCCCTCCTGACGACCACCACGGGAACGGATCCTGTTGCGATTGCGTGAAGCCAATAGCTTGGAGGCTTCCCAAGGATTTCCTCGCGGAAGGGATGTGAAACGATGGATAGGTCCAAGCCGCCCGCGAACGAAGCAGGGGACTGGGGCTGGCTGCTTGCGATTCTCGCTATCGCTTTGGTACTGCGGTGTGCGGCTGCCATATACTGGCATCAGCTGGCAGGAGATCAGCTTTTTCGCTTTGGCGACAGCGTCAGCTACTGGACGCTTGCCGAGTCGATTGCAGATGGAAAAGCGTATCAATACGGTTCGGAAAACGCTCGCATCTTTCGGACCCCGCTTTATCCCATCGTGCTGGCCCCCTTCACCACCATCGCCAATCCCAGTCACGCAGTGCTCGCGGCACGTTTCCTGGGTTGCCTTCTTGGCACCATTGCGGTCGCCCTGATCTACCGCGCCACTCGACGCTGGTGCAGCCCACTGGCCGCGAGGACTGCAGGCCTTCTGGCGGCCTGCTATCCGGGGGCTATCGGAATGAGTGTGTTCATTCTTAGCGAAGCAGTATTTTGCCCATTGATGATCGCTGGCCTGGACCAACTGTGCCGTGCCATCCATCACCATCGATTGGATCGATGGGGCAGGGCAGGTCTGTGGACCGGTCTGGCAGCGCTGGCCAGGCCAAGCTGGATCCTCTGGCCCATCGCCGTTGCCCTGGCGCTCTTGCTGCTGGCAATCTGCCGCCCCCGTCGCCAGATTTCCGAACTGCGATCGCTCGCCTCCGGACTTGCAATCATGGCCATGGCCATGGCCGTGATCCTGGCGCCCTGGTGGTATCGCAACTATCTTGTCTCGGGACGATTCGTCCTCACCACGCTGCAGGTCGGCGCCAGCCTTTACGACGGACTCCATGCCACGGCCACCGGCGGCAGCGACGAAAACATGGACTTCGTCGATCCATTCGCCGCGCTTCAGCGAGAGGAAGACTCGCGAAGTGCTAGCAAACCAGTCGACTCCTTCGAATACCGGCTCGATCGTCGAATGCGCGACGAGTCGTTTCGCTGGTCCTGGGCAAATCGGGGTGACTTCCTTCGGTTGGCTTTGCTAAAGTTACAGCGGACTTGGTCGCCCATGCCCCAGGCGCCTCAGTTAGGCAATCGCTTCATCCGCTGGAGTGAAGCCATCGCTTACTTGGGAATCGTCGGATTGGCTTCCATTGGATTGATTCTGCCGCTTGTTCGAGAGCATCGACTTTGGATCTACGCGCTTCCTATCGCCTACTTCGCAGCGATCCATGCCGTTTTTGTCGGATCGGTACGATATCGGCAGCCCGCTGTGCTTGCGGCATGTGTCCTGGCAGGTATCGCACTAGGTTTATTGATCGAATCGCTTTCCATCAGGAAGCAGGCAATCGCAAAAGAGGACTCGAAGAATCCCGAAAGCCAGCGGTGAGGCCAAGGAAGGCCATCCCCAAGGAACTATCCATCTTCGCGCCCAGACTTTTGGATGCGTCGGACTGATGGAATCGGTATAGGATCAACAGCCAGCATGGATGCAAGGCGACAAATTGAATTGCCCACCTCAGCCAGGCGCCAGCCTGGTTGGATGGTGAGAATTCTAGTGATTGCTGCCTTCGCGTGCGGGCTTCTGGCGCTTTACCTTTGGGGCCACGGGCGGGTCGACCGATTCCTTCGCCGGGAAGTAGCGATCCAACTGGCGGCTCAGTTTCCCCTCTACCGAATCTCGCTGGGTCATGCGACGATCGAACAGGGGAGATCTTTGGTCCTGCGTGATCTGGTGCTGCGACTGCCCAGCCATCAAGGGGATCGCGAGGTATTGCGCATCCATCGCCTTTGTGTGGCGGGCAACTGGGACATCGACCGCATCCTTCGCTCCAGAACGCTGCCCATCTCTTCCGTCGACATCGACGGGGCCGACCTATGGCTGTTTCCCTGGGGCGATCCTGGGCAGTGGAGTCTCCACGGATTGATGCAGGCCAGATCCAGCCATCCATCGCTTCCCAAAATCAAGGTACGTCGGGGAAGCCTGAGAATAGGAGGAGCCATCCCACGGCAAAGCGAACTGATGGTCGCTCATGACATCGACCTGGAAGCATGGTCTTCGCTGGATGAGACCAATCAGCAGGCCGTAAAGCCCCAGCCAACTTTTCGAGTCCGTTTCGCGTCGGGAGGCGGACTGGCCGAGTCCTTGTCGGGAGAAGCTCTCTGGAGTCCCGGCATCCAGCGTCTTGGGCTCACCAGCCAATGGCATCGACTGTCGATCACCCAGAAACTCTGGCAAACCGCCTCGGAGTTTACAGAGGGCTCATGGGAAAGGCTGAGGGCTTTCGAGGCGATTGGCGACGGGACGATGCAGTTGGCGATGGAGCAGGGTAGGGTTCAGGACTTTCTGGTGCAGGGCACCATCGAACAAGGTCGGTATCGGGATCCCTTACTGCAGGGAACCATCGAATCGGTTCAAGGCCAGTTCCACCTGACCCCTGCACTGGCGCAACTGCGATCCGTGCAGGCTCGCTTTGGTGAAACCACTTTAGAACTTGATCTCGATCGCAAGGGATGGCAATCGAATGCCCCCATCGATGCGCGCTGGAACCTGAAAAAACTCCGACTCGATCCCAACCTTGCAGCTGCCTTGCCCGCCAAAGTCCAGGAAACTCTTCAGCGACTGCAACTGACCGGTTGGATCGACGCAAAGGGAGACGTAGCATTCGATGGCCAGCATTGGCACCCCGAAGCCTGGGTGCAGCTGCATGAAGGGACCATGATTGCCGACGTCTTTCCCTATCCTGTGGAACAGCTGGCGGGGCTATTTCACTATCGGGATGGTGTCGTGATCGCTCAGCATCTGACTGCTTCTGCGAACGGACAGCAGCTGACCGGATCGATCCAGATGCAGCGAGCTGAACCGAAATGGTGGATCGATCTGGAATTGCGTTCGGAAGCAGCAGTCCCCATCACACCACCCCTACTGGCGGCCCTGACACCACGAGGCCAACCGGCAACCCGCCTGGAATCCTTCGTCCGCTCACTTCACCCACAGGGCCGAGTCCACCTGAAGGGCGCAAGGTTCCGACGAGGGCCGGAGGCGCCGGAGCGATTGAGCAAGTGGATTGAGCTGCAGTGCTTCGATGGCGCGATTCGGTACGATCGCTTTCAGTATCCGGTCTTTGACATCCAGGGCCAGGTGATTGTCGACAATGAAGTCCTGATCCTCAAAGATCTGCAGGGCCGAAATGACAGCGCCCGCATCGTCGCACAAGGCCGCTGCATTCTTTCCAGTCAACGGCTGGACGAACTCCAACTCCAGTTCGATGCATCCGACCTGCCACTGGAAGAAGAGCTGCAGCGCGCTTTGCCAGATTCCGTCCGAGATCTTTGGGAACAGGTTCAGCCCAGCGGAACGCTCGATTCAGTTCAGGTGAAGCTCTCGTTGCAGCAGCCAGGCGAACCTTTGGGCATGGAGGTGGAGATCCGTGAAACGGGAATGGACCGCGCCGGATCGGGGCACCGCGTCACCCTGCGGCCTCTGGCCTTGCCCTACCTGCTGCATGATGTTTCCTGCCACCTGCTATATCGCCCAGGCAGCCTCGATATCCTGCAGATGAAAGGATATCACGAAACCAGTTTGGTCAAGACCGAGGGGTCATGCCGCGCGATGCCCGATGGCACATGGACGGCGCTTCTACAGTGGTTGCCGTCGACGCGCGTGGTCGTCGAACCTTCATTCACAGCGGCACTACCCGCCGCGCTGCGGTCTCCGCTGCAGGCGATCGACCTTCAAGGTCCATTGAGTGTGGATGGCTGGACTCAGTTCCGCACCCGTATCGATGACCGGACTCCGATCGCGGAAGCATGGGATCTCCACTTGGATATCGAAGATGGTCGCATGCGAGGCGGGCAGAGCGCATCGGCCATCCGAGGCTCTGTAGCCCTGCAAGGTCACATGACACCCGAAGGCCCTCTTGCGATGGGAAACTTGCAGATTGATTCCCTAGCGGTCCGCGGTGTGCCAGTGACCAATCTGCGGGGCGACTTCGCAGTGGAAGGCCACCGGCTGTGGTTCGGTCGCGATGCGGCGGCAGTCCAGAGAAAACTGCAGTCGCTGGTGCGGCTCGGGACTTCCCCTTCCGCAGTCCAACCTGCATCTGCCGAATTGCTGGCCCAGCAATCCAACAGCCTTGTACCTGATCCCAGCATCCTGGCTCAAAACAACCTCACCCAACTGGCGTCTCCCCCTTCCACGCCGCATCAGGAGTATTGGCTTGGTGTCCCCGTGTCACCCAACCTCCCCAGTCCGATTGGTATGCTGCAAAACTGGCCGGCGCTCACGGCCAACCCACTGGAACGACAGGATCTTTTTCTGCCGCTGCAAACCGGTGACCTCACCGCCAATGCCCTGGGAGGCCACATCCATGCCTTTGGCGTTCTTCACTGGCAGACCGGACGCATCGCCGGAAAAGCCTATCTGACCGATTCAGAGTACGCCATGCTTTTGCGCGATGTGGGGGTTAGCGGAGGGGAAGCCTCCGGGCGGGCGACGGCCAGACTGGACCTGCAGGGGGTGCTGAATCACCCTGAAACTTTCTCGGGGCAGGGCTCATTTCATTTACGGGACGCGTCGCTCTACGAACTGCCGGTGATGGCCAAAATGTTTCGCACCCTGAGTCTCAAGATGCCAGATGAAGGGGCTTTCGAAACCTCCGACGTCCTCTTTCGCGTCGATGGCGATCGCATCGAGATCGATCACTTGAGCCTCGATGGAGACGTGATTCGACTGAGCGGCAAGGGGTTCACGTCTCTTCGGCGGGATCTCCATCTGGATCTCGACGCGTATGTGGGGGGCAGAGGACCGCTGGGCATGGTGCTTGGCCCGTTGGTCACCCACAACGAAAGCGCATCGCTGCTCCATCTGGTTGTCGACGGAACGATCGATAACCCGCAGATCCGCCGGTCCATTGCCGGCATGGAAACCGCCTCCCCCTGATACCCCTCTTGCGCTTACTCGCCTGACTCCCAGGTCCAATCGAGGCCGATATCGAGGTTGATGGCCGAATGGGTTAAAGCACCGACGCTGATCCGGTCGACCCCCGTCTCTGCAATCGCCGCCACCGTCTCCAGCCTGACTCCGCCGGAAGCTTCCAGCAGCACCTTGGGAGCCAGTCGGTTTCGAATCAAAACCGCTTGTCGCAACTGCTCGGTGTTCATGTTGTCCAGGAGGACGTAGTCGGGCTGCGCCGCCAGTGCTGAGGGCAATTGCTCCAGGGAATCGATTTCAATCTCGATCCAAATCCCCTGCCGTGTCTCGGCGGGCTGGGACTGATCCAGAAAACGCCTCGCTTCCTCGACGGCCTGCGACGGATCCAAGAGCTGACCTGTCTTGCTGGCGCGACTTGCCAGATGGTTGTCCTTGATCAAGACCGCGTCAAAAAGACCCATGCGATGGTTCCAGGCACCTCCGCATCGAACCGCATACTTCTCCAATCTTCGCCAGCCCGGCGTAGTCTTTCTGGTATCCAGCAGTCGAGCGGACGTGTGAGCGATCTTCTGCTGGAAGCGATCGGCCAGAGATGCGATCCCGCATAGCGGCCCGAGGAAGTTCAGCACCGTCCGCTCGCACGACAACAGATCGCGGGCATCTCCGGAAAGCACAGCGAGGCAGTCGCCTGCCTGGAAACGGTCTCCATCGCATCGATGGGGCTCCACAGCGATTTTCGCATCGCACTCATCGAGGATGATCGCGATCAGATCGATGCCACAGGCGATCCCAGGCTGCCTGGCGACCAGCTTGGCCCTGCCGCGATGCTCTGCAGGCACTAGCGCGACGGTCGTCAGATCCATCCCTCGGTCCAAGTCTTCGCGAATCGCCAGCCGGACCAACATCCGCAGATCTTCCTCCAACCTGGGATCGATTGCCTGCGATCGACGCTCTTTCGATAGGCTGTCCATACGAAGAAAAACTCCTGGAAAAGAACCGTCCCCACCGCCCAGGCGAAGTGGCTGGTCCTGGCCCGTTGACTTGGGAACCGCCTACAATAGCGTAACAAGCTTGGTTCCTTGTTGGGGACGCATCCCGTGATTCCCAGAAGGGCAAGGCCGCTTCGCGACAGCAAACCAGGTGGTGGAATGGATCTCCAGCAACGATCGATCGTATGGACTCGTGTGGTAGCATGGAGTGGCTTGTTGGCGGCTGGATGGATTGTCTCGTACTTCTGGTCGGCCGCTCCTTCCTCTATCGACCAGTTGCCCGACCCACTTCATCCGCCACGATTCCGGATCGACGTCAATCGAGCTACGACGAAGGAACTGGAACTGCTGCCGGGAGTCGGGCCCGCGATGGCTCAGCAAATGCAGCAATGGCGTCAGGAGTACGGGGAGGTCCAGCAGGTAGATCGATTGGATGACGTTCCCGGCCTGGGCCCCGAACGGCTGCGTGGGATGCGCGACTACGTTGTGCCGACTGCCTCCCCGACCGATCTGCCAATCAAGGATCCACGATGACCAGACAACCCGAGCGGCTATTTCAGCTGACTAGTCCATTCGCCCCTTCGGGAGACCAGCCTCAGGCGATCGACCAGCTGGTTCATGGGTTGCAGACTGGACGATCCCACCAGGTCCTCATGGGCGTGACCGGATCGGGAAAAACCTTCACGATGGCAAACGTGATCCAGAAACTGCAGCGCCCCACCCTGGTCCTCAGCCACAATAAGACCCTCGCGGCGCAGCTCTATTCTGAATTCAAGGAGTTCTTTCCGCGAAATGCGGTCCACTATTTCGTCAGTTACTACGACTATTACCAACCCGAAGCGTACATTCCCCAGCGCGATATCTACATCGAGAAAGATGCCTCAATCAACGACGAAATCGACCGTTTGCGTTTGGCCGCCACGCACGCGCTCGCCTCGCGCGACGACGTGATCATCGTCGCCAGCGTCTCCTGCATCTACGGGCTGGGGTCGCCGGAAGACTACGTAAAAATGGTGGTCACGCTTCAGTGCCAAGAGACGATCGATCGAGACCAGCTGCTGCTTTCCTGGATCGCGGTTCAGTATGAACGGAACGATATCGCCTTCGAGCGAGGAAGATTCCGCGTCCTGGGTGACTCGATCGAAATCTGGCCCAGCTACGAGGAATTCGCCTATCGCATCGAATTCTGGGGCGATGTGATCGAACGGATCGGCATCATCAATCCTACGTCGGGCGAATGGCTGGAGGGGGTTGATACGGTGACGATCTTCCCCGCCAAGCACTTTGTGACTCCTGAAGAACGAATTCATTCGGCGGTAGCGGAAATCCGGAAGGAACTGAAGCAACAGCTGGCGAAGTTCGAAAGCGAAGGGAAACTGTTGGAGGCACAGCGACTATCGACGCGCACCCGCTACGACCTGACGATGCTGGAACAGACTGGCCATTGCCCTGGAATCGAGAATTACTCCCGTCCACTCTCCGGGAAACCTCCCGGCGCCCCTCCCGATACGCTCTACAGTTTTTTCCCAGGCGATTTCCTCCTGGTCATCGATGAATCGCATGTCACGGTGCCGCAGGTGCGAGCCATGTATGCGGGGGATCGAAGCCGGAAGACGACGCTGGTCGATCATGGGTTTCGACTACCCAGCGCCCTGGATAATCGCCCCTTGAAATTTGAGGAATGGGAAGCCCGCTGCCCGCAGACCATCTTTGTTTCCGCCACACCTGCCGAATACGAACTGGACAAGACCGGCGGCGAGGTGGTCGAGCAGTTGATTCGCCCCACTGGATTGCTCGATCCTATCGTCGAAGTCCTTCCAGCGCGAGGCCAGGTAGGCCATCTGCTTCAGGAGATTCGGCAGAGGATCTCACAGAAGGAAAGGACCCTCGTCACGACGCTCACCAAGCGGCTGGCGGAGGATCTGGCCAACTACCTTTCGGAGCAGAATGTCAAATGCCGATGGCTGCACAGCGAACTGGATGCGTTTGAACGAGTCGAATTGCTGCAGGATCTTCGGGAAGGCAAGTGCGATGTCCTGGTTGGCGTCAATCTGCTCCGCGAAGGGCTGGATCTACCGGAGGTCTCTCTGGTTGCGATTCTGGATGCCGACAAAGAAGGGTTTTTGCGTAGCGAGACTTCGCTGATTCAGACGATCGGGCGCGCCGCGCGAAACGCCAATGCCAAAGTGCTGCTCTACGCCGACACCATGACCCCATCCATGCAGGCGGCGATCGACGAAACCCGCCGCCGAAGGAAGATCCAGGAGGAATACAATCGCCTCCATGGCATCACCCCAAAGACCGTCTTCAAGGCCGTCCACAGCGATATTCGAGACGCCACGCGGCTTCGCAAGCGAGTCCAAGAGGCGATCGCACCAACGGGCACCAAGGAACGAATCACCCCGGAGCTGCTCAAAAGGATCGAGAAGGAGATGCTGGAAGCTGCCGAGGAACTTGCATTCGAACGCGCAGCGGAACTGCGAGATGTCTACTTGCAGCTCAAGGAACGACTCGGCGAGTGGTACGACCCAGAGGAGGTCGCAGCCAAACCCAAGACGGCTCGCGGGACCAAAGGACGCAAGCCATCCCGTGGTTCCCGCAACAAATCCTGACCCACCCCCAGCCCCACCCCCAGATCCACCGCTGGGGGCCTCCGCTACATCACTTGGCAGCAATCACCTCGAAACCTTTTCGGTACTGCTTGGTCAACAACCGTTCGACATCCTTCGCACCCGTCAATTCCATCGTTGCCGCGTTCCACTGCAAAGGCGTCCCCGGAATCAACGCGGCCACATTGCCCAGCTGGACCGTTTCGGTCAAAGGCCCAGCGTAATCAAAGCCGTCGGTCGTTTGCTTGCTTGCCAGCACCGCATCGACCCAGTCGTGCCAGTGATTGGTCCCCTGAACATCGGGCAGTGCCTTGCCTTCGTACTTTTCCATCGGATAAAGCTGCGGATCGGCATAATGAGGGAGCACCATCACCCCCTCCTCGCCGATGAACACCGACCCTGCACCGGGTAGCTGCTTGCCATCCGGAAGTACTTTCTTTCCGTCGACCAACAGCAGATCGATCGAAGGTTTCAGACCCCCGTCATACCAAGTCACCTGGATCGTATCACCTGCCGTCTGCTTGGTTCCAGGGAAAAGGTAACGGACAGTTTCAGGCCCTGGCCAAACTTCGTCGTTGGTCCCCGCATGTTCAGCCACAATCGACGTGGGAGCCGTCAAGCCCAGTGCGCCAAACACCGGATCGAAGATGTGGCATCCAAAGTCCCCCAAGGCCCCCGAACCAAAAGCCTGCCAATCCCTCCACTTGAAAGGATGATACACGTCGGGAGCAAACGGTCGCTCGGGTGCACACCCCAACCAAAGGTCCCAGGCTACATTGGGGGGCACGGGAGCACTTGCAGGACGGTCGGTGCGATTGCAGTGCTGGCGGCCTTGTACGCCAACCCACGAATGGACTTCCTTGACTTTGCCAATCCAACCATCGCGAACCAAACGCACTCCCATACGGTAGGGCTTGGCGGAATGGATCTGATTGCCCATCTGAGTCGTCAGCTGATGCTGCCGCGCCAAAAGCTGCATCTGCCTGGCTTCCCAAACGGTATGGGTCAGGGGCTTCTGGCAATAGACATGCTTCCCTTGCGACATAGCCAAAGTGGCAATTGGCGCATGCATGTGGTCGGGTGTCGAGACAATCACTGCATCGACACCCGACCCCAGCTTGGCGATCATCTCACGATAATCGGCGAAATGCGGAACCCCTGGAAACTTCTCGTCGACTTGATCGAATCGCTGTGTATCGATGTCACAAAAGCCAACGAACTGCACCGCCGCATGCGATCCAACACTCGATAGATCCGACCACCCCATTCCCTTGACACCCACCGCCGCCACGCGAAGCTTTTCCGCAGCCGAGAAAGATCGAGCCTTCGCGGAGGCACAGAGGGCCAAACCGGCCGAGGAACCAACCAACCAGGAACGACGGGAATACTTTGTTGTCATTGAAGTGCACCTGATGCCGGGAGGACGAAAGCCAGGGGAAAGGGGATTGCAGGGGACTGGGCACGGATTGCCGTCCCCTTTTACCTTAACAAAACCGCTGGCCAGTTGCACAGCGATCGCTACATCGCTGGAAGTCCGTACGCCCACAGACCAACTGGCCAGCCGCCTCAGGCCATCTTTCATGCGACCGTTGGCTTCAGGGAAGCGTTCTAAAGATCGGCTTCTTTGGGGATGACGTAGGGAGCCCGGTAATCGCGAGTCAGCATTGCGTTGGCTGCATCGTTACCCGGGAAAACTTCAGCCACGGGGTCCATCACCAGCTTGGGGCCTATGGAAATCGCAAGCGACTCCAGGTCGACCTGATTGTCGGCAATGTGGTTGAGCGTCCGCTCCAGCGTCGCCTGGCAGTTTTCAGGACCAGCCAATTCCTTCAATGACTCCTCCAACTGCGCCACCTTGCCTGTGGTGCCCATACGGAGCGAGATATTGGCGGTATGGCAAAGGGCACTCGACAAATGCCCGTCTTCAATCTCCGCATGCAACGACTTCCAATCGCGAGACTGGACCGCACTGATGAAGTTGTCGTAATGAAAATCGTCACCGCCCTGCTCGAACCGCTTGATCTCCTTCCCTTCGGGATCGAATGCGATTCCCGCCGAGTAGGAAGTCATCACTAGGTAACCACCTGTTCCCTCGATGATAATACCGACGTTGGCACCTCGATAATCCTTGGTCTCCAGCCCTCGCACTTCAAAGACCAGTTGCTGGTCCCCATACCCGTGCACCACCACCTGCGTGTTGGCCGTCTCGCCAGCGTCTTCGTAGCCCCACCTTCCTCCATAGGACATCACCCAGTCGCTCAACTGCTGCTTCTGCAGAGCCCATCGGCAGAGATCCATCTGATGAATCCCCTGATTTCCCAGATCGCCGTTCCCGTAGGGCCACTGCCAATGCCAGTCGTAATGGAAGCGGGGGCGAGTCACTGGGGCGAACTGGGCAGGCCCAAGCCAAAGGTCATAATCGACTCCCGCTGGCGGCTCATAAGTTCCCTTGGGGCCGATCGAATTTCGGCGCTTGTAACAGAGGCCTCTTGCAATTTTGACATCGCCAATCCCTCCCTGGTGGATAAACTCCATCGCCTGGCGCATGCCGGGGTTGGAACGTGACTGCGTCCCTGTCTGCACAACTCGCTGGTACTTCCTGGCCGCCTGCACCAGACGTCGCCCTTCGCTGACGTTGTGGCTGACCGGCTTTTCAACGTAGACATCCTTTCCTGCCTGTACCGCCCAAAGCGACGCCAGAGCGTGCCAATGATTGGGGGTTGCTACCGAAACGATATCGACCGTTTTGTCCTCGAAGACGGATCGCATATCCCGCACATAGGAAGGCTTCTCTCCACCCTGTTTTTCGGCAATCGCTTCAATCACCTTCTGCCCCACCGATTCATCGACGTCACAGATGTGCGTGATACGCGTCTTGGGATTGCGGACATAATGGTGCACGTGAGACTGCCCGCGTCCGTTGACTCCCACCACGGCAACCGACAGCCTTTCCGATGGCCCTGCCTCTTTCTCCCCATCCTGCAATGGACTGGCCCGACCGACCGATGCATGCTGTAAAGCGAAGGCGGAAGCCGTGGCCCACATCGACCGCTCCAGGAACAATCGTCGTGAACTTCTCGACATGTTGGACTCCTTGGCAAAAGATGGAGAGAATGCCATCGCCTGGCGACAGCGAAGGTAGGAGCCAAGGCAACAGGCCAAAGCCTGCTCTCGGCTGGCCCCTATCATACCACGTCCAGGTTGGCCGCCGAAAAAGGACATCCCTACGATTCGAAGAGAAGTAAAAGCCCCCTCATGAACCGTCAGCAGCGCGCACAATGGATCGATCAGAAACTCGACTCGCTATACCCACAGACCGACGTCCCCCTGGACCATCAGGATCCCTATACCCTGCTGGTCGCTGTGGTGCTTAGCGCCCAGTGCACCGATAAGATGGTCAACCGCGTCACTCCCAAACTCTGGAAGCTGGCAAGAACGCCAAAGGCGATGGCCAAAGTCCCGGTCGAAAAGATCCAGGAAGTCATCCGGCCGTGTGGTCTGAGCCCCAGGAAATCGAAGGCGATCCAGGAGCTATCGGCAATTCTGGTCGAAAAGTACCAAAGCCAGGTGCCAACATCGCTGGAAGCCCTCGAATCGCTTCCCGGTGTCGGTCACAAGACTGCCTCGGTCGTCATGGTGCAAGCCTTTGGGATCCCGGCGTTCCCTGTCGATACACACATCCACCGCCTAGCTCAGCGATGGAAACTCACCAATGGCCCTAGGGTCGAACATACGGAGCGGGATCTAAAAAAAATATATCCGCCCGAATCGTGGGGCCGTCTCCATCTTCAAATCATTTTCTATGGGCGCGAGCATTGCACAGCCCGAGGCTGTGATGGAACCCGCTGCGAAATCTGCCGAACGCTTTTCCCCAAACGCAAGAGCCCCTACGAAGTCCATCCGCAATAAAGGCGATGGCCAAGAACCAATCGCCGTCGCACCGATGGCATCACTCAGTCTCCGCGAGAATCGCTTCGAAGCGCTCCCTGGCCAGCTCATAGGCCTCCCGTGCTTGCTCCCTCTCCTCACCCCGATAAGTTCCGACCTTGGCTTTCCAGCACTGCTCCAGACTGTGCAAGCACCAGCGTACGCTGTCCCTGTTGGCTCGCACCGGCTTGCCGGCCACCTCGATAAACACGGGGTTGGTGTGGGCGGATGGAAGGATGCGAATCGCAGCCCAGGAGCTTTTCTCCACCGCATGCTCGAAGCGAAGCAAGTGCTCATTCCCGTCGGCTGGTATCTGCTGTTCAGCCACCGGAAAACCATTGACCACCAACTCCACTTTGGCGGTCCTGCCTGGCTCAGGCGCCACTGCGGCCAACACACTCCATCCGATTTTCTCTCCATCCTCCAAACGCAATGTGCTGTTCTGAGTCCCGATCTCCAAGGGTGGTTGGGAGTTGCAGTGAGCCATGAATTCCATCAGATGAGCTCGACCATCACTGACATAACTTCTTCCCGCTGCCACCGCGTCGCACCACCGATCAAAATCCAATTCCCCATCCAGCCGCACATAGACTCTCCCCAGCCCAACCCGCTCGCCACTGATGCACGGAAAATCGGTCTCTCCACTGGCGCGAACTCGAAAGCCACTATTGAGCACGTGGTACCACATATTGAATTCCGCGTTGCGATCCGTATCCATGGTCGAGATAAAGTCGACTGCTGGGACCTGCACTCCAGCCGGTCCCTCGACGGTATGAGCCACATTCATGATGAATTCATTCGCACCGATCCCATCGAACGCAGGAATGTTGTATGTCGGCAGGCCCCCAGGACCATCCTTCCCTTCGGTATCAGGGACGCGGTCAACAAAACGAGTCAATCCATTGGCCGAATGCGCCGGGCCGCAGACAGCCCCCTGACGCTTGGCCCAACGGAGCGTATTAAGCCCCAGGGTCGGCCAGTGTTCCTTCGATTCTCCACCAGGGGGGATCTGCTCTTTTAGCCGGAGCAGATTCAGGTGGCCCGAGGCATGGGAACCGAAACCGGAAACCTCGATGTCGTATCGAATCAGATAGGGGTAACGGCTGTTGTCATCGAGTTTGCCGGAGAAAAACTGTTTCTGATAATCAAAGCAGGGGCCCCATGTCAGGCAGCACCCCACCTTCAAATCCTCTCCCATGCAGTGCCGCAGCATATCCGGTGGATGGATCCCCTGAGTCGGATTCTCATAGTGAGCACAACCTGCGGCGTGGATATGATGATCTCCCGACCAATACCCCTTGCGCGATGGATCAATCCATCGCCGGACTTGATAGCTGAATTCCACAGGTCCCTCTACCACCTCCAGCATCTTCGTTTCGGGAATCGTTTCAGGACCTCGCGAGCAACGGACGGAGTAAGTTCCTGCGGGAAGACGTATAGTCTCGCCGTCGCCTCGATAGATCTGTCGCTGAAAGAAGAGGTCGGGAGCCAATCGCTTAGTCTGCGGCGGGTACACACGTCCCCCGGCATCGGTAATCTCAAAACAACCCATCGCTGGCCTGTCCGGTTCGTCGTGGATCCGGAAGGTCACTTCATGGGAGGGGCGAGTCACCAACTGGAAATCGGCTCCAGCCCAATCCTGCCCCCCCTCGGCATCTGTCAGCTCCACCCAGTCGACTCGCCACTGACATGTTTTTCCATTCGGATCGATGCGAATCCCCGCAAGAGGCTGCCGTTCGCTGAAGCGTATCTCATACAGCATCTCGCGGCCCCCTTCGACGTTGAAGGAAACGACGTGACCGCCATCGGATTGCGGACGTTCGGTGGTCCACCAGAAGAATTGACCGACACCCGACTCCTCCGCTCGGGCCCAAAATCTCAGCAGGTACTTTCCCCCTTCAACCGGGGCTGGCAATTCGACTCCAAAAAAAGGATCCTCCCCCGTCCCTCGCACCTGCAAAGCCCCTCTTTCCGCCTTCAGCTCCACCTGGTTCATCGCATTCCAACCCGCCGTATCGATGTCAAACCGCCAGTCGGCCAGGATGGATCCGCTACGATCGTCGAGGTCGGCCGTGCTCCTGGGGGCAGCGAAATCAAACCTTGCGATCCGATCGCCTACGTCGCGCGAGTAGACCTCCACCACTCGGTACTCCAAAGGGAATCCCGTCAAGCTTGGCGTCATCGGCTGGCCGTCGAACATCGACACATCCAACCACCTGGAAGCCACTTCTTCCGCAGGTGAGTGGGGCAGGGGACGCGCATTGGGACTGGTAATCCGCAACCTGGAACGCGACCTATCGGGATTCAGCACCTTGACCAAATAGACTCTCCATCCCTGTTCTTCCAATTCCAAGGGAGTTGGGCTCTTGACTACCTGGGGCGCGCCTTCCTTGCCAAGCGAAACGGCAGCAAGGCAGTAGCGGTCGAGAATCTTCTGGCACTCGATCGTCAACTGCGAATCGTCACCAAGAGCCCTCGCCGCGTCCAACTTCCGTAGATCCTCGGCGGCAAACGGTGAGCCGAGGTGATGGAGCGAGTCGGTTAGCCTCGCTAGCTGCGCCAGCAACGGCTGCCGGTCCACTCGCTCAACCATCGGCCATGCCTGCGCCCTCAGACCGCTTTGCAGCAGGAGCACCAACCCCACAAGCCTCAGAATCGATCGACGCATCATTCTTCTCCCCACTAGCTGTACGCGGTACACCGAGCTTTCATGTTAGCGGATCCGAACAGCGAATATCGAATACGATCCAGTGCGGTCCGATCTCGCTTCCGGTTTTTCCGAAAGTTCGATGCTCGCTACGCCGACGGTCAATCGACCAACCGACCTTCCGCCCCGATGCCGAGTCCTTGCCCATCCGTAAATTACGCGCCGCTTTGGCGCAAGCCA
>JBIINB010000047.1:0-30811 GCA_044337705.1 Pirellulaceae bacterium | reverse complement strand
GGTGGCCGAGGAGGAGTACGTGCCAGCTGCCGAGTCGGTGGTGGGTGTGCCACGCAGCACGCTGACCCTTATCGACGACTGCCTTTATGCCAGAGTGGGTTCGGCGGTGACGGCTTGGCGTGAACGAACCTCAAGTACCAATCGCTCGCTGAGCCTTCTGGTGGGTTTGGATTTGCGGAGAGAGGGAGCGCTACTGCCGGGATTTCCGATCGCTTTACCGGAAACCGAGTGGGGGAAAGCCGAGTTCGAAGGAAGCCCGATCGTTGTGGGGGATGCGATCTGCGTGGTGGTGACCGAACGGACGGCGTCGCAGTGGCAAAGGCGTGTTGCCGCATTCGATCGGATCGACGGACGTACCCTTTGGGTCAGCCCGATTCTGGCCGGTTCCAATCCCGCAGGTTTCGAAACCGCTCATGGAGTCACCCATGTACGGCTGAGCTGCCTAGAGGATCGCTTGGTGGTCGATACAGGCCTGGGCGTGATCGCGGCTCTGGAAGCCGACCAGGGTGAGTTGGTGTGGCTGGCAACCTATCCGCGCCCCTCTGGTGGAGAAGCCGACTCAGGAAGCCAAGCCGCGTTTCGACAGCGGGATCCACCGCCACCTTTGCTGGTAGCCGATCAGGTGGTGGTGGCTCCTTGCGATACTCCGGACCTGATGTCGTTGGATTGGGAGACGGGTCAGTTGCGGTGGATCAGCGAGCCGGGTGTTTGTCGCCATGTCGTCCATCTGCTGGGAGCCACCGACAGGCACTGGGTGGTCAGCGGTGATCGCGTGCTTTGGCTGGATCGTTACAGCGGACGGCTGGAGGGGCTCTACCCCGATGTCCTGGAGGCCCACCGTGGAGGGCAGGGCAGGGGGCTCCTGGCGGGGGAGCAGGTGGTGTTTCCGATGAGCGGCAGCCTCCAGGTGCTCGCCTCCCCCAGTCCGCCAGACAACCAGATCGCGGTGGTGGGCCAGATCGATCTGGGAGTGCGAGGCATGCAGGGGGCGAACCTCTTTCGCACCTCCGACTGGCTGGTTCTCGCCACTCCTTCACGGTGGCTGCTCTGCCGCAGCGGCCAGTCGGCTCGGGTCAAAAGGGAACCAACCGATACGATTCCCTTGCAACCCGATCGATGATGTTCTCCAATCAGGCTTGCTTCGGGTCGGAAGGCCAGGCCTTGCCAGACCGATGCAACAGCAACTTCAACTGCCCGGCATCCAGAGGATACCCACACGCGATGACTCGACCCCGTTTGCCTCAGGATGACGTGGCCTTCCTCTCCAGGATACGCCAGGTCGCCGAATCGATTGAGCGGGAGTTGGCGATGCAGATCGTCGGCCAGAAGCAGGTCATCCGTCCGATGCTGTGCACGCTATTGGCGGGGGGCCATTCGCTGCTGGTTGGGGTGCCTGGATTGGCTAAAACGCTGATGATCCAGTCGCTGGCGCAGGTGCTGGATCTTCCGTTTCGCCGCATCCAGTTCACTCCCGATCTGATGCCTGCCGACATCACGGGAACCGAAGTGCTGGTGGAAGACCGCCAAGCGGGTGTTCGAGAGCTAAGGTTTGTTCCTGGCCCAATCTTTGCCCAGATGATCCTTGCCGACGAAATCAATCGGACGCCACCAAAAACCCAGGCGGCCCTGTTGGAAGCAATGCAGGAACGGCAGGTGACGGCCGGTGGCAAAAGGCACCCGCTGCCACAGCCATTTTTCGTGCTTGCGACTCAGAATCCAGTGGAGCAGGAAGGGACCTATCCTCTTCCTGAAGCGCAGCTGGATCGTTTCATGACGCAGCTATGGGTCGACTATCCCACGGTCGAAGAAGAGCTGGATATCGTGCTTCGAACGACCGATGACCGCAAAGTGAATTTGCAGCCACAAGTCAGCCAGGGGGAGTGGGAGGCGATGATGCAGCTGACACGGCGCATCGCAATCGATCCCTCGGTGGCCAAGGTCGCTCTGCAACTGGCTCGGCGCACCCGGCCCGGGGATCCCGAGGCACCGGAGGAAGTCAAGCGATATGTCACCTGGGGGGCAGGGCCGCGAGCCAGTCAGCACCTGGTCCTTCTGGCCAAGGCATGGGCGGCTTTGGAAGGAGAGCCCCTGGTGCTGGAATCGCACATTCATCGAGTCGCTCTTCCGGTTCTCCGTCACCGCGTGCAGCTGAACTTCCAGGCCGATGCCGAAGGCCTTCGCGTCGACTCCCTGCTGCAGGCAATCATCGACCAGGCCGCTGACAGGAGCGCATCCCGTGGAAGCCTCGGCGATTTCCTTCGATCCTGAAACCCTGGCAAGCCTGAAGCACCTCTCCGTGAGAAGCCGCTTCCTGCTCCAAGGGCTGAGCGCCGGCATCCATCGAGGTCCCAAAAGAGGTCAGTCTGTCGAGTTCTCCGAACACCGAGAGTACTCACCCGGGCAGGAGACGCGGCTGATCGACTGGAAGGTCTTCGCCCGTTCCGATCGACTCTTCGTCAAGCAGTTTGAAGAGGAAACCAATCTGGTCGTCTCGCTGCTGGTGGACCATAGCCGCAGCATGGATTACAGCAGTCGGCCAGGGAAACTGACCAAATGGCAGTACGCTCAGGTCGCCGCGTTGACGCTGGCCTATCTGCTTCTGGATCGTCGCGACAGCGTCGCTTTAGGGTTGATCGGAGATGGACAATGCCCCTGGTTGGGGCACTCGTCGCAACGACGCCACTGGCAAGCTCTGGTCCATCATCTGGACCGGGCAGCATGGAGCGGCCGGTCGCTATTGGCCGAGTCGATGGGGGTCTTTTCGCAACGTTCGCGCCGTCGCCAGATGGTCCTGGTGCTAAGCGACTTCCTGACCGACCAGGATTCCCTTTTTCAAGGGCTTCGATTCCTTCGCCATCAAGGTCATGATCTGATGCTGCTGCGGATCACAGATCCTCAGGAATCAAAGTTCGAGTTTCTTTCGCCAGCGCGGTTTCAGTCGCTGGAAGGAGATGGATGGGAAGATGTCGATCCGGTGCAGATCGCCGATACGTACCGCCAGGTATTCCAACAGCACCATCGGCGTCTGGAGTCGTTTTGTCGGAGCGAGGGATTTGGGTTCAGCTGGGTGCAGACCGATCAGTCGCTGCTGGATGGTGTCGCCAAACTTCTGATCGATCGATGAAGGAATTCCCATGAGCAGAATGAAAGGAAGTCGGCGCCAGAGCCCCCAGGCATGGGAAAGTAGGATGCCGCACCACATCCAATCGACGGAGTGTTCCAAGGGGGAATCTGGCACCTCCGTTCGATTCCCAAGGCCGCTGGAGCTTGCCGGATGCCAGTGACGATCCTTGCCCCATTCCCAATCGCCTGGTTGAACTGGAACAGCCCATGGATGCTGGCGTGGGTGATCGCAGCGATTGTCCCATGGCTGTTGGCGCGACGCCGCCGAAGGTCGGAAACCACCCTGCCATGGCCCGCCATGGAGTTCCTCCGCGAGGCGATGTCGCAGGCAACCACGGTGCGGCGAGCCCCCTCCCACTGGCTGCGATGGCTCCGCTCCCTGGCGCTTTTGGCATTGGGCCTAGCGGTCGCGCAGCCACTTTGGCAACCTGGATCCCAACCCTTCACCGGCGGGCAGGAAAGCCATCCGCAATGCATCCTTGTCTGGATTGATCCTTCCCTTTCGATGGGCTGGACGGTCGATGGAGTCGATCGACTGCAACTGGCGAAACGGTGGTGCCGAAAGAAAATCGAATCGCTCCAGCCAGGGCAAAGCGCGATCTGGCTGGGTGCCGCTGCCGCGCGTCTGGCTGCCCCTCGCCCGTCCCTGAACCCCGACGACCTACTGCCGCTGATCGAACAGATGCAGGTGGAGGATGGAACGGGTGAGTCGTTGGCTACGGTCCTCTCGCGCGCTGCGGCGGCAATCGCCAACGCGAAAGATTCTCTCCCCGCTGGAACTGCTTTCGAGTTGATCCTCCTTTCCGATCTGGAATCCAACAGCTGGATTGAACAACTCCCATCGCTCGATCCACTACAGCTTCCAGAAGAACTGAAAGGCGTTCCCCGTCAGATCGTCTCCTGCCGTCATCCGGTCGATCCCCAAGGACACCTGGCGATCGATCGACTGGTGGTACCCGATCTGGTGATTGCAGGAGAACCATGTCTGCTCCAGGCGCAAGGCAGGTGGATCGGCAATCCGCCACCCGAAGGTGTCTCGGTCCAATGGCTGATCGACAGCTTTCAGCGAGCCTCCCAAAGGGTGGAAGCCAATGAAGGGGGGGTAGCGATCGAGTGGACCTGGGTCCCGGCAACCGCTGGTCGATATGAGGTAGCGATCCAGCGGGAGAGCAACAGCCTTCCAGCCGATCGAATTACGGCAATGCAGGTCGAAGTGCTACCGCAACCCTCGATCGATCTGCTGGAGGGAAAGGACCGGGCAGGGCGGTTCGTGGCTGCGGCCCTGGAGTCGCTGGCCGAACTGGACGGGAAGGCCGCCGCTTTGCAGCGAGGAATCCTTCCGGGGTGGCAAGTCGATGCGCTAGGCCCATCCAGTTCCATCTGGCTGTGCGATGTGCCGTTGGATGCTCCCGGATCGCGCCAGGCGATGGAGGACTGCTGGCAGCAGGGAGCCAGCCTGGTCGTCTGGTGTGGTCCGCAAACCGTCTCGGCGGCGCAGGGCGGGAAGCGGATGAGCGAATTGGTTCCGTCGTGGACCCAATGGGGACTGCCCGATTGGCAATGGCAGGGCGTGGTGGAGTTGGAGGTACCCTTTGACCGCAGCACCCTCTCACCGATCCTGGATCCGATGGAGTACACCAGCCCTTTGCTGGCTCCCTTTCGCGATTATCCACGCAGCGGGCTGCTGGATGCGCCGATCCAACGTTATTGGCGATGGCGGCTGGAGCAAGACTTTGCAGATGCCCGAAGCGCATCGAATTCCACCTGGACGATCGATCTGAAGACCTCTGCCGGTGATCCGATGATCGTGCATCATCGCTTTGGTCGGGGGATCGCCTACTGGATTGCTACGGCACCCGCACCGGCTTTGCCCGACGGGCAGTCTGGCTGGAATGCCTGGGCTGCCTGGCCCAGCTTCGTTCCTCTGGTCGATTCGTTAGCCAACCGGCTTCTGGAACAGCGCAACAAGCCGTTGTACAGGCCACTTCCCATGACGCTGGAAAGCCCATTTGTCGAAGCGATCCTCCCATCGCATCGGTTGCTGGATCCCGATGATCAGCCACTTCCGATCCGCTGGGAAAAGGGTTTGGGAGGACTCTGGCAAGCCATCGCCCCCGCGAGCGAAAAGGCAGGCCGCTACCGATGGGATGATCCTGATCCTTCACGCACAAAGATGTGGTCGCTGCAGCGCCCAGTGCAGGAACTGACGATGGGGACATTGGCTCCCGAACGATTGCCGGAAGGCTGGAAAGAGGGAGATGGATCGCGGCCAGATTCGGCCGCCCCAGTGGCCCGGCCGATCTTCCGATGGTTTCTGACAGTGGTGCTGGGGCTGCTCTTAGCGGAGTCGATTCTGCTAGGAATCCGAAGGTCCGCGGCCGATCGACAGAGCCCCACCACCACCCGACGACTCCAAGGGAGGTTCGATCGTGGTTGATGCCAGATGGCTCAGCGATGGCCGCTTCTTGCTGACCTCTCAACCAACGCTGGCCATCTTCGTGGCAATCGCCCTGGCCCTGCTTTCGCTCTGGTCGTATCGGTTGCTCGATCGTCGACTCGGTAAATTGCTTTTTACCCCCGGTGCACCAGGAAGAGCAGTGCGATCCCTGGCGCTGGCGGCGCTGTTGCGATGGCTCAGCCTTTGCCTGGTGCTGTGGATGCTGGAAGGGTGGATGGTGCAACCGATCGAGCGGATGAAACCGGAGCTGTTGGTGGTGCTCGATCGGTCGCTGAGCATGAGCTCCATCGATGCCCAGGACGAATCCCAGGCCACTACAAGCCGCTGGGAGCAGGCAAAATCTTGGCTGACCTCCGAGGAATTTCGAAAGGGGACCGAAAACTTCCGCTTACGTTTTTTTACCGTGGCCGACGCTCTGGAATCGAGGGAACTGAGCGATCTAGAGTCGATGGAAGCGACTGGCAGCGCCAGCGATCTTGGAAGCGGTCTGCAAAAGCTCTGGCAGCAGCACGGATTTGCCGAGGGGGGCACCCTGGTGATCTCCGACGGAGCTGCGACAGATGCCACGCCACTGGAACTGGTGTCGCAGCTGGCTAGCCAGTCCAACCATCCCGTCGATGCAATCACCGTCGGCCCCTTCGAAGAGCGGCCCGATTGGATGATCGAGGGATTGCGGTTGGAGGACCTGGTGTTCGAAGGGGATCAAGTTCTGGTCGATGGATTGCTGAAAGGAGTTGGCTTCCGCGCTTTGGAAACAGCGCAAGTGTCGCTGTGGGACGCGCAGTCCAACCAGAAGCTCGATCAGATCGAACTGCCGGCTTCCACCTTTCCGGCGCAGCTCCCTTTCCAGCTGCGATGGAAAGCGGAAGGGAAGGGGGAGCGTGTGCTGGAGGTGCGCGTCGCGCCAGGGCGGCAAGAAACGAATCAGAACAACAACAGCCAACGCAAGACCATACAGATTCGCCGCGATCCCCTGCGCGTCCTTCTGGTGGCCAGTGCGCCATCCTACGAGTTTCGGTTCCTCAAGCACTACCTGGAAAGGGCTAGGCAACCCAACGAGCCACAGCTGCCCGCCTTTGAAGTCGCATCCTATCTCGAATCGGCCGACCCCCGCTATCTGGAGCAGGATCGGTCGGCCAGCGATCTTTTTCCCGCCTCCAACACCCAGCTGCGAACCTGGGACGTTGTGGTGGTCTGCGATGCCGATGCAGCCTATCTGGAATCGGGGATGGGCAAGCTGCTGGGGAAATGGGTTCGCGAGGACGGAGGGGGAGTCTTCTGGTTGCAGGGAAGCACGTTTCGACTGCAGGATCTCTCAGCATCGCTGGAATCCCTGCTGCCGGTTGAAGCCGAACCAGCCGGTCCGGCTCCTGCCAGGACAACTGCCGCTTTAGGGCCCTGGAAGCTGACCGAAATCGCTCGACGTCTCGGACCACTGCAGATCGACGTCAACGCGCAGGATCCAGGAGAAGCGTGGCGGCAACTGAAGCCATCAGGGGCTGCCCAATCGCCGATGCGGGTGCGGGAAACCGCTAGCCTGCTGGCGAACGATGCTCGGGGTCTTCCGGTGATGGCGATGCAGTTTGCAGGGGCGGGCCGAAGCGTCTGGATGGGAAGCGACACCTCCTATCGCTGGCGAGGATTCCTTGGCTCTGACGTCGTGTTCGAACGCTTCTGGATGCAGTGGCTGAGGTGGCTTGCCCGACGCCCGCCGCTCCCCTCAGCACCCCAATACCAGCTGATCGCACAACCCAAAGTGGTCCGGGCAGGAAGTCCGATCCGGGTGGAACTGGCACCTAAGGACAACAGCTTGCAGAACAACAGTTTGCAGGACACCACCACACCCAGCGAATCCATGGAGCTGCAGGTCGCTGCGACATCTAGTCGCAACACAGGACGTACGGAGGAGAATGACAGACTGCTGATTCGCAGTCAGGAAAACCCCGAACGGTATCAGATGGACCTGGTGCTGGAGCGGCCTGGCGAATTCCTGCTGTCAGTCCCCAATTTGACTCCGCAGCCTGAACCAGTCAGCGTGACCGTGCAGGGGGTTCTGGAGGAACAGCAGGCGATGGAGGCAAGGCCGCAGTGGATGGAGCAACTGGCCCAAAGCGGATCGGGAATCCATCTTCCTTTTGCCGATCGCCAACAGCTGTGGGAACATCTAGCAAGTCGATCGCAACAACGCCACGTATCCCTGCCTCCCAGATCGATCTGGAATCTTCCTTGGATCGTCGGCGCCCTCATTGCGATGCTGGCGGTCGAATGGATGCTGCGATATCGCTACGGAGACTTTCCTGCCATCAGCCGCTGACCAAACGGACAACCTCTGGCAAAAAAGAATTTGCGATGGAGCCGATTTGATCGATAATCAGGCGATTCCCGCTGGCTGGTCGTCACAAGGATCTTTCGAGAGGATGTCGCGTATGAGCTGGACGCTTGGTGGGGGTGGGCGAGTGATCTGGATCGGACTGCTGCTGCTGTCGATTGCCATCTCAGGTTCGGCCGAGGTAGCAGCTCAGGATCCCGCATTGGACTCCTCATCGGCTGTCGGCTTTGGCGGACTCACCTCCACCGGAAGCCACACGCTAAAGCTGCGTCCCACGAAGCTGCGCGTGTTGATCGAGGTGCGAGGCGAAGGAAGAAGCGGCGCCGATGCGCTAAGGGCTCTTGCGGACCAGAGAATGCTGGTCAGCCAAGAGCTTCAGCAGATGCACGCCGATCCAGCTCGGATTGAGTTCTCGGCCCCGAAAATCCTCATCGGCTATCTTGGCTTTTCGGATTTGAACCACCCGACGCTTCAGAACCTGATCCGCCGCGGTCTGGTTCCGGCCGATCCGTATCAAGCCGACGCAGATCTGGAGCAAGGAGAAGTACCGCTGCCAAAGTCGTTTGTGGCGATCAGCAGAGCGACAGCCGAATGGGAGCTACCGACCGATGACGCCGACGCATTGGCGCTGCTTCCCGAGACACTGAGGAAGCAGGTTGCACAGCGCGACTTGACCGGGAAGAAGAAGCGTCTGGAGATGACCGACGAGGAGCAGGAGCAGTGGGCGGAGTTGCAGAGGCAGGCAGGAAACCAGAATTTCTTCGTGCAGAATCAAAACCCCGTGCAAAGCGATGTCCAGTGGGTCTATGTGGCTCCTCTGGATCCCAAACTGGAACAGGAAGCGATTCAGAACGCCTACCAGGAAGCGGAGCGCCGTGCGGCGGCGCTTTCTGCAGCTTCGCAACTGAAACTGGGACGCGTCATCCGTCTGACCCATTCGGATCGTCCCTACGACATGGCATCCGGAAGCTATGATGGCACGTCATCTCGTTTGGTCCATCCGCAGCTGCTGGGGCGGACGGGAGAAATTGTCGCCACCGAACCAGAGGGCCTGCGCAAAGTCTTCACGGTGCAGTTGGTCCACGAAATCCTTCATTGATTTTTTATCTTCGTCTCCGAATCGCTTCGCGGAACGATCCGTTACGGAAAAAAGAAGATACCACTCGCGAAACCCATGGGGCTGATCCGGGTTAGGGGGCTGGAAGGTAGCTCTTCCCGGACTTATCCTGCATGGGTTGTGCCCCGTAGGGATTCTGGCCGGTGGTCGTGGCGGCGATGTGACCTCTAGCCGCCTGGAACTTTCTGAGGATCGAAGGGACGCCCAGTGAGCAAGTCGTTGCGGGGTGTGGTGATCGCCATCGATGAATCGGGCGATCTGATCACCGACATTCACGAGGACCAATGGTCGCCGCTACCAGCAGGGGTCTCTACCCGCGTGGTGATCGACGGCGAACATGAGACCTTCGGGATTCATCCCCCCGATTGCTCGCTGGAGCCGATGACGCTGGCAGCGATCGGTGAGCCAGGGAAACCGCTTCGAATCTGCCTGCTGGGTGACTCTGCTGCCGAGATGCTTTTCGTTCGTCGAGGCGCTTCGATCACCATCCACTGGTAGTCCTTCATCGGGGCCGTCAACAACATATTCATGGACGAAACGGATCGGCTGAAAGACTGGGACCGGCATCACCTGTGGCATGCCTTCTCCCAGATGGCAAGTTACGGCGGATTGATCATCAAGTCCGCGGAAGGATGCTGGCTGGAAACGGTCGACGGCTCTCGATTGCTCGATGGAGCCTCCAGCATGTGGTGCATCGTCCATGGGCACCGCCACCCGGCGATCGATCAGGCGATCCGCGATCAGTTGGATCAGGTCGCCCAGGTGACGCTGCTGGGGATGAGTCATCCGGTGGCGATTCGACTGGCCAGGCGGCTGGCGGAGCTGGCGCCGGGGAACATGCCTCATGTATTCTTCAGCAGCGATGGATCCAGCTCCGTCGAGGTCGCCGTCAAGATGGCCTTCCAGTACTGGCAGCAGCGAAGAATCGGGCGGCGTCCCGAGAAGACCACCTACCTGGCGGTCGAGGGCGCCTACCATGGCGATACTCTGGGAAGCGTCTCAGTCGGTGGAATCGCACGATTCGTCTCCATGTTCCAGCCGCTCCTCTTCTCCTCGATCCGAGGACCAACCCCCGACACCTATCGTCTTCCCCCCGGTATCCCCGAAGACCAGTTGTGCTCATGGTACCTGGATCGCTATCGGCAACTGATCTCACAAAACGCGCATCAATTGGCAGCCGTGGTTGTCGAGCCGCTGGTGATGGGAGCCGCAGGCATGGTGATGGCACCCCCCGGTTTTCTGCGCGGCCTGCGGGAGATCACTCGCCAGTACGAAGTCCTTCTGATCGCCGATGAGATCGCCGTCGGTATCGGACGCACCGGTACGTTGTGGGCGTGTCAGCAGGAAGAGGTGGAGCCCGATCTGCTGTGCACGGGCAAGGGTCTTTCCGGAGGCTATCTGCCCATCGCCGCGACCCTGGCGACCAGCGAGATCTGGGAAGCGTTTCTGGGGGATTATTCCGAATCCCGAAGCTTCTTTCACGGACATACCTTCGGTGGCAATCCTTTGGCATGCGCTGCAGCCCTTGCGAATCTCGACCTTCTGGATCAAGAGCAGACGCTCCAGAAGGTACCGCGTGCAGCCGAGCATCTGGCCATGCGACTGGCGACTCTGGCCGGCCATCCCCACGTCGGTCAAATCCGCCAGCGAGGCATGATCGCCGCCGTGGAACTGGTGGCCGATCGCGTCACCAGGACAGGATTCCCGTGGGCCGAGGAAATCGGAAAGAAGGTTTGTCAGGGAACGATTCGCCGCGGCACCTGGCTTCGCCCGCTAGGGAATGTGATTCCCATCCTGCCGCCCCTCTCGATCCGCTTCGAGGAAATCGATCATCTAGTCGATGGGCTGACGGGCAGCATCAAGGAAGTTCTCGGAAACTAGAGACCGCAGTCCATCTCCAGTGGGACTGCCACATTTCCACCTCCCCGATGCTCAGCGGACTTATTGACTGCACTACTGGATCGGTAGCTGCAAGGGCACTTCGGCGGGATCGACCTGGAGTGGAGGAGGCAGATCGGTAGCGTCTTGCGAGTGAGCGTCTGGAACTGGCGTCGTCGGTTCGCTTTCGCTACGGTCGACGGCGATCGGTGCGACCGACTCTCCGCTTCCGACTGCCGTTCGCTGTTGGTACCTGGCCATCGATTCCGGATCGTAAGGATTGGGACGAGCTCCTATCTCGAGCGCTTCCCATGGCTTGGGGAAGTAGTAGAGCGGAGCGCGGGTTTTGCATCCTGATCCATATAGCCCTGCGTTGACGTTATCGTGCCACGCCATCGCTTCCTGACTGGTCGGCTCGATCTTGGAGGCCAGATAGCCCCCCAGGTAGCGAGGGCGGTTGTAGATCTTTCTATAAGGGACCCAAGCCTGATAGAGTGGGTGTGGGATCAGATCGGGCCTGGGATCGGCTGGATCGTAGGGGCGATGAATCTGTGCCTGGCAATGGCCGGCCAGCAGGAAAACCAGGGACGCAGCAACTGCAAGCATTCTTTTAGCCATCATCACAGCGATCCCTGCAAAGCCTCACGATCGATACAATCCAGAGGGTTTATCGGCAGAGCGATTGGAAGCCTGCCAATGAAAATGTTCAACTTCCTCCAAACCATGCTGGCTGGCTGATTCCTGGCAGGTAAGGGATCGATAGAGCGGAAGGCACGGTTCCAGGTCCAAGGTGGAGGGGGCCAAGAGGAGTCGGTCGGACCGGGAACTGGGCTTCGCCCTCTGGGATTTTCAGCGGCGACTGGCAGCCTGATAGAATTCCAGGCGACATAGCTGGCAGCGGAATAGTGAGCGATAGCCCATCGCGGAAACCTGGGAGAATACTCACATGCACTGGATCGCCCCTTCTGAGAAAGACGCTGCCTCCGCTTCGCTTGAAAAGCGCCTCTGGGACGCAGCCGACCAGTTTCGCGCCAACTCCGGCCTCAAGGCCCAAGAGTATTCCGGCCCAATCCTCGGCCTCATCTTCCTCCGCTTCGCCGAGGTACGCTTTGCCGCACAGCGAGCCAAGTTGGAAAAGGCTGGTGCATCTTCACGCCGAGGGAGCCGCGTCGATGAGCCCGCCGCATACCATGCTGACAATGTGCTCTACCTCT
This sequence comes from Pirellulaceae bacterium, assembly GCA_044337705.1. GTDB lineage: Bacteria > Planctomycetota > Planctomycetia > Pirellulales > Pirellulaceae > JBEISR01. The sequence continues at coordinate 18,692 of JBIINB010000047.1, read as the reverse complement.
CGCCTGAGGCTCGCTTTGATTATCTGTTGACGTTGCCCGAAGCGGCCGACATTGGTGGCAAGGTCAATGCGGCCATGCGCGAAGTAGAGAAGCACAATCCACAGCTTGCCGGTGTGCTGCCCAAGACCTTCAATCTCTTCACCGGCACGCTGCTCAAAGAGTTATTGAAAAAGATCTCAGAGATCCCCGCCACGCTCGACTTCGACGCCTTCGGTCGGATCTATGAATATTTTCTAGGCGAGTTCGCCATGAGCGAAGGCCAGGGCGGTGGCGAGTTTTACACGCCAGCCAGTATTGTCCAATTGCTGGTTCAAGTGATTGAACCGTACCACGGCCGCATCCTCGACCCCGCTTGTGGATCGGGCGGTATGTTTGTGCAGTCGGCGCGCTTCGTCGCCGAGCACCACAAGAACCCTGCCGCCGAGCTGGCCATCTGCGGCGTGGAGAAGACCGACGAGACCGGCCGCCTCGCTCGACTCAATCTCGCCGTGCATGGGCTTGAGGGGGACATCCGCCACGGCGGCAATGTCAACAGCTACTACGACGACCCATTCGATGCTTGTGGAACAAGCATCGAACCCTCACCCCGGCCTATCGGCCACCCCTCTCCCAGCGGGAGAGGGGACGGAGTCCTGCCGTCGCCGTCAACGTCCACCACGCTGACTAGCGGCCACCCCTCTCCCAGCGGGAGAGGGGGCGGGGGTGAGGGTGCACGAGGGCAAACCGGCAGGTTTGACTTCGTGCTTGCCAATCCGCCCTTCAACGTCAACGCGGTGGACAAGGAGCGGCTGAAGGACATGGTCGGCGCGGGGCGGCGTTTTCCGTTCGGTTTGCCTCGCACCGACAACGCCAACTACCTGTGGATTCAGCTCTTCTACTCGGCGCTCAACGAAAAGGGTCGCGCTGGGTTCGTCATGGCCAACTCCGCCTCAGATGCCCGCAGCAGCGAGCAGGAACTGCGGCAGAAGCTCATCGAGGCGCGGGCAGTGGACGTGATGGTCGCCGTAGGCCCCAACATGTTCTACACCGTGACGCTTCCTTGCACGCTTTGGTTCCTCGATAAGTCGAAAGCGACACCCTCACCCCAACCTTCTCCCAGTGGGAGAGGGAGGAACGCAGCGGAGGGTGAGGGTAAACAGGATCGGGCCAACACGGTCCTGTTTATTGACGCTCGCCACATCTACCGGCAAGTCGACCGCGCGCATCGCGACTGGACGCAAGCACAGATCGGCTTCATCGCCAACCTCGTTCGCCTCTATCGCGGAGAAGCGCCCGACCTGACCGTAGGCGGCGAAGAGACAGCGGCCAAGCTCAAGGAAGTATTCGGCCACCCCTCTACCTCTGGGAGAGGGGCCGGGGGTGAGGGTGCCGGGAAGGTCGCCTACCGCGACATTCCCGGCTTGTGCAAGGCAGCGACGCTGACCGAGATCGAAGCGCAGGGCTGGTCGCTCAATCCCGGCCGCTATGTCGGTGTCGCCCCAGGCGAGGAGGTCAGCGACGAAGACTTCAAGGAGCAACTGGAGACGCTGAATGAGGAGCTTGAGAAGCTCAACGCCCAGGCACGGGAACTGGAACAAACCATCGCGAAAAACGTAGCGGAGATTTTGGGCACATGAAAACCGAACTCGTACAAACGTTAACCCTCTCTTTCGAAGGGCACGCTCAGCAAACAGACGGGGGTGTGGAGTATTGGCTCGCGCGGGATCTCCAGCACCTTCTGGGCTACTCCAAATGGGACAACTTTCTTGGAGTCGTGGAAAAAGCGAAAACCGCCTGCGAGGTCTCAGGACACACTGTTGCGGACCATTTTGCTGACGTCGGGAAAATGGTTGATTTGGGCTCCGGCAGCCAGCGGGAAATCGAAGACATCATGTTGACTCGCTATGCCTGTTATCTGATTGCTCAGAACGGCGACCCACGGAAGCAAGAAATCGCGTTCGCTCAAACCTATTTTGCCATCCAAACTCGCCGTGCCGAGCTGATTGAACAGCGGCTATTGGAGGCCGAGAGGGTTTCGGCCCGCAAAAAGCTCAGCGCTACCGAAAAGGAACTTTCGAATGTCATCTTCGAGCAAACCGGTGGCAGTAATGACTTCGCGTTGATTCGTAGCAAGGGGGACCACGCGCTGTTTGGAAAATCCACCCAGGCCATGAAAGCCCAATGGAAAGTACCAGACAGCAGGCCGCTGGCCGACTTCGCCCCTACGATCATTCTCAAGGCCAAGGACTTCGCCACGGAGATCACGATCTTCAACGCTCGCCAGCATGGAATGAGCAGTGAGTCGGCTATTTCGCGAGAGCATGTCACCAACAACGAAGCCGTCCGCAACACGTTGCTTGAACGAGGCATTCGTCCCGAGACGTTGCCCGCTGCCGAGGATGTGAAAAAGGTCGAGCGACGATTGGCATCGGAAGAGAAGAAGTCGCTCATGAACCCCGAAGGTCTCGGAGCGGAGGAAGAGTCATGAGTGCCATGGCAAGCAACATTTCAACGCGGGAACCGGAACAGACCATCGCCGCCAAGGTGGCGGAGGTTTTGGAATCATGAACTGGCCAGAACCGACATCGTTTGCTGATGCACCGTTTGAGATTATCGACGGAGATCGCGGCAAGAATTACCCAAAGCAAAGCGAGTTTACTGATGTTGGTTACTGCCTTTTTCTTAGTGCGACCAATGTGACCAAGACAGGATTCGACTTTTCCTCTTGCCAGTTTATTGACGAAAATAGAGACGCAGCGCTCAACAATGGAAAGCTACAGCGAGAGGACATTGTCCTTACTACTCGGGGGACTATCGGGAACACAGCATATTTCAGTGATGCCGTTCCCTTTGATCATCTTCGCATCAACTCGGGAATGGTCATACTTCGATGTGACCGTTCACAATTACTTCCATCCTTTCTTTACCACTTCGTTCGTTCGCCGGATTTCTTCTCACAGGTTAACGGGTTGCGCAGTGGCGTAGCACAGCCTCAACTGCCTATCCGCGATATGCGCCAGATTAGGCTGCCGCTTCCCCCCCTCCCCATCCAGCGCCGCATTGCGGGCATCCTGTCGGCTTACGACGAGCTGATCGAGAACAGCCAGCGGCGGATCAAGCTTCTGGAGTCGATGGCCCGCGCCCTCTACCGCGAGTGGTTCGTCCACTTCCGCTTCCCCGGCCACGAATCCGTCCCCCGCGTCCCCTCCCCGCTCGGCGAGATTCCAAAGGGGTGGGAGGTGTTGGAGTTTCGCCATCTCTTTGACATTCGCTATGGCAAGACCTTGCCCAAGACTGAGATTTCAGACTTTGGGGCTTACCCTGTTTATGGCGCGGGCGATGTCATTGGCTTCTACGACAAGATGCTCTGTCACAACAAATGCGCTCTAGTGACCTCACGAGGCAATGGCAGCGGAACTGTATGGCGGACCCGAGAAGCAGCCTTCGTGACGAACAATTCGCTCATTATGCTACCGCGTGAAGACCGGAGTTATTGGGATTACTCCTTTGTTGAATTACTGCTGAAGTACGCGAATGTGATGGAGGCAAAAACGGGTTCCGCCCAACCGCAAGTCACCATTGAAAATCTAAACTACGTCAAAGCGATTGTGCCGACAAAGCCGTTGATCGAGAAATGCTGCGCGATTGTTACACCTATCTACGAACAAGTTGATTCTCTCTTTCGGCAAATCCAAAACCTCCGCCGCACGCGCGACCTGCTGCTGCCGCGACTGCTCTCGGGCCAGATCGATGTGGAGGCGATGCGATCATGACCTCTAAGAAGATTCTCAGCAAGTTGGAGCAGGTTTCCCTGCGCGAAGCCTGGAAGCACGAAGCGGGCGAGTTCACGCCGTGGCTCGCGGAACAAGACAACTTGGATTCGCTCGCACACGCTCTTGGCATCAGTGAGCTAGAACTGGTCGCCACGGAGCACTGGGTGGGGGACTTCAATCTCGACATTCTGTGTACGGATGGCGACCAACAGGTGGTCATTGAGAATCAGCTGGCAGAGACTGACCACAAACACTTGGGACAAATTCTCGCCTACGCCGCTGGTGTCGGTGCCCGCAAGGTGATCTGGGTTGCGGAGTCGTTCCGGCCGGAGCACATAGCCGCGCTGCAGTTCCTGAACGACAACACGATCGATGAACTGCGGTTCTTCGGCGTGCAAATTGAGTTGTGGCGCATTGGCGACTCGCCGCTAGCGCCGAAATTCGAGGTGGTTGCCAAACCGAATGACTGGGCCAAATCCGGACGCGAACAGGCTCGGGCGGCGTCCAGTTCCTCGCCGACCAAACAGTTGCAGCTGAAGTTTTGGCTCGCACTGGTCGAAAGGCTCGCCACAAAAGCACCGAACATTCGACCGCAGACGCCAAGGGCGCAGCACTGGCTGAACAACTCCATCGGTCGATCAGGCTTCGGGCTCAACATCACCGCCAACACCCGCGATGAACGCCTCGGAGTCGAACTGTGGATGCCTGGGGTGGAGGCGAAGCAGCGGTTTTCCAATCTACTGGCCCAGAAGGATAGCATCGAGAAGCAGCTCGGATTTGCGTTGGATTGGCAGGAGTTGCCTGATGCTAAAGCGTGCAGGATTGCCAGTTGGTACCCTGATGCCTCAATCGAAGATCAACAGCGTTGGGACGAGTACCTGAAATGGATTGAAGAGCGTCTGGTCGTGATGGATCGTGTGCTTCGCCCAATCGTGAAGGTATTGCCATGAGCCCTCACATCTACACCGAAGATCAGATTGTCGAGCAACCCGCCGTTAGGCTAGTTGCGACGATGGGCTGGCAGACGGTGTCGGCGATTGAATGGAAGGTTTCAAAATATGCCTGACATCGTACCGCTGCCACCTGATTACGCAGATTGGCTCGCCGAACTGAAGTCACGCATTCACGCCGCGCAGCAGCGGGCGTCGTTGTCGGTCAACCGGGAATTAGTGCTGCTCTACTGGCACATCGGTCGGGACATTCTCCAGCGTCAAAGCCGCGATGGCTGGGGTTCCAAAGTGATCGATCGACTGTCGCAGGATTTGCGCAACGCCTTTCCCGACATGAAGGGCTTTTCACCGAGAAATCTGAAGTATATGCGGGCTTTTGCTGATGCCTGGCCCGATACAGCAATTGTGCAAGAGGTGCTTGCACAATTGCCCTGGTATCACCAAATCGCCCTCCTGGATAAGCTGCGGACCGCCGAACAACGCCACTGGTATGCTGCGAAAGCCATCGAGCACCACTGGTCTCGCAATGTGCTAGTGATGCAAATTGAATCGCGTCTCTTGGAGCGAAGCGGTCAGGCCGTCACCAATTTTCCTGTTACGTTGCCCCACCCGCAATCTGACTTGGCACATGAATCGATCAAAGATCCTTACCGGTTCGATTTCCTTGGCTTGACCGATGCTTCGCAAGAACGCGAGATCGAGCATGCATTGGTCAAACATGTGACCGAGTTCCTGCTGGAACTGGGTGCAGGATTCGCATTTGTCGGGCGGCAGGTATTGCTGGATGTAGGCGGAGACGAGTTCTTCCTGGATTTGTTGTTCTACCATCTTAAACTGCGCTGTTATGTGGTCATCGAGCTGAAGGGAGGAAAATTCCAACCGGAACATCTTGGGCAACTGAGTTTCTACCTGACTTCGATCGACCGGCAAATGAAAAGTGAGCACGATAACCCAACGATTGGGCTGTTGCTGTGCAAGAGCAAAAACAAAGTGGTCGCAGAATACGCATTGGCCGACAAAAGCCAGCCCATGGGCATTGCCGAATACAAGTTGTTGGACTCATTGCCCGCCGAGCTGCAAACCAGCCTGCCCAGCATCGAGAGCATCGAACGGGCACTGGCAGATGAAGCGGGGGGAGATGAAGCATGAGCCCGCACGCTTACACGGAAGACCAACTCGTCGAGCAGCCTGCCATCGGGCTGTTTGCGGCCCTTGGCTGGCAGACAGTGTCGGCGATGGAGGAAACCTTCGGCGCGGGCGGAACGCTCGGACGGGAGACCAAGGGCGAAGTGGTGCTGACCGATCGTCTGCGGGCGGCGCTCACCCGGCTCAATCCCGGCCTGCCGACCGAGGCGATCCAGACCGCCATCGACGAACTAACCCGCGACCGCTCGGCGATGAGCCTCGAGGCGGCAAACCGCGAGATCTACCGCTTGCTCAAGCATGGGATTCCTGTCAGCGTTGCCGATCATGAATCCCATGCACCCTCATCCCCGGCCCTTCTCCCAGGGGGAGAAGGGAGGCGTGAGAGCGGCCAGAAGACCGAACGCTTGCGGGTGGTGGATTGGGAGCACCCAGAAAACAACGACTTTCTGCTGGTGAGCCAACTCAGCGTGGTCGGCAGCCTCTATACCTGCCGGCCTGATCTGGTAGGGTTCGTAAACGGCCTCCCCTGGGTGGTGATCGAACTCAAGAAGCCCGGCGTGCCGGCGCGCGCGGCCTTCGACGAAAACCTGACCCACTACAAGCAGCAGATCCCGCAGCTTTTCTGGTTCAATGCCCTGCTGATCGCCAGCAACGGCACCGACAGCCGCGTCGGCTCGCTCACCGCCGACTGGGAACGGTTCTTCGAGTGGAAGCGCATTGAGCGCGAGGACGAGCCGCGCCGCGTCTCGCTAGAAGTGATGCTTCGCGGTACCTGCGACCGCGTTCGGTTGCTCGATCTAGTAGAGAATTTTACTTTGTTCTCCGAGCACAAAGCCGGGCTTGTAAAGATCCTCGGCCAGAACCACCAGTTCATCGGCGTCAATGCTGCCATCAAGTCGCTTCACCGGGTTCGTTCGGCCTTGGCCAAGCCCGCCACCCTCACCCCCGGCCCCTCTCCCACTGAGAGGGGGGAAAAATCAAACTACCGAGGCGGCCTGCACTACTCAGGGTTGGTGGATCGAGCGAGGCAGTTGCGGCAGCAGCAGACCCCAGCGGAAGGCATCGTCTGGGAATTGTTACGCGACCGGCGACTCGAAGGGTTGAAGTTCCGACGGCAACACCAGATCGGTAACTACATCGCCGATTTCTATTGCGAAGAGCACAGGCTCGTTGTCGAGATTGACGGCGAGATTCACAGGTCGCCGGAAGTCGTCGCCAAAGATACGCAACGCGATGCTTACTTGCGCTCACTGGGCTACAGTATCGTCCGCTTCGAGAATCAGCTCGTCCTCGATCAACCCGAGGAGTTCCTCTGGCAACTCGTGGCACGGGTGAAACTCCCCTCTACCTCTGGGAGAGGGGCTGGGGGTGAGGGTAACACACCAAGCCCAAATGGGATTGGTGTGTTTTGGCAGACCCAGGGCAGCGGCAAAAGCTTTTCGATGGTGTTCTTTGCGCAGAAAGTGCTGCGGAAGCTGGCCGGCAATTGGACCTTCGTGGTGGTGACCGACCGGGTGGAGTTGGACGAGCAGATCGCCAAGACCTTCAAGACCGTGGGCGCGGTGAGCGAGTCCGAAGGGGACCAGTGCCACGCCGCCAGCGGCGCGCACCTGCGCGAACTGCTGCGCGGCAACCACCGCTACGTCTTCACGCTGGTGCACAAGTTCCAAACGCCCGAGGCTTTGACCGACCGCTCGGACGTGATCGTGCTGACCGACGAGGCGCACCGCAGCCAGTACGACACGCTGGCGCTCAACATGCGGGCCGCGCTGCCGAGGGCGATGTTCCTGGCCTTCACCGGCACGCCGCTGATCGCGGGCGAGGAGCGTACGAAAGAGGTCTTTGGCGACTATGTATCGATCTACGACTTCCAGCAATCGGTAGAGGACGGCGCGACGGTGCCGCTGTTCTACGAGAACCGCACGCCCGAACTGGAACTGGTCAACCCTGACCTCAACGACGACATCTACCGCCTGATCGAGGACGCCGGTCTCGCGCCTGACGAGGAAGAAAAGCTGGAGAAGGTGCTGGGGCGGCAATACCACCTGATTACCCGGGACGACCGGCTGGAGACGGTGGCACAGGACATCGTGCGGCACTTCCTGGGACGCGGCTTCGTTGGCAAGGCGATGGTGGTGTCGATCGACAAGGCCACCGCGCTGAGGATGCACGACAAGGTGAAGAAGCACTGGACAGATGAGACAGCAAGGGTTCAAAAGGAACTTGGACGCTATGATCTCCCCAAAGCCGAGCAGGCGACGCTCCGGCAGCGGCTGGAGGTGCTGACGACGACCGACATGGCGGTGATCGTCTCGCCCGGCCAGAACGAGATCGAGCAGATGAAGAAGCTCGGCATCGACATCGAGCCGCACCGGAAGCGGATGAACGAGTCGCAGCCGGGGCTCGACGAGAAGTTCAAGGACACCGCCGACCCGCTGCGGCTGGTATTCGTCTGCGCTATGTGGCTGACCGGCTTCGACGCACCGAGCTGTTCGACGGTCTATCTCGACAAGCCGATGCGCAACCACACGCTGATGCAGACGATTGCTCGTGCCAATCGTGTGTTTCCCGGTAAGCACAGCGGTGTGATCGTGGACTACGCCAACGTGTTTGCGTCTCTGGAGAAAGCACTGGCAATCTACGGCGCTGGCAAGGGGGGCACGAATCCGGTCAAGGATAAGGCGAAACTGGTCGAGACGCTGCGTGACGCAGTGGGTGCGGCCACAGCGTTTTGCCTGAAACAGGGAGTTGACCTGGTCGCGATGGAGGCTTTACCGCTGGGTGGCATAGAACGTCTTTCTGCGATCGAGAACGCCATCAACTCGTTGATCGGCCCTGATGCCGTGCGACGCGAGTTCTTCGGCCACGAGAAGTTCGTCGGCACGCTTTATAGCGCGGTGAAGCCCGACCCGGCGGCGATCGAATTCTCGCTGCGTATCTCTGGCATCGCTACGCTCGCTTCGGCGATTCGCGCCAAGCTTAGCCCCAACCCGCCCGACATCGCCACAATCCTTGCCCAGATCTCGGGGGTGCTTGATGAATCGATCACTGGAACGACGATCCGCGAAGACGGCCCACCCGCAATCGACCTCTCGAAGATCAACTTTGAGGCCTTGGCGAAGCGGTTCAAGGAATCGAATCATAAGAATACTGACCTGGAAGCTCTCAAGGCGGCAATCGCAGCGAAGCTGGCAAAGCTTGTTCGCCTGAACCGTACACGCGCTGATTTCGCCGAGAAGTTCGAAGCGCTGATCGAGAGTTACAACAACGGCAGCCGCAACATCGAGCAACTCTTCGAGGAGTTGCTGAAGCTTTCGAACAGCCTCGACGACGAGCAGGAACGCCACGTTCGCGAGAACTTGAGTGAAGAAGAGCTAGTGATCTTCGACATTCTGACGCGGCCTGCACCGGAACTAACGACAGCCGAGCGTGACGAAGTGAAAAAGGTCGCCAAAGCCTTGCTTGTGCGGCTCAAGCAACTGCTGGTTCTCAATTGGCGGCAAAAGTCGGCGGCACGTTCGACATTGAAGCTAGCGATTGAAGATACGCTCGATACCTTGCCAGACGCCTACGACCGACCGTTATTTGCGCAAAAGTGCTCAGCGCTGTTCGAACATGTCTATGAGAGCTATCCTGAGCGGAACGCTGGTGTGTATGCAGAGGCGGTTTGAGCAACCAAGCAGGCGGGCTAACCGGGACGATCGGAAGAAGGGGATGAGCATGCAGCGGATGAGCGGTTGGATTGGAGATCGACTAGGTTCCAGATTGTTTCTGCGTTGGCTGCTTCTAGCACTGCTCTGGGGAGGAGCCGCAATGATGGTCGGACCGGAGTCCCTGCTGCTTGGACAGGACGATTCGGAGGAGAAGTACCGCGCGGCCCGCAGGAGGTTGCTGGAGGATGTGCTCAAGCCGGGCGGAGTGCGCGAACCGAAAGTGCTGGAAGCGATCGGCAATACGCCGCGGCATGAATTCGTCGATGCCTCCCAACGGGACAAAGCCTATTACGACATGGCGCTGCCGATCGGCGAAAGCCAGACGATCAGCAGTCCGTACATCGTCGCCGTCATGACCGAAGCACTCCAGACAGCGCCGACCGACCGCGTGCTGGAGATCGGCACCGGCAGTGGCTATCAGGCCGCTGTGCTCAGTCCTCTAGTCAAAGAGGTCTACACGATCGAGATCGTCGAGAGCCTTGGGCTGAAGGCAACTCAGCTGCTCAAGAGACTTGGTTATACAAATGTCTTCACGCGAGTTGGCGATGGCTTCAAGGGCTGGGAAGAGGCAGCTCCGTTCGACAAGATCATCGTCACCTGCTCGCCCGAGAAAGTCCCCGAGCCATTGGTGGAGCAATTGGCCGAGGGGGGATTGATGGTGATCCCCGTGGGGGAACGGTACCAGCAGAGCCTTTACCTGATGCGAAAGCGGGACGGGAAGCTGGAGAAGGAGGCGCTTCGACCGACCCTTTTTGTCCCGATGACCGGCCAGGCCGATCAATTGCGCGAAGTGCGCCCGGATCCGGCCAATCCGCGCCTGGTCAACGGAGACTTCGAACTGCCGCTGGACAATCCGGAGCATTGCCCGGGTTGGTACTACCAGTTCGGGATGCGGGTGGAATCCGATCCCGACGCGCCGGAAGGACCCCAACACATCGTCTTTGAGAATGACGTGCCGCATCGGCCAACCTTGCTTCTGCAGGGGATGGCCATGGATGGTACCCTGGTCCGAAAAGTCCGATTATCGACCTGGGTTTCCACCACGCAGACGAAGACCGGAGGGGGGCCAGAGGAAAAGGCGGCGATCGTGCTCCAGTTCTTCGATAAGGATCGCAATCGCATCGGCTACTATTTCCTCGGTCCTTTTCTGGGGACCAAAAAATGGCATCGAGAGCAACGCGAGTTCGAGGTGCCGCCCAACGCCAAAGAGGCGATTGTTTCGATCGGTATGTTCGGAGGCACCGGCATCGCTCGTTTCGATGGTGTGAAACTGGAAGTGGTGCGGAATCGTTAAAAAAGCCATCTCCCCCTTTTCTGCCAGGGGAAAATCGATGGTCCTCACGGGGGCCATCGCTGGAAAGCGATCGACGCGGGAAACTTTTCTCCATGAGAAAGCGTCTAGGGATTGGTCGCCCAATTCCGATCACCGAAATCCATCCCCTCGGTCCGGTTTCTCGCTGGAAAGCCCTGGCTGAGGCAACCACAATGGAAGGAAATCGGGCCATGAGCCCCCCGGAGGGGCTTTCGACCGCAGTCACCAGGCACTGGTGCCGCGATGGTTCATGCAATGAACAGGCAAAAGGATGGGAAAAGGAGCGGCAGACAGATGGCCCAAGGGATGGCGAGCGATGCGAGGCCGCTGAGCGAGGATGATGTGCAGGCGATCGATCGGCTTCGTGAGGCCTATCGGGGCCTGAAGCAGGAGCTTTCCCGAGTGATCGTCGGGCAGCAAGAGGTGATCGAGCAACTGGCGATCTGTCTTTTCGCACGGCGGCATGCGTTGCTGATGGGGGTTCCCGGCCTGGCCAAGACCCTACTGGTCAGCAAACTGGCTCAGACGCTTTCGCTGGAGTTTTCTCGAATCCAGTTCACCCCGGATCTGATGCCGATGGATATCACCGGCACCGATATTCTGCAAGATACCCAGAGCGGTCGTCGGGAGTTCGAATTCGTTCGAGGCCCTCTGTTTGCCAACATCATCCTGGCCGATGAGATCAACCGCGCACCTCCGAAGACCCAGGCCGCGCTTTTGGAAGCGATGCAGGAACAGCGGGTCACCGTCGTTGGCAAGACCTTTTCCTTGCAGGCCCCCTTCCTGGTTCTCGCGACACAAAACCCTGTGGAACAGGAAGGAACCTATCCCCTTCCCGAGGCGCAGTTGGATCGCTTCATGTCGCTGATCGAACTCGATTACCCTTCCGAACAGGAGGAGATCGAGATCGCCAAGACAACCACGGGTGGCGAGTTGCCGGAGCTCAAGGCGCTGATGCATGCCGATGAAATCCTGCAGCATCAGGGATTGGTTCGACGCGTGCCGGTGCCCGACCATATCTACACCTATGCCGCCAGACTGGTGCGCAAGACGCGGCCCCAAGGTGCCACAGCACCCCAGTGGCTGAAACCTCTGGTGGCTTGGGGTGCAGGCCCTCGAGCGGTCCAGAATTTGATCCTTGGCGCCAAAGCCAGGGCGGCTCTGCAAGGGAGTTATCTGGTGCGCCAGGAGGATGTCGAACATGTGGCAGTCCCGGTGCTAACCCACCGGCTGATCACCACCTTCGCCGCTCAGGCCGAACAGATCGGTGCCAAGGAAATCGTCGCCAGACTGGTTCAGGAATCGACCCAGGAAGGTGCGGACTGAAACGACTTTCCGGTAGCGGAAACCAAGTTGTCCCTCCGCGCTTTTCGGGAGACTCTGGTTCCCTTTCGGAGGCGATCGAGGCGCCCATTGGATGGAATGCAGAAGGGTGAAAGCGGATGCTGACGGAACGCAAAGCGAGGAGTTTCCTCGACCCCAAAGTCCTGGCCAGGCTTTCCAGCCTGCCATTGACCGCGCGTCGACCGATGCTGGGCCAGGTCTCGGGACGCCATGTCAGCCCCCATCGCGGGGCGAGTGTGGAGTTCGCGGAGTACCGGAAGTATGTGCCTGGAGACGATCTCCGTCGGCTGGATTGGCGTGCCTACGGCCGATCGGATCGCTTCTACATCAAGGAATTCGAAGCCGATACCAATTTGCGGCTTTACCTGATCGTCGACACCTCCGGATCGATGGATTTCGGCAGTGTCGGTTGCAGCAAACTGGAATATGCTCGCCGTCTGGGAGCCGCGCTGGCTTACCTTGCGGTGCAGCAGGGGGATTCGGTGGGGCTGACGTGCATCGCCGATAAGAAGGTGCAGAATCTCCCAGCCCGCCGCAATCCGGCTCACCTGACCGTCGTCTTCGATCAACTGGAGCAGGCCAAGTGCCAGGGGCCGACACGGCTGGACGAACTGCTGCATGAACTGGCCGAAACCACCAGGCAGCGGTCTCTGATGGTGATCCTCTCTGACTTTTTTCTCGATGCCGAGCAGTGGAGGGGCTGCTTCGAGCATCTTCGATTCCGCAAGCATGACGTCGCTGCATTCCACCTACTGGATCCGGAAGAGATCGATTTCAACTTCCAGAGACCCACCCGATTCCTCGACATGGAAGGTGGACCGGCAATCTTTGTGGAACCCAGCGAAATCGCGCAGCGATACCAGCGCGCCGTGGGAGAGTACCTCGATGCGATTCGCCGCATCGCCCTCGAGACAGGTGTCGACTACCAGCGCGTCTCGATCGACCGATCCCACGAGTCGGTACTGACCGACTTCCTGGTGGCCCGGAACCGAGGGAGCGGTCGTCGATGAGTTTTCTACAGCCTTGGCTTTTGGCACTGCTCCCTTTGCTTTTGGTTCCACTGATCATTCATTTGATCAACCAGTGGCGGTATCAGACCAAACGCTGGGGAGCGATGATGTTCCTGCTGACCGCCAACCGCATGGCGCGCGGGTATGCCAAGTTGCGGCAATGGCTGATTCTGGCCGCTCGAATGGCTGCCATCGCTGGTCTGGTGTTTGCGATCAGTCGTCCCCTGGCGAGCGGTCTGATGGGGATGGCTGCTAGCGGACGCCCCGACACTTCGATCGTCCTGCTGGACCGTTCTCCAAGCATGGAAGCCAAGAGCCTTGGAGGCGCGGAGTCCAAACTGGAGACGGGACGTCGTCAACTCCGACAAGCCCTCTCCACGATCGGCTCCAAACGCTGGGTGCTGGTCGATTCCGCATCGGATCAACCGAGGGAGTTTGAGAAACTGGAGGGGCTTCTGGAATCGCCGCAGACCGAGCCGTTTGGGGCGTCCAGCGATGTTCCAGGAATGCTTCAGAAGGCGGCGGCCTACCTCGCAGCAAATCGGCCGGGACCTACCGAGATCTGGATCTGCTCGGATCTTCGCACCAGCGACTGGCAGCCAGATAGCCCGATCTGGTCGGTGGTTCGAGAGCAGTTGCTACAGTTCCCCAAGAATGTTCGCTTCCATCTGATCGCCTACCCGGACGTCGCCACCGACAACCGCTCGATCCGCGTCACCTCCGCTCGTCGCGAACGAACCGCTCAAGGCATCGATCTGGTTCTTTCCTGGGTGGTGCGGCGCGATGGTGTCGAGGGGAAGAACGATCTACCGGCGATCCAGATCCCAGTGGAAATCGAAATCGAAGGAAGCCGGTCGCAGGTGGAGATGGAAGTAGCCGGTCCGCAGGCGCAGTGGAACGAGCATCGGATCCGCCTGGATGCCGACACGCAGCGAGGTTGGGGGAAGGTATCGATCCCCGCCGATGCCAATCCAGCCGACAACACTTTCTACTTCGTCTTCGACGCGCCGCCCCCTCGACGTGCCCTCCTGATCTGCCAGGATGACGCTGCTGCCAGCCCCCTGGCGCTGGCGGCGGGTATCCCGCCCCAGTCGGAACAACAAAGCGATGCACAGCGGGTGCCGTGGGGTGACACCCAGGCGATCGACTGGCAGGAGGTAGGGCTGCTGATCTGGCAGGGGACGATGCCTCAGGGAGATCGCGCTGCAGAAATCGAACGATTCGTCGCCTCCGGCGGCAGCCTCATGATCTTCCCACCAACAGCCGAGACTTGGAATTCCAGCAGCACCGCCACCCCATTCCTGGGAGTTCAGTGGGATGCATGGAAGCCGCTGCAACCGGTAGCCCTTATCGATCAGTGGCGAGGCGACAGCGATCTGCTGGCGGCCACTCGGTCGGGCGCGGCGTTGCCTGTCGGGCAGGTCGAACTGGGGGGGATCGGGACCTGGAAAGGAGATGCCGTTGCACTGGCCAGCCTTGCCGATCGCACTCCGGTTCTCGCGCGAATCCCCACCGATCGCGGCTCGGTCTACCTCTGCGGCGCTTCCCCTCTGGAATCCCAATCCAACCTCGCCCGACAGGGAATCGTCCTCTACGCGATGATCCAGCGAGCGATCGAACAGGGGACACTTTCCCTAGGCAGAACCCGTGGTATCGATGCAGGATCGCTTGCCGCTTCCTCACCCGCCAATATCGACCTGGAAGGATGGCAGACACTTGGAACCAGCGGCAGCAGCCTTTCTAGCGAAATCGGGTTTCAGCCAGGGGTGTTTCAGTCGGAGAAGAACCTGATCGCCATCAATCGATCGAACCTGGAAGATCAGCCCGACTCGGTCGCCTCCGAACAGATCGACAAGCTGTTTGAGGGACTGCCGCTGACGAAGGTCGAGCAGAAGACGGGATCTGCCAGCAGCCTAGTCCGTGAGGTGTGGCGGCTGTTTGTGATGCTGATGATCGCTGCCCTGATCGCCGAAGCGATCCTCTGCATGCCACGGCGACCGGTGGCCAAGGAGGCGTTGCGATGACCGAGCGGGAGTTGGTCCTTCAGTGGACCCCTTGGACGCTGGCTTTCAGTCTGCTGTGCTTTCTGGCGACACTGGCGATCAGCTGGGAAGCGATGCGTCGATGGCAGTTTCGACCTCGGATGGTCGCCTTGGAATTGCTTCGTCTGGCGCTGGTTGGTGGTGCCCTGCTGCTGCTCAATCAGCCCGAGTGGGTGGAGCGATACAGGCCAGACCAAAAGCCTGCGATCGTCCTCCTTGCCGATACTTCGGCCAGCATGGAGACTCGCGACGTGGTCGAAGGGAATTCCGAGTCGACCGAGGGTGCATCAGACAGCGGAACGAATTCCCAGGCGCGGACTCGTCGGGAGGCGCTCAAGCCTTGGATCGACCCGACGGCCTGGGATTCGCTCCGTGAACGCTTCGATGTCCTGATCGAGTCCTCCAGCGACATGGCCAAGGACTCGCAAGGCAGCTCGAAAGCCAGCGAAGGCAGCAGGGCGGTCACATCGTCGCAAGGGGATGCGGCAACCGATGACCCTTCCGGGACGAACCTCCACGACCTGCTGGTTTCCGCGCGTCAGCGGCATCCCAACCTTCAGGCTGTGGTGCTTGCCAGCGATGGCGACTGGAATCAGGGGCCGGCTCCCGTGCAAGCGGCTCTGCAGTACCGGACCGCAGAGACACCCATCTGGACCATCCCGCTGGGAAGCCCATCCCGGCTTCCCGACCTGGAACTGCTCAGCCTGGATGCACCCACCTTCGGAATTGCAGGCAAGGCAGTCCGAATTCCCTTCACGATCGAAAGTTCGCTGCCGCGTGCGATCGCAGCCAAGGTGATCCTCAAGGCCAGCGACGGTCAGGAAGTAGCCCACGACCTACGGATCGCCCCCATGGGACGCACCAGCGACGCGGTGGTGTGGAAGCCCGAGGGAATCGGCGATTACACGTTGACGCTGGAAGTCCCTGAGCAACCTGGCGAGGTGATCTCTGAAAACAACAGCAAGACAGTTCCCATCGCCATCCGTGAGGAGAAACTGAAGGTCCTGGTCGTCGAATCGCTGCCACGGTGGGAGTATCGTTATCTGCGAAACGCTCTGTCGCGCGATCCAGGAGTCGAGGTCAGTTGCCTGCTGTTTCACCCCGGGCTTGGGAAAGTCGGCGGGGGCAACAAGGATTACATCCAGGCGTTTCCCGAAACTCTGGAGGCGCTGGCCGCCTACGATGTCGTCTTTCTTGGCGATGTCGGCATCGCCGACGGCCAACTGACCGTCGAACAGTGTCGACTGCTCAAGGGGCTGGTGGAGCAGCAGGCGAGCGGCCTGGTGTTCATGCCTGGCTGGCAGGGACTTCAGTCCAGCCTCTTGGAAACCGAACTGGCCGATCTCTACCCGGTGCTCCTGGATCCCGCTCAGCCAGAAGGCTGGGGGACTCGGACCCCCAGCCACTTTGAGTTGACGGAATCGGGTCGCCGCAGCCTGCTGACCAAATTGGCCGACACGCAGGACGAGACGACGGCCGTCTGGGAGAAACTCCCAGGGTTTCAATGGTACGCGCCAGTGCTCCGCGCCAAACCAGGTAGCGAAGTCCTTGCAGTCCACCAGGAAGCCTCCAACGCTTTCGGTCGCATTCCCCTGCTGGCGACCCGTACCTTTGGCAGCGGCAAGGTCCTGTTCATGGGAACCGACGGTGCTTGGCGATGGCGAAAGGGGGTGGAAGACCTTTATCACTATCGCTTCTGGGGACAGGTAGTTCGCTGGATGGCCTACCAGCGCAACATGGCCAAAGGGGAATCGATGAGGCTGTACTATTCGCCCGAGCAACCCCAGGTGCGACAGACGATTTCTCTGCAGGCCAATGTCATGGACCGGACTGGGGAACCGATGCAGCAGGGGGACGTCCGGGTTCGGATCGAATCTCCCTCGGGACAGACCGAAGGGATTCGCCTGGCGGCCCAGGGAGGCGAATGGGGGGCCTTCGCGGGACTGTGGACCGCAGGCGAACCGGGGCCCCATCGCGTCACCCTGCGATCGGATGCCACCGATACCACCCTGGAGACAACAATTTTTGTGCAAGGATCGGCGCTCGAGCAGATCGGCAAACCAGCGAGGCCCGAGGTTCTCGAGGAACTTTCCCGAGTTTCCAAGGGAGAGGTGGTACGATGGAACCAACGGGAAAAGCTGATCGAATCACTCCAGAAATTGCCCCAACCCCCTGATCAACTGCGACGACTGCAGCTTTGGAGCAATCCCTGGGTTGCTGGATTGATGATCTCGGGGTTGGCCATTTTCTGGATCGGCCGCAAATGGCTAGGATTGTTCTAGTTTGTCGGCCGAATCGAAGTGGTCGGCCAGATCAGGGCGAGGACGCACAGACCGACAGGAGCTATCGTCCATGCAACAACGCAACGATGCCAATCGCTGGGCGATTCCTCCTACGCTGCAGGCCCAGCTGCAGCAGTTTCGCACCTACGTCTGGCGCACCAAGGTGCTGGAGGCGTTCGGCCTGCTGTGCACCGTGATCCTCCTGGGCTACGCCCTCCTGTTCGCTTCCGACCGACTGCAGGATACCGCCCCTGCGATCCGTTGGCTGCTTTGGGGCGCGGCCTTGGTGGCGCTGATCTGGATCCCCTGGGTCGTCTACCGCTGGGTTTGGCGTCAGCGCACATTTCCGCAGTTGGCTCGACTTCTGCGACGCCGCGACCGCCGCATCGGCGACCCGCTGCTTGGGGTGATTGAACTGGCTGAAGACCGGCAGGAGCAGCAGCGGTCCCCCGCACTGGTAGCCGCTGCCTTGAGGCAGGTAGCTGAGTCAGCCAAGGGACGCGATTTCACCGATTCGGCACCCAGACATCATGCACGCCAGTGGTTAGGCTTCGCCGGCGCTCTGGCCGCTCTGGCAATCGGACTGCTCGCGCTCTTTCCGGAAGCCGCCGCCAACGCATGGCAGCGCATCGCCTTTCCCTGGAAGAAAGTCCCTCGCTACACCTTCGCCCAATTGCAGCCGCTTCCCGACCCCCTGGTGGTGGCTCATGGTGAGCCATCCAGGCTGGATGTCGGGCTGTCCGAATCGACGCGCTGGAAACCCGCCGAGGCGACGGCGCGGCTGCCATTCCACCCAGATCGTCGCTGGCCACTTCAGTCCAATCACTACGCGATGGAACTCCCCGCTCTGACCGCCAATACGTCACTGGAGGTACGGGTTGGCGATCAGAGTAAACACCTGCAGGTGATCCCCAAACTGAGACCGGTGCTGGAGCAGATTGAGGCCAGCATTCGCCTGCCTGAGTACCTTCAAATCGCCGAACCGATCCAGCGCGATGCCCGTTCCGGATCGGTTCAGGCGATCTCGGGATCGAGCGTTCAGGTGCGTGCCACGGCATCCCGATCGCTGACACATGCCACCATCGATGGCCAGCCCGTACCGGTGCAGGACCGCCAGTTTCTATCGCCCCCCAGAACGGTT
>JBIINB010000146.1:0-10503 GCA_044337705.1 Pirellulaceae bacterium | reverse complement strand
AATCACCAACTCCAAATTCCCCTGCACTATGTCTTGCTTGACGGCTACCGGATCGATCGCCGCGACATCGTCCAGCTTCAGATCCTTATTGGAAACGCTGGGGAGCAAATTACGAGTCAGGTAACCGCCGTGGAGAAGTTCTCGCCACTGACGATCCGAGAGGTTGCCCCCGGACAGTTGGGAGGCAGTCTGACGAACGTAGCTCTCTGAACCTTCGAACGGAATCCCACCCAGCCCAGCCAGCAGCTCCAGGGCGCTTCGACCACCCAACAACGGCTCGATCAACGGCTGTCCAACCCCATAAATTCCGTCGACATCCACGCAATCACTCCATGCCTCCAGTGGATGTGCAGCGGGAAGAATATAGCGACAGACCGCTGCCGTCTCGTCGGCGTAATCGGCCAGATAAATCGAGAAAGGAATTCCTTCCAGTGCATTTTGGAGCGACAAACTTCTGGGCGACCCGAAGACGGGGTTATTGGCGAGCACGATGGCGGTCTTGATCTTCGAATCCCGCACCCGCTGAACAAATTCGGCCACGTCGACTGACTTGAGCGGCCCCCAGACATTGGGCGCGTCGACCAGCCGGACCGCACCACCCAGGTTGCCAAGCTTGCTGTTCAGCCGAAGCGCAAGCAACTGCACTTGCGTCGGTTGATGAGCCCCTACCGCAACCAACGATGCCCCTTCATTGGCGACCAAATCCAGCGATATGTTCTGAATCGCTCGCTCCAGCCGATCCTCAAAAGACAACTCACTGAAAGGGGTAGCGGAATCGACCGGCGCTGCCCGATCACCAGCCATCCGGGCATCGACTGCCGCCTCGATGCGCGACAGCACCGAACCGATGTCGGAACTTCGGACTGGCAAACGGAAGTCGGCGGCGCTCCCGGTAACGCTGTAGAGGCTTTCGATGGCATAAAGCCGATTCATCGCACCGGTGGCATCTGGCGTGCGGCCGGCAGCGAACTGATGGGCATACCGAGCCGCCATGGGATCGGTCCCCAATAGATCAGCATCCAGCGCCACGATCACCTTGGCCGCATCCAGCCGATAGGAAAGTCTTGCGTTTGGCACCCCAAGCGACTCAAGTGCCTTTCGGACCGGAGAACTATCGAACGGTTCGTATTTCACCAACAGGACATCGGGATACTTCTCTTGGAATTGCGCTAGAAGCCTCAGCATGGATGGGCTGTTGGTGGATTCGAAAATCACCGCAGCTCCCGACCCAAGTGAGGAAGCAATTTCCTGCGAGAACTTCGAAATCAACTCCTGGACAGCCTCCGGATCCATCTTCGTCCCGGAGTTTCGCACGATGGCAGCCATCGCGTTGTAGGAATTGGATGCAGTTGCGTCACCGCTGAGAAATGCTTTGGAATCCGCAGCCACATCGGCGGTTTGAGCGATCGCCTCTCCTAGGCGATCCGGATCATAAAGCGACAGGATCGAGGCCTGGGAAATCGCATCCAGCCCGACCTGCTTGAACTGTTTCTCCTTGCCATCCTGGAATTCGGACGCCGCGCTGACGTCCAGCGAAGGATGGTCCGGGTTGCCTCGCAACTGAATGGGCCGGCCATCCAGACTGGTCACCAAGGCGTGAACGATCCGACCCGCCCATTCAAAATTGGTCGCAAAGTACGTCGGCACTCCAGGAATGCGACCCTCCGGCGCAGCGGTGAACGCAGCGAACTCTTCTTTGTAATATCGGCACCCCGATGCGGCACCGAAACTCAAAGAGGCCCCCATCAGCTGCAACCAGCGACGTCTCGACACACCCTCAGGAAACTCCGAGGCTGCTTGAGGAAATTCACGCTGCAGGAACTCCTGGAACTCGGGCCGATTCTCCAGGTCCGCAATGCTACGAAAATATCGCTTCATACCGTTCCCGGTCTTTGTTGGAGGGTTCATCGATGGCACACCGCGCAGTTGGTCATGGGGTGAATCTGATTCTTTTCCTTCAGCTCCCGCCCCAGTTCAGCCGCATCGCGACCGATGTCGGATGCCTTCCAGTCCAGCTTCGTCACAAATTCGACGGGCCGCAGATGCTCTTCGGGGTTTCGATGGCAGTCGACACACCAGGTCATCGAAAGTTCCTTGGCCTGGTAGACCTCTTCCATCTTGTCGATGCGACCATGGCAGGTCACGCAACTGACCCCGCGATTGACGTGCGCCGAATGATTGAAATAGACGTAATCCGGCAAACGGTGAATGCGAACCCATGGAATCGACTCCCCGGTTCGCCAGCTGTCGTGCACCGCCTTCAACTTGGGGCTCGAGGAGTGAACGGCAGAGTAAACTGGCGGACCTGAAGGACTCATCGGACTGTGACAATTGATGCAGGTCTGTGTGGCCGGAACGCTGGCATGGGCCGCCTTGTCGACTGAAGTGTGGCAATAACGGCAGTCCATCTTCAACTGGCCGGCATGGATGACATGGCTGAAAGGAACCGGTTGCCCAGGCTGATATCCCGTGTTCAGCGTCACCGGATCGGTGACCCCTAGAAACATTGGTGCAGCAAAAAGCAAACCACCGCCAAGCAGCGCCAGTCCCAAAACAGCCAAAAGACGATTGGTCCAGCGAGGAAATAGGAAGCGTTCCATAAATTGATCGTTTCCGCAAAAACCGGAATCGTGTAGTGCTCGTCTGCCCCTATGACAACCTGAGCCGCCTCGCGGAAACAGCGAGGAAGGAATACTCAAGCGATCATGGGACAAGCCGATTGCCCTAAGACAGACTCCCCAAAAATAAACGATTGCACGAAGCTTGGGTAGGGAAACCCGAACTCCTCAAAGGAGCTCCGCATCGAAACCCTCCCAGTATCGTTACCGAAAGGCAGGAACTTCAATAGCAACCATTCATTTGCGACAAATCGTCGCACTCTGATTGAAGGTGCCAAGTCAGCTGAGTTCGATTTCTGGCGTCGAAAACCTGTAGGAAACAGCCATCAACCAGGGTTTCCTGGGGCCGGTGGTGCCGGCACCTTCAGGCGACTAAGCCCCCCATCGACTCCCAGCACCTGACCGGTGATCCAGGAGGCTCGTTCCGATAACAAGAATTCGATCGCTTGTGCCACTTGGGAAGGGTCTCCCAGACACCCAAGCGGGTGAAGCGACCTGGAAGCTTCTGCCGACCGTGGATTGGACCAGATTCTCTCGGTCATGGGGGTTTGAGTCAGCCCAGGAGCGATCGCGTTGACCCGAATCCTACGAGCTGCATAGGTTGCGGCGGCAGATCGAACCAATCCCTCAATCCCCCCCTTCGCCGCAGCAATCGCCTCGTGATTGCTAAGGCCAATCGACGCGGCCGCAGAGCTCATTAGAACGATCGAAAGTCCCCGACCAGCTTGATCCCCCCCCGCGACCGATCCCGACTTCGTCGCCGCGCGAATCACGCCAAACGCCGTAGTGAGGTTTTGTGCGATCGTCGCTTGCCAGTCGGACGGAGAGGTCAGGTGAGCCGGTTTCAGCAGAACACTACCTGCCAAACAGACGACACCATCGACCCCGGTGAGATTCAATACCGCTTGCTGGTAAGCCCGCTCCAGTTCGTCCCAGTCCGCCGCGTCCGCTCGGGCAATCCCCCCGCCAAACTCGCTTCGCCACTGCTCCAGGGCGTCTTCCCGACGCCCGATGGCAAACACTTGATCTCCCGCCTCCACCAACTGCCGACTCAGCGCCCGACCGATACCCCCCGTGGCACCAACAATCACTACTCTCATTTCAATACCCCTTTTCCATGAAAGCCAGGGACGGACGCCTAAAGCTGGCAACGCAAGCCAAACGGTCGCATCGTTCAACTCGCGATGAAAGTTCGCTACCGCATCGACTCCAACGCGGAAACAGCAAAGCCCAACCCCGAACGATAGCAGCAAGCCAAGATCACTATCCCCCCCGCAAAGGCTGCATACCCCATAATTCGGAAACCCGACCGAATAACTCCCGCGTGCCATTTGGTGCGAAGGAAATTGCTTGCATTTGCCTCACCACTCCCCGCCGGCGATGCATCCCCCGTGCAATAGCCAAAGGACCAGATGACGAACGCGGCCTGGGCCCACGATGTTCCAATACCGCCTCCTCCGGCGAATTATTCCCCGCCACGATTCAACCCACCTCGAATAACCCCCACAATGAGGTATATCCATCCCAAAAAACCACCAGACCAGGTGGATCCAGGTGAAAGGTGGGTGGTACCAATTGGAGAAGCCGTACCAATTGGAAAAGCCCACCTGAAGGGGCTGGTTGAGCTGGACTGGACTTGGTGTTCGAAGGTCGATAGTCTTCGCCGGTTTGGAAAGGGTCGCGTCCGTTCGTTCGGCAGGAGCGGATGGGCCGACGAAGCCTGTAGGGAGGAGTCATGCCATGAACCATGGTTTGTTCGGTTGGATCCGCGAAGGAGTCAAGCAGTCGGTGCTCCTCGGGGTTCACGATGCGATGCAGGCAATGGGATCGCCGGAAGAGCAGAAAAACCTTCCGAAGACCGTCTCTCAGTGGATGGCTGCTCAGCCCAACTCCGCCCTTCCTCCCGACTCGGCGAACCAACTTCCAGGCCCCAACATCAAATCGGATCGAAAAAGGCTCGGTCGGTCGCTGAAAGACCTCGATCTGAAGCCGCCAGCGCAACCATGATCGACCCGCCTGAAGGTGCCAACCGCTCCGATTCAACCGATCGGTCCACAAATCATCTGGCGATCCAGATGATGGAATGGGATCGGCTGCGATGGAGCTGCGAGTTGCACGATGGCCTGATTCAGTCGATCGTTGCAGCTCAGTGGCAGGTCGAAGCGCTCGCTGCCTCTTGGCGGAGTGGCGCTGCGATGGCGGAAGAAGATTGGCAAAGGCTTTCCCTTCTGCTGCAGCAGGCCGCCACCGACGGTCGACGGTGGATCAACCAGTTGCGAGGTGGTTGGGATTCTCCGACCGACCCACTGAAGGTTCATTTACAGCAACTGGTCAAGTCCTTTCAAGAGGCGTATCCGGGGATCCTCTGGCAGTTCGACTGGCGATCTCCCGCGCATGCCCCAGAGCCGGGCAGCGATTTATCGCTGACGATGCTACGGATCGCCGAAGAAGCACTTCGCAACGCTTCTCAACACAGTCACTCTCCTCGGGTCCGCATCGAAGTCTCATGGGATGATTTGGCCCGCCGTTTCATTCTGGAGATTGAGGACCAAGGCCGGGGATTCGATACAGCCAAACTTCCCCCAGGCCATTTCGGTGTACGAGGGATGGCGACGCGCGCCCAATTGGTGAGAGGTCGAATCGAGATCTTGTCCGGCCCGCAGACCGGGACTCGCATTCGATTCCTCGGCCCGACGCCCCCTGCCTCTCCGGCATTGCCATCCTCCCTCTGAATCCATACCTGGCGCATCCTCCCTGACAACGGTCGCTCGCCACCCTCCTGCTGGACAGGTCATTGGGTACACTAACACTTGCCGGTCTTACGCTTTGCTCGCCGAGCCAAGCGATCATTTCCCCTTCGATCATCCAGGAGTGTCGCTCATGCGTTCCCTTCGCTGGCCATGGTATCTGGTGGCAGGTCTTTCGATACTGATTCCCCAAGCCTACGCCCAGCAAGGGGATCGACCATCCTCCAGCATCCCCCTCAGTGAAAGTCTTCCTGTGAGCAACGATCCTTGGCAATGGCTGGAAGATGTCAGCGGCGATAAGGCACTCGACTGGGTCCGCGCACGCAACGCCCTCTGCCAGAAACAATTGGAATCGGATCCTGCGTTCGAGCCGCTGCGGCAGTCGCTCCTGGAAATCCTCGATTCCAACCAGCGCATCCCCATGGTCAGCAAGCGAGGCGAATACTACTACAACTTCTGGCGAGACCAAAAGAATCCCAGGGGCCTCTGGCGACGGACCACGCTGGAAGAGTACCGAAAGGAGCAGCCCGCTTGGGAGGTTCTGCTGGATCTCGATCAGCTTGGCGAAAAAGAAGGAGAGAGCTGGGTTTGGAAGCGAGCCTCGATTCTGAGACCTGGGTATCGCAGAGCTCTGGTCACCATGTCGCGAGGCGGCTCCGATGCCGATGTGACTCGCGAATTCGATCTGGAGACCCGCAGCTTCGTCGAAGGGGGCTTCGACCGGCCGGAGTCCAAGGGAGGAATGGACTGGATCGACTTGAATCACGTCTTCATCTACAGCGACTTCGGCGATGGCTCGATGACCACATCGGGATATCCTCGCATCGTCAAACGATGGAAACGAGGCACCCCGATGGAATCAGCAGAGACTGTTTTCGAGGCATCGCTGGAGGATATGTCCGCCTCGGGAATGCACGATGATTCCCCCGGATTCGAGCGAAGTTTTCTGGTGCGCAACGTCGCGTTTTACAACGACGAACTCTATTACCTGCCCTCCTCGGGTAAAGCGATCAAGATCGACGTCCCCAACTCGGTCAACAAATCGGTATTCCACGAATGGCTTTGCCTGGAACTGCGGGAGCCTTGGGAAGCGGGTGGCCAGACCTTCGCTGCCGGAAGCCTCCTGGTGACTCGTTTCGACGATTTCCTCTCTGGAAAACCGAAATATCAAGTCCTTTTCGAACCGACCGAAACCTCTGCCTTGGCCAGCTTTTCCTTCACTCGCGACCATCTCGTGCTGAACGTGCTGGAAGATGTCAAGAATCGCCTGATCGTATGTACCCATAGCGAAGGCAATTGGTCTAGGGAACCGCTGAAAGGATCCCCCGAGTTTGGAACGCTCAGCTTCATGCCGGTCGATCCCGACGAGTCGAACGCCTATTTCCTGACCAGCACCGATTACCTGACCCCCACCACCTTGCTCTACGGGCAGATCGGGGAGGCTCCTGAGAAGCTGAAAAGTCTGCCGGAATTCTTTCCATCGCAGGGGTTGCAGATCGAGCAGCATTTTGCGACCAGTCGCGACGGAACGCGTGTTCCCTACTTTCAGGTTTCGCGCAAGGCCCTGCCGCTCGATGGCGATCAACCAACGCTGCTCTACGGCTATGGCGGTTTTGAAATCTCCCTTCAACCTTCGTACAACGCTGCGGTCGGCCGCGCCTGGGCCAGTCAGGGTGGTGTCTATGTAGTGGCCAATATTCGTGGGGGTGGAGAGTATGGTCCCCGATGGCATCAAGCCGCTCTTCGCGAAAACCGACTCAAGGCCTACGAAGATTTCGCTGCCGTCGCTGAGGATCTCATCGCCCGCAAAGTCACCTCACCCAAGCGACTGGGAATCCAGGGAGGAAGCAACGGCGGACTACTGGTCGGCAACATGGTGACGCTCTATCCAGATCTCTTCCAGGCTGCCGTATGTCAGGTGCCGCTGCTGGATATGCAGCGCTACCACAAGCTTCTGGCGGGAGCTTCCTGGATGGCCGAATATGGAAATCCCGACAAACCGGAAGACTGGACCTTCATCCAGCGATTCTCCCCCTACCACAATCTGCGGGAAGACCGTCGCTATCCCAGCGTTCTTTTCACCACGTCGACCAAAGACGATCGAGTCCACCCGGGGCACGCTCGCAAAATGATGGCCAAGATGGAATCGATGGGCTATCCGGTCCTCTATTACGAGAACATCGAAGGAGGCCATGGTGGCGCTGCCAACAACCAGCAAAGCGCCTACATGCAGGCGCTGGCCTACACCTTCCTCCGACAGCAATTGATGTCTGCCAGGTAGTCGCAGACGCTGGCCTGGGAAATCACCGCCAAGTCGGGGATCGGAACGACGCGATCCCGACCCAACGGCTCATCCCTGCACCGCTGCCTGACTGGATCCTTCTTCCGCATCGACGTCCCATTGCTGCGATCGCTGCAGGCAGGTGGCAGCCTGCTGATGATCGAGCGTATCGCAGAGCACCCGGCCGTCACGAAGGACGACATTGCGTCGTGCGTGCCGCGCCACCGCCAGATCATGGGTCACAAGAATCACCGTCAGGTGATGCTCCTGATTGAGCTTCAGGAAAAGATCGATCACTTCGCGGCTGGTGCGCGTATCCAGGTTCCCGGTCGGCTCATCGCCCATCAGGATCGATGGCCTAGCGGCCAGGGCCCTGGCGATCGCCACGCGCTGCTGCTGCCCTCCGCTGAGCTGGCTGGGGTGATGGTCCATGCGGTCCCCAAGCCCAACCATCTGCAGCAGTTCTCGAGCTCGGTCCCGCCGCGACCGCGTTGAAATCGCCTCCCCATACAACATCGGCAACTCAACATTTTCCAAAGCGCTGGTACGGGACAGCAGATTGAAGTTCTGAAACACAAATCCTATCTGTTGATTGCGGATCCTCGATCGCTGATCTCGCGTCATCGTAACGACTTCCTGACCATCCAGCAGATAGCTGCCTGAGGTGGGGCGATCCAGACACCCCAGAGTGTTCATCAAGGTCGATTTCCCCGACCCGCTGGGTCCGATCAGCGCTACCGATTCCCCGCGATCGATCGACATCGTGATGCCATCCAGGGCGTTCACCTCAACATCCCCCAGCCGATAAACCTTTCGGACTTCCGTCAGTTGAATCAGTGGCACATAAGTCTCCCGTGTTCGTCAGGACAGTCGTACTCGAAAGGATCGTGATAGCAGAAGCAACATTGGATCATGCACGGCTTGAAGTTGATCGCCTCTCGATTGACTACGTTGCTTTCTCGTATCGCATCGCCAAGTCGCTATCGGGTATCCATCGACCTGCTGGCGAACAGTGGTGTCGTGCTGCACAATCCATTTCGCTGAATATCGCAGAAGGAAACGGCAAACAAAGCCTCAAAGACAAAAATCGGTTCTTCAAGATGGCTCGCGGTTCGGCCCTGGAGTGTGCGTCGATTCATGATGTCTTGCGTGTTTGCGACGCCATGAACGAGGAATCCAACCTTCGCGGAAAATCGGACTTGAAACGAATCGTCTCGATGCTCACTCGGCTGATTCCAGGAACAGAATCGGTAGCCGAAGATCGGATCGAGTACGAATCAAACCCCCGAAATCTGACGAACAATCCAATGCAATGGAGCGGCGGAATACTTACGATTTGAACCCTGGCCAATATCGCCGCCACGTGATTGGTAACTTTCTGCTGGCCCCCCTCACCAAGGAAGTGCCCCTCGCCAAGAGGTGCCGGGGGTTGGTGCCCCAGTCGCCACAGCTTGGAACATTCGGGCCGATTTGGCAAGCGTCGGGCAATTTCCGACAGCATGGCGGCAATTGGAAAACGCTCTGGCCTCACCCCTCCCGGGGCCAGCCTACCCCAGCACTCCCCCTGACTTGATTGCTATGGCATTCATCGCTCCATTGTGGCAACATGCAGGATTCCGGTGGTGAATGGCACTGTCCCTTGGTGCCAAACCAGCGCCATCACCCGGTCCGCAGCAACCATCGGACTCACCAACGCGACCTCCAGGAGATGATGCTCATGTTTCGCCATTTTTCCACTTTCCTGATGGGGACCCTCTTCGGTGCCGCTCTCATGGCCGGCTTGTTTCACTATTACCTGGTTCGCGACCAAGATGGATTTCACCTGATCCGAAAGGTGACCCCCAAGCTGAACCGGCCTTATCACGACATCCGCAATTTTGGAGCCGGAGACTGGCAAAACCATCCCGACCTGGGACTGTCCTTGGCGCGAGCCAACCGAACGGGTTCGATCGGCGAGTCGATCCTGAAGCCCTTGCAAGATGCGGCCACCCAGGTGCTCCCACCCACCGGGACGCCCCGCTAGATTTCCACCCTCCCAAAAGCCGGTCACCCCCATCAGGCTGGCTGGGAAAGTGTTGGGAAAATGGGCCCAGTCCGTCCTTTCCCCACTGAGGCTGCAGGGGGATCGGCTATAATTCGGGTTCCGATGGAGCGCCCCTGGAGCGACCTCCTGGCGGGCACGCCTCGCGGGGGCCTTGCCGTCCCTGTGTTGGCGCGCTGCCGGCACCCAGACCCCGGCAAGGGGAAGCTTCGTTTCTGGATAGATGGATCGAGTTTCAAGGCCCAAAGCGACAACGAGACGACTATGAGCAACGGCGCTTCCGAGCAGCCTGAACAGGATCTCCCAAACGAAGAATCGATGGCGCTGGATCGCTCCGATTACAGCGGAGATGATTTGAAGCACCTGAGCGACCTGGAGCATGTCCGGGAACGGCCGTCGATGTACATCGGCGACACGACGCTCAAGGGACTTCACCACCTGGTCTATGAAGTCGTCGACAATTCGATCGACGAAGCGATGGCTGGTCACGCCAAAACCGTCTCGGTGACGATCAATGCCGATGGCTCGGTGACCGTCGAGGACGATGGTCGTGGCATCCCCACCGACCGCCACGCCCAACTTTCCGAAATGCTCCAGCGCGAGGTCAGCACTCTGGAAGGAGTGATGACGGTTCTGAAGTTCGGAGGCAAATTTGAGAAGAAGGCCTACCAGACTTCCGGTGGTCTGCACGGGGTCGGTGTGACAGTGGTGAACTTTCTATCGCAGTGGTGCGAAGTCGAAGTCAGCCGCAATGGCCAGGTATGGATGCAGACGTACGAGCGGGGTGTCCCGGCATCTCCCGCCAAACAGGTCCGC